>JAQUEZ010000276.1 GCA_028684915.1 Desulfobulbus sp.
ACTCACCTAACTGCATCTGGGGTTCGATTACTTTACGCATGCGATTTTCGTCCGACGAAGATTTTGCGGGAGTGGTTGTTTTTTCCGTCCAGAGACTTCTCCTCAAAAAGCTCTTGGAAGGAATATAGCATAATAATCAATATGTTACATCAATACTCCGCTATCCTTATTGTCTGCGATCAAATTTTCTTCACCTACGGCCGTTATAATAACACTCTGATTTATCGATATTTTTTAATTTCCGTTCAGGCACTATTTAGTCCTAAAAACCCCGTCCTTTGGGCGGGGTCAGCGTTCGCTGGCTTTGCCAGTAATTTGCCCACCTGTTACACAAGATCTTGAGTTGTCCCCACAATTCAAGAGCAAAGGAGTAACAGATGAGCAGGTTTTCAAAGCTATCGCCTGTGCTATGGTGCTGTCAATATCACATCGTATGGGTGCCGAAGTATCGGTACCGCTTGTTGCGTGGTCCTGTGGGTGAGGAAGTTCACAATTGCATCCACGTCTTTGCCGGACGCTTGGGTTGCGTCATTTTCGAATTGAATGTGCAGCAAGACCATGTGCATTTGCTGGTAAAGATTCCTCCCAAAGTGTCGATTTCCGAATTTATGGGATCGGTCAAAGAGCAGACAGCGATTCGTGTATTAAAAAGTTCCCCTATCTCCGTGAACGCCCCTATTGGGGCAACTGAACTTGTTTAAATAGGCGACCACCATATGGTGGTCAGATAATCTTTTCAAGAGACCGCTTTGAGCGGTTCACAGGTTTTCAAGCCGCCGGCTTTGCCGGTGGTTCTGACGTGACAAAGTAGAATTAGCCCGATTGCAATCGGGCAAGAGGACCGTAGCTAAAATTGGGGAGGGGGAGTGTTAAGCTCTCTCCCCTTTTTATTTGGCCTTTTGAGAGATGATGGCGTCTTAAAAACTTCGATCTTCTGCGTCGCAGCGTTTTTTCCCCAGCCATCCCTGAGAGGGTAATGGACTTTTTCCGAGTCCAGCAGAGATGGGGAGAGGAGGGGGACTGGATTGGTTTAAACGTCTTGAAGGTTACGCCTGAGTCTGTAAAAGTTGCAGAAACTTACCTGCCCGCAAGGGGCGACTGAACCAGAAACCCTGGATCTCATCGCAGCCCTCATTCTCGAGAAACTGCCGTTGCTCCATAGTCTCTACGCCTTCGGCCACCACGCGTAGTTTCAGCGCCTGGGCCAGTTGGAGCATGGCGCGAACAATGGCTTCTGCCTCTTGGTTTTTTCCCACTTCGCGGATAAACGATTGGTCGATCTTGATCATGTCAAAGGGGAATAGGCGGAGGTAGGCAAGACTCGAATAGCCGGTGCCGAAATCATCCATGGCCAGTGAAAAACCCTTATCTTTTAACTGCACGAGCAGTTCATTTGCCTTCTCCGGATTGTTCATCACCAGGCTTTCGGTAAGCTCAAGTTCCAGATTCAACGGATGAAAACCGGTATGGTTAATAATCCGATCCAGCAGTTCTGCAAGCTCCTGAAAACGAAACTGCCGGGCTGAAATATTAACTGAGAGCCGAAGTTCGGTGGCATAGGCATTCTTCCACTGCTGGGCCTCGGTAATCGCTGTGTTGATGATCCAGTTGCCGATAGGAATGATCAGCCCTGTTTCCTCGGCCAGAGGCACGAATACCTCCGGGGCAAGGACGCCACGGGTGGGGTGGTTCCAGCGGAGCAGGGCTTCGGCACCGGTGATACGCTTATCCCGTAGGCTGTACTGGGGCTGGTAATAGAGTTCCAACTGCCCAGAGGTCAGGGCATAGTGCAGTTCTTGCTTGAGCTCCAGCCATTGGAGAGCATCCCGATTCAGATCCTCGGTGTAGAAACGAAATCCTCCTTTGTCATGCTGCTTGGCCCGGTACATGGCGGCGTCGGCGTTTTTTAACAGGGTTTCGGTATCCTCGCCATCCTTGGGGAACAGGGCAATGCCGACACTGCTGCCAATGAAAATCTCGCGATTCAGCACGTTGAGTTTATGGCCGATATGATCGATTAAACGCCGGACCACAGTCGTCACATGACCGATACTTTGTGGTGCGTAGAGGATCACCACATACTCATCGCCGGCTATGCGGGCCACCGTATCGAGTTCACGCACCGAAGCCTTGAGGCGAAGACCGAATTCGCGGATCACCGCGTCGCCGGCATCATGACCCAGGGTGTCGTTGACCTGTTTAAAATTATCGAGGTCAAGGAAAAGAACGGCAAGGAGAAACTCTTCACGCTGTGCCTGGCTGATAGCTAGGTCCAGGCGGGTATGGAGGAGATGTCGGTTAGCCAAACCGGTGAGTGGATCGAAGTTGGCCTGCTGTTCAAGTTGCTGCTGGTAATTTTTTTGGGCAGTGACATCCCGCAAGGTCTCGATGGCACCGACAACAACACCGCTTTCTTCATCCTTGATGGCAGTGGCGGTGAAGGCCAGCCATTTGCCGCCTCCGGGGAAATGGGGGAAATAATCCTCAGCCTCCCAGGCACCCTCGATGATGAGTGATGGGTGAAATTTTTCCACATAATAGGTGCTGATCTGGTCGAGGCGACCATCCACAATCAGGTCGGCCATAACCGGCCGCTCCTCAGGGTAAAAGGGTTTCCATGATTGGCACGTGCCTACGAGTTGCTGCGCCGAAACCCCGGTCACCATTTCGCAGGCCCGGTTCCAATAAAGAATCCGGTGTTGGCCATCGATAACAAAGGTCGCGACTGGGCTGTTGCTGACTATTTGAGCAAGAAATCCATTTTCATTGGCTTCGAATTGGGATGCGTTTTGTCTTGGTGCCATCTGTGGTCTCCGCGACGGGTTTGCCTCAAAAAATCCCTACTGAGAACAGAGGCTCAGTCATGAAAACTGTCTCCTAAACACGCACTGAGATCGTAGGGGGCGTCATTGTGGTGGCTGTTTGGGAACGATAAAAAGAGTAAGAAAACAAAATGTTAATGTGTCCAGCCTAGCACTTTGCTGCTTTTTTGTGAAAGGGAAAAGTACGCGGGAGTATGGTGAGGGTGTTTTGTCGCAATTCGGTAGCGTATGGGGGCCCAGAGGGGAGAGGTTGGCTGGCTTTTTGTTGATATAGGGGGGGTTAGATATAATCCATCAGGCTCAAAGACGAGACTCTCGCAGTCACCTGCATGGTGGCTTCCAAGGCAGTTTCCATCTTGGCGATTTCGGAAAGCACACTGGTTAGGTCCGCATCCTGGTGGCTGGAAAGGGTGGAATCCAAAATTAACAAAGCGTTTGAATGCATACTGATCATGTCGTCCATGCGTGAGCTGGTGTTGCCAAGGGAACTCTGTTGCGTCCGTACCTGCTCGGCTGCATCCTCCAATGGTGTGAGCATGTTGGAAACATCGGTACTGCTGCCGCTGGTAAGGGCCACTTCCAGGTCTTCCATGGTGGTAAACAGGTTTACCGGGCTCATGAACAATTCTTCGCCGGTGATGTTTTTGGCCACGGTAGATCCGGGATTGATCTCGATCATGATGTGATCGTTGGTGCCGTTATAGGTTACTGGAGAGCCGGAGAAGGGTTCGGTCTTATCGTTATACCCGGCAAAGAGGTACTTGCCGTCCACCTGGGTGTTGGCTAGATCAAGCAGCTCTTCGCGTAATTGACTGACTTCATAGGCCAGGGTTTGTTTGTCCGAATCCGATAAACTGTCATTTGCTCCGGTCACGGCTATTTCCTTGGCTCTTTCCATCAGGTCTTCAAGCGAATTGATGTAAATTTCCGAAGTCGAAAGGTTATCCTGCACATGCTTACAGTTATCCACATAACGCTCACCTTTGACGATGTCGGAGCGGCAACTCAGGATCGTTCCGACCGAGGAAGGGTTTTCCGAGGCCTTGTCGACCTCAATGCCGGTCGAGGTCTTGATGTAGAGTTCGTTGATTGTGGACGAGGTGGAGCTGAGGTTGGCCTGAAGGTTACGATAAGTGGTGGCATCTCGGGTAATAATCATGGCAAATCTCACATTTGTAGAAGGGTATCAAGCATTTCTTTAACCACGCCGATGTAATTGGACGCGGCTTCGTAGCCAGCTTGGTACTGGATCAGCAGCACCATTTCTTCATCGGTGGAGACACCGGAAACAGAATCGCGTTTGGCATTGAGTTCATCCATGGACTCGGAGCTGGCAGTAAGTCGTTGTTCGTTGCTGATGACCAGTAAACCGGCATTAGCGGAAATTCGGGAGTATTCCTCAGTATAGGTGGCACCGTTGATGCTGGTGTTTTCACGTAGAGCTGCGATGTCCAGGCAGAGGCTGTTGTCGGCGGTAGAGCCGGTGGTGCCGGCTGCAATCAGGGCTGGATCGTCAAAGGCGACATCTATCGAGGCCGCTGCTCCCTCCCAGGCATCGGCCAGGGGATCGGTGGGCGCAACCAGGGTAAAGAGGTCGGTTGCCAGACTGCCGTTTAAATCCACGCCAGCACTGGTGGTGATCATGGCGTTGACTTCGGTGGCAATGGTATATGCCAGGAGGTCGATATCGTTCTGGAATTCCGGGATGGTCACGTCGCGCACACTGAGCCAGCCTTTGAGTTCACCGCTGAAATCATTGTGCTGCAGATCAAAGGAGGTGTTCCCCGCACTCAACGATATTTGCGATAAACCAGCTATATTGCTGGTGGAAAAGACCGAAGCCACGTTGCCCGTCACCAAAGGTAAACCGCCTTCCAGCTGCAGGCAAAGCATGCCGTTGGTGTCGGAATACATGGTGGCACCGCAGGTTTCGCTGACCTGCTGCACAAGAAGCTCACGTTCATCGCGAAGGGTGTTGGCATCGCCGCCGGAGAGTTCGGTCTGCATGATCGTCTGGTTGAGATTCGCAATCTGCTGCAGCTGATCGTTGAGATCCGGGATAGTCGAATCGATAGAGGTGTTGATCGAGTCCACCACATCAGAAAGCTGTTGATCGATCTGATGGAAATGTTCCACCAGATCAGCCGCCTCCTGAATAACTTGCTGCCGTTCGGTGGTGCCTGCTGGATTGGTGCTCAGTTCTTCCCAGGCATCAAAAAAACTGTCGATGTCACTCGATAGACTGGTATCGCTGATATCAAGGATCTGTTCAATGTCACTGAGGGGGGTGCTGGCGGCTTCATACTCACCGTAGGTGGCTCCTTGAGCGATCAATTGCTTGGTGATGAAGCTGTCGCTGCTGCGATCAATCGAGTCCACCGAACTGCCGGTCCCGTAGGTCAGGCCACCCTGGGTTAGCGGCGTGTTGCTGATGACATTGGCAATCTGGCGTGAGTAGCCTTCGGTTCCGGCATTGGCGATGTTATTGCCGGTAATTTGCACTGCGGACTGGCTCGTGTAAATTCCGGTAGCGCCGGTATAAAGGGAGGTGATCAGGCCGGCCACGGCTAGATACTCCGGTTGAGCAGACGCGGGCCGACGTCGATTTGCATAGAGCGGCCACGGGCGGCATAGGTCAAGGCCAGACGGCGAAAGGTGTTATCCTGCAGCCGTTTTACCAGTTTAAGCCCGGACTCGAGCAGAATACGGTTCCGTTCGTTGTTGGTTTTGATCGCCTTGATAACAGTTTTTTCGTCGTCATTAATCGCGCTTTCCTGCTGATGCAATACCTTTAATAACGTTGTTTTTTCGTGTTGAATGTCATCCAACAGGCCCATGCGCAGATGGGTGATGGCTTGCCGTTCCCGAACCAGGAGATCGTTGAGGGCTTGTAGATTTTGTTTCAAGGAAGATTGATGCATGGCTCAGCTCCTATCACCGAATGAGGTTGACCAATTCATCAAGCATCTCGTTGGTGGTGGTAATAACCTTAGATGATGCGGAATAGGCGTTTTGGATGGTGATCAGGTCAACAAATTCGGTGGCCAGGTCGACGTTGGAAAGTTCGAGTGCTTGGGTAATAATCGTACCTTGAGACGACCCAGGGTAACCGATAGTTGGCGTGCCGGATTGGCCGGTTTCCGAGAAGAGGCTGCTACCGGTCGCATCAAGGCCATCTGGGTTGATGAAGGTGGCGAGTGAGATCATGGCTACCGAAATGGTTTCGCCGTTGGAGTAAACTGCGCTTACCGTGCCATCGGCGGAGATATCTACATCCGTGACTTCTCCTGATGCATAACCATCCTGGTCTTGGGAGAAAACGGTGGAATTGCTGTCAAATTGGGTGGTGTCAAAGGAATAGGTGATCAGCTGATTTTGATTGGAGCCATTGTCCCAGTCAAGAATGTTGGCAATGGAGGTGCCGGTATCGCCGGAGAGGAGATTGCCGTTTGAATCAAAGGTCAGCGTGCCGGTACCGACGTTTTCGAGCACACCGGGTGTCCCGGTGGTGAGGTCGCCGCCGTCAACAGTGAGATTCCAGTCCCATACCTGATCACTGACTTTGGTGAAATAGCAGGTAAAGAGGTGGGAGGTACCCAAAGAATCATACACTGTGGTTGTGGTGGCGTAATTTGAAGTATCTTCTGGGGAGGTAAGGTCAAATACACCGCTATTGAGGATATCAGAGTTGGAGTCGAGGTTGGTCTGTAGATTAACGTTTTCGGTCTGTTTGGCTTCAATCTGGGAAACCAGATCCACCTGAATGTCTCTTAAGTTACCACTGGCTAGAATGCCATTGTCGTTGTAGGTCGAGCCTTGCACACGGTAACCGTCTGCTGTAACGAGGAATCCGCTATCGTCAAAACTGAAGTTGCCGTTACGGGTGTAGAGAGTGGAGTCGCTAAGCGGATCGTTGACAATGAAAAATCCATTACCTTCAATGGCGAGATCCGTTGAGCTTTCTGTGGATTCGAAGCCACCTTGGCTGTAATTGGTCTGTACGGTTTGCACCTGGGAACCGCGTCCAACCTGAGAGTTGCCACCGGAACTAGCGATGTTGGCTGAGAGAAGATCGGAAAAGAGGGTGGAACTCGATTTGAACCCCACAGTCGAGCTGTTGGCAATGTTGTTGCCGGTAACGGTCATGGCCTGTGAGGTGCCTTGAAGCCCGGTGATGGCTGTATATAATGCGGTTGAAAGTCCCATAAGTTTCCTCTGAACTGGTCACCGTGGTTCGTGCGCAGCGCAACCTCAAACATCTTTGATCGCATTGGCAAGACAACCGTCGGTTTTTGAAGTGCGTCCATGCAACAACACTCCCCGTCCTGGAGAGAAACCTAAATTGCAAGAGGGGCTTTCTTGGTAATCCGGCTCCTAGAACCAGTATTTTGTCCTCTTTGAAAGGTTATCGACAGGTGGATGTTATTGTTTTTATTGCAATATCGTAACTTTAGGTCATCGTTATGTTGTAAATGATGGTATTTGGTATCTTCTGTAACGCTGAGTAATAAGTGTAGAGGTCCAAACGGGGGGGTGATTGGCAATGAACTCAGAAAAGCTCATGAATACAGCTTTTTGCGCTATGGGCGATATGAGATACTCTGAGATGGGAACAAAGCGAGGGCGGTAGGTTTGTTGCGCTAGGAGGATAAAAGGAAGAAAGAATGTGGTCGGACAAGACAATCATGCTTGACAAAGATTAGGCAATACGGTAAATAGCCCACGTTCCACACGACATGGCCCCATCGTCTAGTGGCCTAGGACACTGGCCTCTCACGCCGGTAACAGGGGTTCGAGTCCCCTTGGGGTCACCAAGTAAAATCAGCGTCTTAGCTCTCACCAGCTAAGACGCTTTTTTTATTTGGTGAGTTAATGGTGAGTTGCCCTTCTCGA
>JAQUEZ010000277.1 GCA_028684915.1 Desulfobulbus sp.
GTCGATTGCTGCATTCATGTGCCCAGAATTCATGATCTGCCAGACAAGCTGTTGATCGGTATAGGGCACGCCTTAGCCTGGGCTGCATGGGGATGAGCTTCGGCTATGGCCCACCTTCAGAAAAATCTGAAATGATGCAACTTATTCGTAAAGCAGTGGAGAGTGGTGTCACTTTTTTCGATACAGCCGAAGTGTATGGCCCCTTTACCAATGAAGAGCTCCTCGGTGAGGCACTTGCCCCATTCAAAGGGCAGGTGGTTATTGCCACCAAATTCGGAATCAAGATTGAAGGCGGCAAGCAAATACTGGAGAGCAAGCCTGCAACAATCAGGCGATCGGTGGAAGGCTCTCTCAAACGCCTGCAGGTGGAGGTGATCGATCTGTACTACCAGCATCGTGTTGATCCTGATGTGGCAATCGAGGAAGTCGCGGGAACCATCCAGGAGCTGATCAAAGAGGGCAAGGTCAGAACGTGGGGGCTTTCCGAAGCAGGTGTGCAGACCATCCGTCGTGCCCACGCGGTACTGCCACTGGCTGCAATTCAAAGTGAATATTCGATGATGTGGCGTCAGCCCGAAGAAGAACTATTGCCCGCTCTGGAGGAACTCGGGATCGGTTTTGTTCCCTTCAGTCCTCTGGGCAAAGGATTTTTGACCGGAAGATTTGACAAGCATTCAACCTTCGACAGTTCGGATTTTCGCAGCATAGTTCCACGATTTTCTGCAGAAAATCTTTCGGCAAACCAGGTGTTGGTCAACCTGGTTCGACAGATGGCAGAGGCAAAAAACGCTACCCCTGCGCAAATAGCCCTGGCTTGGGTCCTGGCGCAAAAGCCATGGATTGTTCCCATACCAGGTACTCGCAAACTCCACCGACTGGAGGAGAATCTTGGAGCCGCCACAATCGAACTGACAGCACAGGAATTGAACGAGTTGAATTCAGCTCTCGCCACTATCGAGATATCCGGCGAGCGTTATCCGGCAGAGTATGCAAAAAGAGTCGGTAAATAAGTGAAAGACAGGACGCTATCGAGGTGTAAACATGCGTGATGCTATTGATGGAAAAATCGTTGTCATAACAGGGGCAAGCAGTGGGCTTGGAGAAGCCACTGCCCGACATTCAAGCGAACAGGGGGCCAGCGTTGTCTTGGGAGCCCGCCCCAACGAAATCCTTTTCCGGCCCACAGCACAGGAGCTGTAAATGGCCGCCTCAATTTCGATAAAATCGGCTAAAGCCAACACCATGGCCGAACCCATAGCCATCAAACCGGGTTGGTATGTTCTTGCAGTTCTGAGCATGCTGATGGGCTTTGCCTCGATCTCCACCGATTTGTATTTGCCGGCCATGCCGCTTATGGCCCAGTCACTGGCTGCGGATACCGGCATGATCGAACTGACTATTTCCGGCTACCTCATTGGTTTTAGCCTTGGCCAGCTGTTGTGGGGGCCGATCAGCGACCGGTATGGACGTCGGCCTTCAGTGGCTGCCGGGTTGGTCTTGTTCGTGATTGGTTCGGCGGGCTGTGCGCTGGCCACCAGTGCCCAGCTCTTAATTGCATGGCGAGTCGTCCAAGCTGTGGGAGCATGTGCTGGCGTGGCCCTGTCGCGTGCCATGGTGCGCGATCTTTATCAAGGGAATCGTGCAGCCCAAATGCTCTCCACCCTGATCACCGTGATGGCCATCGCGCCACTCATCGGACCAACGGTCGGCGGTCAGATTGTTGCCATTGCTGGCTGGCGTGCAATTTTCTGGGTCCTGGTAGGCGTCGGCCTGGCAACTCTATTTGCCGTCATGACGATTCCAGAAACCCTGCCTGCGGCCAGACGCAACCGGGAACCGCTAGGTCGGGCAATGATTCATTATATTACCCTTCTCAGGGACAGGCGTCTGCTCGGATACGTGGGAACAGGAGCCTTCCTCTATGCCGGGATGTACGCCTACATAGCGGGAACGCCCTTTGCTTACATCAGCTACTATCTGGTACCGGCACAAAAGTATGGTCTGCTGTTTGCCTTGGGCATTGTCGGCATCATATTTGCCAACATGCTGAATGCACGACTGGTTCTGCGCCATGGCTACGACCGAGTGTTATTGGTCGGCTGTTTTGCCTGCGCGTTTTCCGCAATTGTTACCGCCTTCGCGGCGGGAAGCGGCTGGGGAGGGCTTTGGGGCCTGGTTGCTCCTCTGTTCATCTTTGCCTCGACCACCGGTCTCATTGTGGCCAACTCCATCACTGGAGCGATGGCTCTTTTCCCTGAACGCGCGGGAGCTGTCTCCGCGCTGACAGGCGCCTTGCAATACGGCAGCGGTATCTTTGGTTCCGGGCTCGTCGGCCTATTCGCGGACAATACCCCCTGGCCCATGGGGTGGGTAATAGGAGTTAGCGGGATTGGCTGCCTTTTAACCACCCTGTTACTTCTCCCTATCAGGAGCGGTGAAAACTGAGGATACGTCCACTTTTAAACAATTGCGCAGCTCAATGCGCGTTAGAGGAGTCAGAACATGGAAAATATTGTGTTGAATAACGGCGTAGAAATACCTGCCCTTGGTTTTGGCGTCTTTCAGATTGCTGATCACAAAGAATGTGAACAAACTGTTCTGAAGGCCCTGGAAACAGGGTATCGCCTGATCGATACGGCTGCCGCCTATTTTAATGAAGAGGCGGTTGGCAGTGCCATAAAACAGAGCGGAATCCCCCGGCAAGAGATCTTTGTCACTACTAAACTATGGATTCAGGATGCGGGCTACGAAAACACCTTGCGTGCCTTTGAAAAAGCCCTTGTCAAGCTGCAACTGGAGTACCTGGATCTGTATCTCATCCACCAACCCTTTGGCGATGTTTATGGTGCCTGGCGAGCGATGGAAGAGTTGTACCGGCAGGGTAGGATCAAAGCCATTGGTGTGAGTAATTTCCAGCCGGACAGGCTGATCGATCTTGTGATGCATCATGAAGTGGTACCAGCCATCAACCAGATTGAAACCCACCCTTTCTGCCAGCAGATCGAAGCCCATAAATTTCTCAATGAAAACAATATCCAAATGCAATCCTGGGGGCCTTTTGCCGAGGGCAAGAACAACATTTTTACAAATGAACTCCTCACCTCCATCGGCCACACCCATGGCAAAACCCTTGCCCAGGTAATTTTGCGCTGGTTGATCCAGCGGCGAATTGTCGCCATTCCCAAATCGGTTCGTAAGGAGCGGATGATCGAAAACTTCAATGTGTTTGATTTCACCTTAAGTGCAGATGATATGGAGGCAATCGCGACGCTGGATCAAGCAAAGAGCAGTTTCTTTGATCATCGCGATCCGGCAATGGTCAAGTGGCTGGTGGAAAGAAGGCTCGATCTGTAACCAGATTTACTCTTCCCACTGAAAATGACAGGGATTTCAAGCCACCAAAGAGGAATTGAAAAAATGAAAACAGCTACAAAGACATCGATATTTATGGAAACGATCAAGTTGTTGTTTGTTTCAATAGTAACGCTTGTTTCAACAGGAGCAGCCATGGCAGCAGATTATAAACAAAATCCCTTCACGCTGGCCTATGAAGGCGCGATTACCGAAAATGTCAAAGGCCAAGTCAACATTCAGCCGGTCACATACAAGCTCAATGGCATCGATATTTCTGCCAACGTCTATACCCCGGCAAGCTATGAAGCAAGCAAGAAGTATCGGGCCGTCGTGGTTGCCCACCCCAACGGCGGTGTCAAAGAACAAGTCGCCGGTTTGTATGCCCAGCGTCTGGCTGAGCAAGGCTACATCACCATCACGGCGGATGCGGCGTATCAGGGCGCGAGCGGGGGCCAGCCCCGCAATGTAGACAAGCCTGCCTTCCGGATCGAAGACATCCATGGCATGGCCGACTTCATCAGCCAGTACGCCGGTGTCGACACCGCGCGCCTTGGCTTGCTCGGTATTTGTGGCGGTGGCGGTTACTCGCTGGCAGCAGCTCAGACCGACAAGCGATTCAAGTCGATTGCGACGGTGAGCATGTTCAACTCCGGGCGCGTGCGTCGCAATGGCTACGTGGATTCGGCACTGAACACGATCCAGACACGCTTGCAGCAGGCCTCGGAAGCCCGCGCTCAAGAAGCGGCTGGCGGCACGATTCTGTATTCCGGTGATGCCAACCTGACCGACGAACAGATCGCCAAGTTGCCGTTTGATTTGTATCGCCAGGGGTATGAGTACTACTGGAAGACGCATGCGCACCCTAATTCGACCTTCAAGTTCACCACCAGTAGCCTGCTTGACCTGATGCGTTTTGACGCCACCAACCAGATCGAACTGATCGACAAGCCCTTGTTGATGATCGCCGGCAGCAAGGCAGACAGTCTTTATATGACCGAGGACGCCTTTGCCAAGGCCACCGGCACAAAGGACAAGGAACTGTTCTTGATTGAAGGTGCCACCCACATCGAAACCTACTGGAAGCAGCCCTACGTCGACCAGATCGTCGAAAAACTGACCCAGTTCTACGGCAAGTCGCTCTGAGTTTGTCAAATCAAAATGAGAGGATCTCTATGCATATCAAAGGCATAAATCTACGCGTACTTTTCGCACTTCTACTCGCTTCGGTCGCGTCATCATCGTTGGCCATTGCCGCTGCGGCCGATCAATCAAAACCGCTCGTCATTCAGGAACAGGGCAGCTTCGCCGTCGGCGGAACGGTCGTCACGAACCCCGGCACCTTCGATCCAATTAAAATGTCGCCCGAGGGCCAAACACTTCATGGCGATCATGCGCGCGTGTTCTATCAAGTGCCGGTCAATGCCAGAAAATTACCGTTGGTGATGTGGCACGGCTTCGGACAGTTCTCCAAGACCTGGGAAATGACACCGGATGGACGGGAAGGCTATCAGAACATTTTTCTGCGACGGGGTTTCGGGGTCTATGTGCTCGACCAGCCTCGTCGTGGCAACGCCGGTCGCAGCACACAACCCGCAACCATCAAAGTGGAACCTGATGAACAAAAATGGTTCGGTATCTTCCGTCTTGGCATCTGGCCGAACTTCTTTCCGGGCGTGCAGTTTTCAAAGGAGCCTGAGGCTCTTGATCAGTACTTTCGCCAGATGACGCCGGACACCGGACCTATTGACATTGCCGTCAACTCGGATGCGGTGGCTGCCCTGTTCAACAAAATTGGTCCGGGGATACTTGTTACCCATTCCCATAGCGGCGGCATGGGCTGGGCAACCGTTCTCAAGAGCGAAAAAATCCGTGCGGTGGTCTCGTATGAACCGGGCTCTAACTTTATTTTTCCAGAGGGCGAAATCCCTCCTCCCATGCCCAGTTCCGGAGGCACGCTTAACGCCTCAAGCGTGCCCCTGGCGGATTTCATCAAGCTGACCAAAATTCCTATCATCATCTATTACGGCGACAATATTCCGGAAAAACCCACGGACAACCCCGGCCAGGACCAATGGCGAGTCCGTCTTGCCATGGCCAAATTGTGGGCCGAGGCCATCAATCGCCATGGCGGTGATGCCACGGTTGTCCATCTGCCGGAAATTGGCATTCACGGTAATACCCATTTCCCCTTTTCCGATCTGAATAATGGGAAGATTGCCGACTTGATGTACGAGTTTTTAGAAAAGAAAGGATTAAACTGATCCCGCCCACGGGGAATTGACTGAAAACAAACACATCCAAGAGTGACTATGAAAAAAATTGCAGCGCAAATCCTGATAGGAGGAGTTGTTCTTCTTTCAGGCATTGGTTCGGTGTCCCAGGCACAAACCATCAAATCCGAGGCATTAAGCGAGAAAGAAAAAGCAATCGTCCCCATTGCCGCGTTCACCGCAAGCGGTGATATCGGCAAACTGAAACCCGCCCTCAACCATGGGCTGGACAAGGGGCTGAGCATCAACGAGGTCAAGGAGATCCTGATCCATATCTATGCCTACGCCGGTTTTCCCCGGTCACTGAATGGTATCAATGCGTTTATGTCGGTTGTGGAGGAGCGCAAAGTTCAGGGCAGAGAAGATACAATCGGCAGGGAGGCCAGCCCGTTGCCAACAGATTTTGAAAAAAATACCTATGGCAACAAGGTCAGAAATACCCTTGTCGGTGAAGATATGTCCAACCGCAAGAGCGGCTATGCCGCATTTGCACCGGCCATAGACAGGTTCCTCGTTGAGCATCTTTTCGCCGACATCTTTGCCCGTGATGTTTTAAGCCATCAACAGCGCGAACTTGTAACGATCAGTGGCTTGGCAGCATTGCCGGGGACAGAAGCACAGTTGCAAGCACACCTGAAAATAGCCATGAATGTGGGCTACAATGAAGCCCAATTGAAAAATTTTATAGAGATTCTCAGGGATAGAGTCAGTGGCCAGGCTGCTGAAAGGAGCACTCAGGTTCTCGGCGACCTGTTAGGCACGCCTCTTTCTGGAGTTGGCAGCAAGGCGATACAAGTGACCAGAAAGACAGCGCCTCAAGAGGCGGCACCGGATCACTTCACCGGCAAGGTGAGCGTAGAATCGCTCTTTGCATCGCAAGGATCAGGCAGCTATAGCGGTGGAGTGGTCAATTTTCAGGCGGGAGCGCGAACCGCATGGCATACGCATCCTGCTGGGCAGACGCTGATTATTGTTTCCGGGCTGGGCTTGGTGCAAGCTGAAGGGGAACCGGCTCAGGCGATGCAGCCTGGCGATGTCGTCTGGATTCCGGCCAATGTACGCCACTGGCATGGGGCTTCACCCAACCATGCAATGTCCCATGTCGCTATTGCTGAACCCGAGAACGGCTCCACGGTTAAGTGGAAGGAATACGTCAATGATCAGCAATACGGCAAATAACCCCTGATTATTCTGGAACGGAAAAGGTGAGGGACGACAGCGCTGCCTTTCAGGGGAATCAGGAGTGCGGCGCTCACGCAAAGCTCTTTTATGACCTTATCGATTTTTCCAGGTTGGAAAACCGGATCCAGTCAACATAAATATCAAGAAAACATAGGAATTTTAAAAATGGAAGAGGACAAAAAACAACCCGTTGTAGAGAATGGCCCCACTTTGCCTGGTCGCCGTCAAGTACTCAGGGCCGGAGCCGTCCTGGCCGCAGCCTCCGTACTGTTGCCTCACAGCCTGGCGCAGGCCGGACAAATCGCCAAAAAGGGCACAACCTTGCATCCAAAGCCTGTCTCGCTGAGTGGCCGCCGCAAACTGGGATCACTTGAGGTCTCCAGTATCGGCCTTGGCGTCCAGAACATGAGCCGCACCTATCAAACGACCGTCCCTACCCGGTCCGAGATGCTCAATATCATTCGGAAGGCCTTTGATTATGGAGTGTCTTTTTTCGACGCTGCTGAAGCCTACGGCCCACACGAGGTGGAAAGAATCCTCGGCGAAGGCGTGGCTCCATTTCGGGAGAAGGTTGTCATTGCATCTAAATTTGGCTGGAACATCGATTTGAAGACAGGCGAGCGGCTTCCGGGCTTGATCAGCCGACCAAGCCATATCAAGTTAGCCGTCGAAGGGATGCTTAAACGGTTTCAGACTGATCGTATTGATCTTTTGTATCAGCACCGGGTTGATCCAGAGGTACCAATCGAAGATGTAGCGGGGGCGGTCAAGGATCTCATGGCCCAGGGCAAGGTTCTGCATTGGGGCCTGTCCGAAATGGGGCCAAATACCTTGCGTCGGGCGCATGCCGAATTG
>JAQUEZ010000278.1 GCA_028684915.1 Desulfobulbus sp.
CAATCTTGACGCGGTAATCCGGCAGTTGCAGAGTGGATTGCCGAGATTGTGTACGGATCATGAAGCATTACGAAGCCTGACAGCTTGGCCATGGATCATTAGTCTCAACTTGAAAGCGAATTAGAATTAGCAGTCCAAAAGAGATTTTCAAGAAGAATGTCATACGAAAATTAAAAAAATGTTACCTTTTGGCGACTATCAAGGCCATGCATGAAGAGAAACCGATGTTACCGTTGCCGGGACAGCGTTTTTTATACAGGACGATGCAAGGATAAGAGAGCATCGCAGGCCGTCAATAGCCACCGGCAAGGCCAGTGGCTATTGACGGCAATTCTTACTTGTATTCCAAGGCAATTTTATGGTGTCACCACCCTTCGGCGGACAATAGTCAAACCCCACTCTCTCACTGAACTCCTCCATAAAGGCTGAGAATTCTTGCACCGCCTTTTGGGCATTGTCCATGAGTTCCAACCCTTCCTGCTCCGGAATACCGCCCATTTCTTTCCACTGTGTTTTCAGATGATCATAGGCCAGATCAAACTGCACCACCTGATGCAGCATCTGTTTGGCTAGCGATGAACGGACATCGATGAGCTTGGCGGTGGGGGTGCGCCTACCGGTCTTTTTGATCACTTTTGCCTGTTTTTGTGCCATGGTGAGAACCTCTAATAGTGTGTGTTTATTACGAACCGTTTGTACGGCCGGATGACGAGCAATATGCTGGAGAACCAATAGGGTATCGCAATCGGTATCGTTTTGATCTGCCGTCATTAAATGCAATGAACCCTCTTGACAACCGGACAGGGTACATCTATTTTGTGCCCGTATTCCCGATTCCGCCCGAGACGGTGGGATGACAGGTAATCAAACGTAAATACAGACCATACAAACGCATGCGCAGTCCGGAGAGCCCTGCCCGGTTCCCGAACGAAGAACTGCTGATCCGTGCCAGGGCAGTACTGCACAGGATCCCCCCGACCATTGCCGGCGTTGCTCCGCTGGCATCCGGCCGGGACCCGAAATCGGACCCGTTGCGAGCACAATAAGGCAACGATGGTTCGTTCTCGTGGCCACAGGCCAACTCCATCGCCCCATGCACAGCAGGCGAAGGAGGAAGAGAACGCCGGTTCCTCTGCGGAACCCAGGCCACTCTACAAAAAAAATGCCAGGTCACCTGCCCGCATGGAGGCAGCGCATTCCTCAAGCGTCTACCCGCACCGCTGACCGCTGCGTTGGACATCAAAACCACGATCAGGTCGTCACGGATTTTATCGTTCAGGCTTGGTTTGCCCGCACATCGTTGTGCAGCTGGCCGCCTGATGCATTCCAGAACAAATCCGCCTTCACGACCGCCATCCATCCAGAGCCAGGAATGTTCAGTACTCTCTTTCTTCTTTTTCCCGGGGTGCTGACATCCAACAGCTTCATGTAAGAGATTTTTTCGCCCTTTTGGGGCTTTCCACCGCCTCGAGATGAAAACCGGACGGCCGGTTTTCTTACGGAATCCTCATTAGTTATCCAAGAGGAGCAATCCGTTATGGCACGTTCTACAAAAATAATTCGCATGCGCTGCGTGACATCGTTTGTCTCGCAGCGCAAACACCCTGGAACCACCTTTGCTGGGATGGCCCCAGCTTCCTGCCGCCCAACCCAAAGGAGGGCGCCATGGAACTGATGCCAAGGAGTACGCTGCCGGAAACCGGCTTTCTGCGTCTGCCCCAGATTGTCGGAGATTCCAAGGCCCGGCCTCCGGTTCCGGCCCTGATCCCGGTGTCGAGAAGCACCTGGTGGGCTGGGGTCAAATCAGGCCGCTATCCCCGCCCGGTCAAGCTCGGGCCGCGCATCACCGCCTGGCGGGTGGAGGATATCCGCCGGCTCATCCAGGACACCTTCGTGTGAGGTGGCTATGGAATGGGTCAAAGTGAGATGCGACCTCTTTGATCACCGCAAGATCAAACTGATCCGCAAAGGACCCAGGGGCGATACCCTGGTGCTGCTCTGGGTGATGCTGATTGCCGAGGCCGGCAAGTGCGGCCGGGGAGGGGCGCTCATGATCTCGGAGAATACCCCTTATACGGCCGAGACTCTGAGCCTGCTGTTGACGATGCCCGAATCGGTCATCGAACAGGGCCTCGAATTGTTTGCCCGGTTGGAAATGATCGAGCGTGACGAGGTTATCTGGATTCGCAACTGGCGCAAGTACCAGAGCGAGGACAAGCTGGAGGTCCGCAGGGAAAAGGACCGGCTCCGCCAACAGCGGCACCGGGAAAAAGCACCCGAGATGTCACAGCCGGTATCACGTGACAGTCACGCTTCTCCGTCACGTGATGTCACGCAGGAGAACAGAACAGAGAAGAACAGAGTAGAGAAGACAACAACAACAGAGGGAGTACGGTTGTTGTTGTCACAGACACCGTTGTCAAACATCTCTGACCAGGAGTTGGGTGGACTGATGCAACGTCACGGTCCTGGACGTTTACGGCAGGCCGCCGATGTCGCGGCGGAAACCTGGCGACGTGACCGGGTGGAGATCCGCAATCCAGGCGGCTACCTCAACACCCTCTGCGAAACCCTTATTATTCCCGACTGGTATGCGCCTCCTGAAGAACGGCAGAAACGTGCTCAGGAGACCCGGAGGCGACAGGAGGTGCAAGCGGCCGGTCTAGTGGCGCAGCAAATGGCCGAAGAGATTGAGAACAGGGCCCGTGACCAACTGTGGCAGAGCCTGAGTGACACCGAGCGTGACCAGTTCTGCACCGTTGCCCGGGATGAATATCCTGTTGGCACTCATGCCCCGGAGGGTGTGGTCCAGATCCTGGCCAAGATGAAGGCCTGGGAGGCCCGGCAGGTGAGCGGCTGCTCCTGAAAGTGTGGCAACCGTGCTTCGCACGGCTGCATTGCAACAGACGCGGAAATACCTGGTGGTTGCAGCGCTGACAAACTGAAGGCTGTTTGTCACCTGCTGCCGACCACTGTCAATTTCGATGCCCGGATTTCCGCGCTGTGTCAGCAGGCGCCGACACAGCGCGGAACCCGCACCCCAGCACCGCTTTGCCGCGCCGGGCGCGACAAAGCTCGGAGGACGAACCATGGAGACACCTGAAGAGACATTTGATGCGCACGCCGAGGTCGAGCGCATTCGTAGCCGCCGGGCAGTGGCCAGGCGGAAACACTACCGCAAAAGTCGGCTGGACCGCTATCGGGCTGAACTGGTGGCCATGCGGCGGGCCGGCGCCTCCTGTGCCGACCTGGCTGAGTGGCTGAGGGTCCATCGCTGCCGGATCCACCGCAGTTCGATTGACCGCTATCTGAAACGCTTGCCGGAGTTACACCATGCCGAGTTTCCGCTCAGCGAAGGCCCAGGCTGAACATGCAGTCTCCCGCAAGATTGCCCTGGGGACCGGCAGGCATGATCACCCAAACGATGGTCGGATTCATAGTCTGGGCACAGCCCGTGGCTATGAACAGGCCCTCAAAGGCTTTGCCGACTATCTCCGCCAGCATCGACAGGGAGATCTGCACAGCGCCACCGAACAGGAGGCTCAACACTATCTGGCCGAGCGTTCCCAATTGGTCGGCCAGAAGACCCTTGATCTGGACCGCCAGGCGATCCAGATCCATCTCGGCCAGAAGTTGGAGATCGTCTGCAGCAGCAAAGAGAGCACCCTTGCCACTCGCAGCTATACCCCGGCCCAGGTCGAGCGGATAGCGCATGCTCAGAGCGAGGCCAACAGCCTGGCCACCCGGTTGGCCTATCATGCCGGCTTGCGGGCGCATGAGCTGCTCACCCTGCGGCCGGCTGGTGAACGGTTAGCCTCCGGTCACCGCCAGTGGAGTGCGGAGCGGTTCATCGGCCGGGAGGGGGATCGGTACACCGTTGTCGGCAAAGGTGGTTTGGTACGCGAGGTGGTGTTGTCCCGAGAGTTGGTCATGGCCTTGGAGGCCAGGCGGTTGGAGGATCCCCGCCTGGTGATTGACCGAGGTGTGCACTACCACCAGCACTACGATATCGGCGGCGGCCGGACCTGGAGTCAGAGCTTTTCGTCTGCCAGCAAACGCGAGTTGGGCTTTTCCAACGGCGGTCATGGGCTGCGCCACAGTTACGCCCAGGAGCGGATGGCGGAATTGCAGCAGCAGGGGATGCGTTATGACCAGGCCAAGGCGACGGTGGCCCAGGAGGTCGGTCATTTTGACAAGGACACCACTGAGGCCTATCTGCGATGAAAAAAGAATGGCGCAGCCTCTGGTTTCTTGTCGGTTTCTTGCCCCTGTTGCTTGTTTTCTGGCTGGCTTGGGTGTTGCCCGGTTGGGGTTTCTTCCGCTTGGCGACGGACTCTTTTTATCTCCCCGAGGACGGGATGGTGCTGGTGGAACGCAAGGCGGGTAAGGTGGTGAGCAGCTTTGCCCTGGCCTCCTACGGCATCGGCTGGCAGGTTTTATGGGAACTTTGGCCGCTGATGCTGCCCTGCGTCCTGTCCGGATACTCCTTGGGGGTTGGGTATCACTGGCTGTATCGCCTGCTGGATGGCGAGCAACCGCCAACAAAAGAAGTGACTCCAGAGGAGATAAAGCTCCGGGAGCTTGCTGAAAGTCTACGCAACAACCAGCAGATACAAGAAGTTGAGATAAAGAACTTGCGAACATTGCTCCAGCAAGCCCGGAAAGAATCCTTTGACCACATGATGAAGAGCGGTGAGCGCGGCAAACAGATAATGATGCTGGAGCGCAAGGTTGAATCCCAGCAGCGGGAGCTATTCAACGCCAGGGCCAAGATGAAGCGGCTTATGGGAAAACAACGAAGAAAACCGGTTGACCAGCCCCCCTGGCCCGAATACAGTGACGATATTGGAGTGCACCGTGGCGCTTTGTCTGACGACACACGGATCGGCCCGCAGAGCCGGACCTCTTATTTGGCAGATCTGCACAACTGACCTGATAGGCGCAGAGGCGCACAGGCCAGCAGCGGTGAACAGTCCCACGCTGAACTCTTGGGGGCGAATCGGGAAGGTGACTTCTCGCGGTGGTTCAGATTATAACCATCGGCCACGGCATCAACTGACCGTTTGGCAATCTAACGCGACGCGGACATTGAGCATACACAGTGAAAGGCTTTCCCGGTTGTGGAGGCCTTTGGTGTTTGTAGCGCATCAAAAAGCGAACTTACCCAGGTAGCATGGCTGCGGCAAAGCCGCAAGGCCAAGCCCTGCGGGTGCTTGCTCACTCGCAGCCTTGCCCCTTTCCCCCAGCCACGCTCCACCTCCAGGTGGCGAAGGCGGAGAGGCGCTCTGCCTCCGGCGGGGCTCAGTCTGAAAGGCTTATTCGGTTTCAGTATGACGTCATGGCGTATGCTAATGGCCAGATCATGACTTCTAACGGCCAAATTATTTTTTTTATTTTTTGAAATACATTTTAAAATCAAACTGATATCGTTTATTCTTGGCAAGATGGCCGTTTGATTGAGCACGATTTCTCCGCGTAGTGTCCTTTAGCAGCCCGTTGAAAAACGCAGCAGCCCTGTAAAACCCCTTGCTCCAATAACCAGGTGCGGTAATCTGAATTTACCATTTCACATCAAGGAGTTATTACCGCATGGCGATTGGCAGACGCAAACCCGAGCAGCAGAAGATGTGGGTCAACCAGCATCAACTTCCCAAGGGCCAAGGGCATCCTTTTTACTCCCGGCTCAACAACCTTCTAACCAAAGATGGGTTCGACTCCTGGGCGGAAGAGCTCTGCTCCCCAAGCTTTGCCAGCAAGGGAAGGCCCTCCATCCCGCCGGGAGTCTACTTCCGGATGCTATTCATTGGCTACCTGGAGGGTTTCGCCTCCGACCGTGCCATCGCCTGGAATTGTCAAGACCGGCTCTCCCTGCGGGCGTTCCTGGGTATCCCCCTCCACGAGTCGACACCTGATCATTCCAGCCTCAGCATCTGGCGGCAGCGACTGCCCATGGAGGTCTACCGGGCCACCTTCCAGCGCATCCTGGCCATTGTCCACCAGCGGGGACTGATCTCCGCCTATGCCGCCGGTGTCGACTCCACCACCATCGAGGCCAATGCCTCCCTCAAACGCTTAGCCAGAAAGGATTCCGGCGCCTCCTACCTCGACTACGTCAAGGAACTCATGCGGGATGCCGGTGAGGCGCCGGTTGACACCGCCGCCGTTGCCCGCTTTGACCGCAAGCGCAAGGGCAAGAAACTGTCCAATCAGCACTGGCAGTCGACCACCGATCCCGACTCCCGCATCACCAAGATGAAGGATGGCACCACCCATCTCGCCTACAAGTCCGAACACGCGGTCGACCTTGCCTCTGGCGCCCTATTGGCCGTCGAGGTTCATGCCGGCGACTGCGGCGACACCTCAAGCATGGAGGGGACCCTGGATGCCGCCAACGAGAACCTTGCCAGCCTCGGAGACGAGGCCCCGGAAATTCTCTGCGCTGTGGCGGACAAGGGATATCACAAGGCCGAACTGATCAAACGTCTCAACCGTGACCTGGGGATCACGACCTACATCCCGGAGCGTGATTCTTCTCAGCGCCGTCGCTGGCATGGCGATACGGACGCCTGCCGCGAATTCCACGCCAATCGCCGCCGTGCTCGCGGTAACGAGGGGAAGCGATTGAGCCGTCTCAGATCCTGGCTGGTGGAGCGAAGCTTCGCCTTCCTCAAGCGCAGCGGCAATCTGGCTCGCATGACACTTCGCGGTATGGACAA
The DNA here is from genome assembly GCA_028684915.1 of Desulfobulbus sp. The sequence continues at coordinate 6,717 of JAQUEZ010000278.1, forward strand.
CGTTGCCAAACGCTACCTGATGCATGCCGCTGGCTACAATCTCAGCTTGGTGATGCGTCATTTGTACCGGCACGGTACTCCCAGAGAGATGGCCGGCCTGCTTGCTCGTTTGTTTTGGCCTACGGGAAGCCCCATATTGCTCCTCATAGCTGGATTACCCGTCATGGACAGGAATCCCTCAGTGCATGGTCTTGACCGGTGCCGGTTTGGTTTGTTCGATTTGGCGTGCGGCACCGAGATGCCCGCTGACAGAAATATGGTTTTTTCAACAGGCTGTTAGGAAATTGGCCTCAATCAGCGACGAAACTCTGAAAAATTTGTTGGTACTTTTGTTGGTATTTTGAAAAAATAATGCTTGTCTTTTTAAATTAATTCATAAAGTTAATTGTTTAATACAAAGGCCTGCTTCGCCATGATAAAAAAAACAAAGCCGTAACCATTGCAACTGGTTACGGCTTTTTCTTTTTTAGGGGCTCAGTCCGTCAATAGTCAGGGGTCGAAAACGGCTTTCCTTTTCAATGAACGCTCTCAACCATTCAATTTTGGACCAGAAAACTGGTCCCATTGCCCATCCTTACTCAGCTTTTTGTTGCCAAAGCACGGCGGGCAAAGGGGGAGAGCGCTCGACCCAAAATGTCAGTAACAAGAACAGTCATAAATGTTGACAATCAACAAGCACGGCCTTATCCTGGACCGAACAGCGTAGACAGCGGCGGCGCCGTCGCCGAGCAGGAGGCACGCATGCACAATGACGATTTCATGGCCAAAGTGGCCTGTATAGTGGAAACCGACGGACTGCTGAGGGATTACATCGATTCGGTGGTCATCAAGGACATCAAATCGCGCATCGCCGACGACAGATTCGCCAACCTGAACAGCAACCATATCCATGCCGCACTGCTGCTCAAAGCCATCGCCCC
>JAQUEZ010000279.1 GCA_028684915.1 Desulfobulbus sp.
GACAGGATGCAGGCTACCAACTGGACAAGGTACAGCGCGGGGAACAACCGGACGACTTCAAGCCAATGCCGTCCATTGGCAAAGGGGTTGAGGAAATCCGAATTTGGGATGATTCGGGGACGTACCGAGTAATCTATACCGCCAAGCTCGCCGATGCGGTTTACGTTCTCCATGCGTTCCAGAAAAAAACGCAAGCCACTTCAAAACGAGACATCGATCTTGCTCAAATCCGATACTCTGAACTTTTAAAGGGGATCAAATGACCGAAATGGAAACCTTTTCCAATGTGTGGGATGCCCTGGCCGACACGCCGGAACAAGCAGCCAATCTGCAAGCACGGGCCGAACTTATGCGCCAGATCGCAGCCATCATCAAAGCGAACGCTTGGAAACAGGCCGATGCCGCCTTGCATTGCGGCGTTACGCAGCCGCGAATCAACGACCTGCTGCGCGGTCGCGTTTCACGCTTTTCATTAGACGCCCTGGTCAACATTGCAACAGCTTTAGGAAGACGCGTTCATCTGGAGTTGGAACCGGCTTAATGTTGCGACTCTGGGAATTGAACCCGCACTCATTTGCACAACATTATGATTTAATAACAATTATTTCACCATCGCGATACCTTGCCAAATCTTGCTTGAGGATTTTCCATGTTGGCAGGCATCGTTAAGCGGAAGAAATCCATTGACCGAATTATCAAAAATGATAACCTTGTCTCATGAAATGGAACATTACATTTTTCAGTGAGAAAGTCGAAGCTGAAACGCTTTCCTTCCCTCCTGGCATTTTGGCAAATTTTCTTCATGTCGCGGAGATGATTGAAGAGTTTGGCCCGGCGCTTGGTCTCCCTTACACCAAATCGCTTGGTGAGGGCCTCTTCGAGATTCGCGCCAAAGGGAAAGAAGGTATTGGGCGCTCCTTCTTCTACACCCTTGTCGGGCAAGAGGTGGTGATCCTCCATTCCTTCATCAAGAAATCGCAAAAGACCCCGAAAAAGGAAATGAAGATTGCCCGTAATAGATTGAAAGAGGTAAAAAAATGAGACCGACTTTGAAAAATTTCAAAGATAAGGCCCTTGCCAATCCGGAAGTGGCCCAAGAGTACGAGCGCCTTTCCGCTGCCTATGCCTTGCGAAAAGAATTGATCAAGATCCGGAAGGATGCCGGATTGACTCAGGAAGAAATTGCCGAAAAGCTCCATACCAAAAAGAGTAACATTTCCCGCTTAGAGAATGTCCACTCGAAAATATCGCCCAATCTCTCGACCATTGAGGCATACGCCAAAGCTGCTGGATACAGGATCGAGGTGAAATTTATTCCCCAGGCCCGGTGAGAGAATCTTGTACATCTGGCCCATGATTTGGGCCCGCGCCCGCCTCAGCTTGCAAGCCTTTCGCGAGTGATCCGGAATACAAGCGGGATACAAGGCCCCCCCTTTCGAAGCGGTGGGCGCCCCTGCTCCCAAGGCCGCAGCGCCGGGAAAAATTTGCTCGATATTGTTGAAGTTACAACACACCTTTTGCGGCGGTTGCCGTAAATAGCGTTTCAACGGAAGGGGAACCGCCACCAAATCCGCCACCCACCAAGTTTGTCTTAATTCTGTATTCCCTACACTGTCCCCGTTTTTCTCGTCAGCGCCGCAGCGCTTCTTGCCGTCTGGTGAATGCGATGGTTCGGCGTCTTGAAATTACGTTTAAACGTTAAATTCCATCAGCTGGCAACCCAAGGTAGAAACGAAGTGATTTTAAAATTTCTACCAACTTAACAATATCATTGAGACTTGCATATTCTTTTGTAAAATTATAAAGTTTTCCTTTTGCATTATCTGTCCACTCATAATGACAACGACCATTTAATTCAACTGGTTTGCTTTTAAAAGCATTAGGATTTTCATCTAAAAACAATTCAACAAGTTCGTCACCAAGCAAATCTTCAATCTCACAATCTAGTCCTTTCCAATCTTTGTTGTGCTTTTCGATTTGCTTTGCAAGAGCATTTGGTTCTGAGGTGGTCCTTGGCAAAATTCTATTTAAGGTAAAAATATCACGGAATGTTTTGAGTTGCCTGTATTGTTGAGTAAGCCCACGGTGTAAAATACGTCCAGCATAATCATTATCGACTAATGCTATTACCCTAAAAAGTACTTTGCCATTTTTGTCTGGATCAGATCTAATAATATTTAGTAGAGGTGGAAGTTGTTCAAACATGCCGTACGTCCCGCCTGAGTCACCATAACCACATGCAAAAAGAGAGATATCTTCTCCAAGGAGATTATGTTTCGTTTCTAGTTCATATAATTTGTTTGCAAGCAAGAAAAAACGGACATCACTATCTCCCTCAACCATTATGTTGCGAGGACGAAGCGTCCATTCCATTCGCTTTGCGTATTCTATTGCAAGATCCCCTGGGCGCATCACAGAAAAGCTCCTTCAAATTACGAAATTAAAGGAGCTTTGATAAATGGCCCCATGGCTCCGAATGTAATGTGGCAACGAAATAGTTGCCGTGGGGCCATACGTTGCCCTCCGAAATCTTGTGGGATAAAAGGCACAGAAGCATTTTGCAATTCTCTAACCTGAGCCCACGAGCGATATCCATCCTGGGAGTCTACAACCTGAGCATTACATAGAAGTTTATCCTTTTGATTGGGACCAAGTAACCATCGCATACGCTCAGGTACTGTGACAATAATGTTCTGTTTTTTTATTTCTTTACGCAATGAATAAGATGAACTATTTCCCTCATGGTATCGACCTACCATATAAAGTAGAAGTACCCGTTCCAAGTTTAATTGTAGAGACATTCTATATGAGCTTATTGAGTCCAATTCATCCAATAAATGAAGCTGTTCTTGGAAGTTTTTGGGTTCAAGAGCAGAAAGTAAATCATACTCAATCCTTATTAAAATCCAGTGTCTTGGAGCGGACTTTAGTATTTCTAATGCCGATTGCATTGATTCCTTGGGAAAATCAGAAATAATCATTGCAGAAATTTCCGCCAGACCATCAGTCAACTCCAGCCAAGCTTTAGCTAAAAAACCAAGAGGATTGCCGCTATTAATCATAGCTTCAATTTGTTTATCTGAATCGCTATTACGCAAAAGATTTAATGCGGTAGTTGCTAATTTATTTAATTGATGCTGGCGAGCTTGAGAATTTTCAAGAGCGGTTGCTTGAAAAATATAGCCAAGGGCTTGTGATGCACTATTGATTGTATCTTCTGCATCTAATTGGCCTTTTTGCAACAAGTCCTTCGCGGCAGTTTCAAGCACAAAAGAGCTATTTGGATTTTCCCTTAGAGCATTAAGAGTAGCTTCTGATGCCTTTTTTCTAAGGTCTCTTACTAAGTCGGAGATTCCACCCAAACTTAGTTCTAACCCTGCCAAGTCTTGAAATGCGAGAGCTAATGAATTATATAGGTTAAGATTTGTTTCATCATCTTGGGTATCATCAAGATTTGTGAGGGCGAAATTCAGTTGTTGAATAGCTTTATTGAGCTGCTCACGTTTTTCTTCACTAGTGGCATCAAATTGTTCCATTTTCGCAACTCTTCTTCGTGAAATTGCCACATGATGAATAAATGCCCTGTTAGTTTCCGAGACAGACTTTGGGAAGCTTTCTAGAATTTCTAGTACTTGTCTCCAGTAATAAAAAAATTCAGCGTTTCCATAACGTTCGTCTAATTTTAGTGTTTTTAGTGAAAATTGGGTGGCAAAATCAACAAATCTTGCCTCACCAAGAGCAGGGTTTTTTGTTAATCGAGAGATAAAAAATAATCTTAATTCGACAGGATTTTTAAATTCTGCCAGATTGAGTTGTTCAAGAAGAAGGCGATCATAATAAACCCCATTTATTAAGTAACGCCCTAATACGTCGTGTGCCATTCCCCAAAAACGCCCTGCAGGCGTGTTTTGCTGGACAAGGGCAAGGCCGGGCGCTTCGACTCTAATATTTTCTAAAATAACAGAAAGAGGTTGCTTTTGCTGTTTTGGCACAGGCAAAAGTTGTTCTGGAATAGCACGACGCTCAGCTGCTAACGCTGCAATTTCTAAAAGAATTAGGCGATTTTCGTCTGAAAGAGAATGATGCTTGAATTGATTAACCATCCATGCTGGAATAGACTCTCCTAAATTAACAAGTCCCTTTAACCAAAATTCCAAAATGACCCAAAATGCTGCGATACCAGTATCGATATCAGGCCTATGTTCCTCCCAAAATCTAATCCAGTCGCCTTCTGATTTCGCTTGGTTAAACGGTTTCAAATATTTATTAAGGTGATTCCCAAGAGAAATGACCTCATTTTTGTCTAACTCGTGACTTAGAGCGCATAGCTCACTGGTTTTTGGAATATTAAAGAACTCTGGAGGGATAATTTGGCTAAGTACTTTTAAGATAACAACAGGGCGTCCGCTTCTTTTTATTTCTGCCCAAAAGGGCCCGATTGCCTGCTCTTGACCGTCCCACTGATCGCGATCAAAAACTATCAACCAAGGGATTTCAACTTGTCCTTCACTCTCCTTCTCATGTTTTTCTGATAGCTCTTTATTAATGGTCAAAAGCGCTCGGTACATAAAGCTTGTGACTTCTGTCGCGTTTGGTTCATAGATTTGCGGTTTGGCAAGTAAAGTAGGGATTCCTGATCTGGCAGCCTCAAAAGCAAGGGTCCTAGCAACTGTTGTTCCACCTGCTCCTGGCTCTGAGGTAATATATAAAATACAATTTTCATCGGTCCCTTCCTTCACAACTTTTTGAAGAGCTTTAAGGAGCGTTTTTTTAATTGATTGATCCTGCACCCAAGGTAACCCGGAAGAATATGCCCGCCATGAGTGTTGATTTTTATCAAAAAAAGTATTGAGATCATCTTTCGTCAAGTTGTTAGGAGCAATGCCGAAAAGATTTTTACTTTTGATAATCTCAAATTTTTCGAGGAGTGGTTGCTCAATCAATTCAGCATTTGTGATATCCACCTCGAATTTCTTTCCGGAAGGTACCTGTACCATTACAGAAATCTTAGTATCAGGTAGGACTTCATTGCACCTCTGAAGTGTATAATTTGCAAATGCGTCTAACTCTGAATAGACAATAGCAATGGAGGACATATCCGCCACAGACTCAAAATGATCTGTAATAGACTTGGATATTACTGTTTCTGGGACAACGAACGTTAGGAGTGCACGGAACTCCGTACTCCAAAGCTCAGCTAATTGTGTCGCAACGTTATTCACATTTGCTCCAACCACAACAACTTGTTTCGGCAAAGACGCTTCTAGACGCTCAATCATGTTCAGCTGTCGGCGCATTGCTGGTGTCCCTACCAACTTAGGAGATTCGCTAAGTTCAAGAGAGTCACTTCGACCATTGAGTAGATAAATTGGTAACGCACGTTCGGGTAACTGTCTTACGTTTGGGTTCGAAGCGATAATGTGAACAAAACCTCGTCGAAGGCTTAATTCATCTTCCAAAGCGCCATATTTTTCTATTTCAGTAATAAGCTTGGCATTAGACGACTCACATATAACCACCTTCCATGGAAGGACCATGAGGCGGGCTAACAGATTAACCTGTTCTTCATCAAGGGAAGTATTCTCACACACCCAAAGAGCAGTATCCCGGTTCATCAACTCGAAGAGAACATCGTCCGAAATTTTGTTGTCTATCAAAGCAATTTTTTTTATCATATAAGCGGACTAAAAAAATTTTAAGAAATGTTTTATCAAATTTACAGTGGTTTAATTTATTTCTTACAATTTTACATATATTTTTACCCGCTAATTAGTATCTGATTGCCCAACAGTATGTTCTGGCCAATTTTTCGTCAGATATTCAACCGTCAAGCGTGTTAAATATATGTTTAATTTCAATATGTTAAATCTGTAACCAGGTTAGGTTCATGAAAAAGACAAAGTCAAAACACAAAATGGCTATGAACAAAACTCAGCACAATTTGATGTGAAGCCGCGCCCGATTTGGCATTGCGACAAAAAGTTAACGGCATCTTCCCACCCAGGCGTAAATGCTGACACAGGGCGAGTGGGCAACGTTTCAGGCTGAGTTTCATTTAGAGCCACAAAACACAAAGGCAAAAAGCGACGGATAGCCGCGAGGATTATATTTAACCACCACGGAATTCTTGACATAATTTCAGCGAAGCCTTCAAACGGGCTTTGATTTTGTCGCATCTTTTACATCTATGATTTCAAATTCCTTGGTTCAGTCTTGACAATTACAATTGTAAAGTTTTGATGAAATAATTTTATCTTGCTTTTCTTCTATGCTACCTTACGAGTCGAAGAATAGGCTGCTGCGGTGGCTGATTCTTCCTTTTCTTCCTTCCATTTTTTGAATTCTTCAAAAGCCTTTTCGAATTCAACTTCAAACCAAAATTCTCTTTTAGGATTCTTTCCGACCTCATCCGCAAGCCATTCTTCTGCATCGTTCAAAATGTTGAATTTTCTATTTTGAGCTGGCTCCTTTCTTCTATTCGTATCTTTCCCGGTAAGTATCCATTCTGTGGTCAAATCGTATTTTTGGGCCACATAAAAAGCCCAGTCAATCGGAAAGTTGTCTTCATCTTTTCGCTTAGTTATATTTGATTTAGATATCCCAATAATTTCAGCAAGTTGGCTGTAATTATCAATCGGTGTTTTGCTCTTAATTCTCTCCCAGCATTCATTAAAAGAAAACCTGTTCTCTTCTCGAAACTTTTTACTTGACATGGTTCATTATATAGAACATAGTTCTTGAAAGTGAACTTTAATGTTTATTCTTTTCGCTTTTTGAAACGCGAGCCCAAACCGAGAGCTTCTAACCATGAAACCCTTCAACCAAGAACAATTCCCGCTACTCTCCGACACCTCTTTTCTTCCCTGCTGCCCGAAATGCGATGGAGACTTTGAGGCTCCTGTCGTGCGTTGTGTCGGTGAAGGCTTCCAATTAGTTCATCAGTGCAAACTATGCTCTGCCGCGTTTGCCCTGGTCCCTGTCACCACGATTGGGGTTTACGAGCTTCCTTCCAGGAATTGGCAAACCGCAAAATGATCATCTGCTACGAAGGCCGACCAGGACAAGGAATGTCTTACCAACCCTTACCCCAAACTGCGAACCCAAAACCAGGAGATCAAACCATGAAGAATTCTACCCTTGCTCTCCACGTAACCGCCGATCAAGCCCCTTGTTCTGACGCCTTCATTCGAGATTGCCTTGTTTCATCTCTCGTTTGTGGCGCCAAATCGAGCGGCATTCTTTCTTGCCGCAAACTTTAAAACTCTGATTTATCGAATTTTTTGGCCAGTATTTGCAAACTGTTCCTTGTCTGCCCCGGCGATGCGGCCTCTATCGATATTGTGGACCGCGCCTATTGGGCACTGAGAGAACAAGGCTTTATCAGCATCAACTAATCACGCGAACCCCAAACCAGGAGCCCAAAACCATGCGACTCACCAGCCCAACCCACGACAACCCAAAGGAACCCATCTCGAAAGAAGAGCTCGTCGCCGGCATGCTCGCTTCCGGCTGCGTGACCCTTGTTGAAGCCAAGATGAAAGCCCGAGACCGAAACCTGACCATCCGGATTCGCAAAAATGCACGAGCAGCGGCCTAAGTCCTACGACATCAGCGACATGCACTGCAGCAAA
>JAQUEZ010000280.1 GCA_028684915.1 Desulfobulbus sp.
ATCCTTTTATACACTCTTTCTCGGCGTCGACCTGACCCCGGCCCAAGCAAGGGAAGTGCTCCATTTATGAAACGCCTGACGCTCCCCCTGCTGACCCTGCTTCTGGCGGAGGCGATCCTGCTCTCACTCTATCTCGGTAAATACCGGGTGCCGCTGACTGACATCCTCGCCTTTGCAGGCTGGAAATTTTTCGGCCACGATGTCCTGGATCCGGGAAAAAGCAGTCTACTGGCTAATATCCTTTTAGATATCCGCCTGCCGCGGATCATCGCCGCCATCCTCATTGGATCGGCGCTGTCGGTTTCCGGGACTGCTTTCCAGGCCCTGTTCATCAACCCTCTTGTCTCTCCGGGCTTATTGGGCGTGCTCGCCGGGGCCTCTTTCGGTGCAGCCCTGGGGATGATTTTTTCCCAGAGCTGGCTCATTGTTCAATGTTCCACCCTGGCCTTCGGTTTTGCCGCAGTTGGGGTGGCGGTGACCATTGCCCGTATTTTCCGCGGCTCCTCGATCATCATGCTGGTTTTGGGCGGTATCATCAGTGGTGCCTTTTTCACCGCCTCGCTCTCCATCGTCAAGTACGCGGCCGACCCGTCCAACCAGCTGCCCGCCATCGTCTACTGGCTGATGGGCAACCTTTCAGCCGTGGATGGCCGTACCATCGGCCTGATCAGCCTGCCCATGCTTGCGGGGATTCTGGTGCTGATTGTCAACGGCGGCCGCCTCAACGCGATGAGTATGGGTGAGGAGGAGGCACGATCTTTAGGCATCCATGTCGGACGGGTGCGCATAACCGTCATTTTTCTCGCGACCCTGATCAGTGCACTCACCGTGGTTATCGGTGGGATCATCGGCTGGGTGGGCTTGATCATTCCCCATATCTGCCGCATGCTGGTCGGGCCGGACAACCGGTTGCTGCTGCCAGCGGCCGCCCTTACCGGGGCGATCTATCTTTTAGTGGTGGACAACGTTTCCCGCCTGATCTTCACCTTTGAGATCCCCACCGGCATCGTCACCTCGCTGATCGGCATCCCATTTTTCGTCCTGGTGCTCAACAAGGCCCAAAGGGGGTGGCGATGAATCCCCTGCTTCAGGCCCTGGCGCTCCGTTTCGCCTACAGGGAGCGTATTATCCTCGATGATATCAGCCTCGATTTCCAGGCAGGCGAAGTGGTGTCCCTGCTCGGGCCCAACGGCAGCGGCAAGACCACGTTGCTCAAGACCTTGCTCGGGCTGCTTAAACCGCAGAGCGGCATGATCTATTTTGAAGGCCGACTCCTGCAAAGCTACAGCCGCAGTGCACTGGCCAAACGAATTGCCTATGTCCCCCAAGTTCATCGCGAGGCCTTTGCCTACAGCGTGGAGGACGTGGTGCTCATGGGGCGCATGCCCTACCACGGCCTCTTTTCAACCTACTCCCAAGAAGATAGGAAAATCGCCACAGCCGCCATGGCCCGGCTCGATATCCTCAAACTCAAAGACCGGGCCTATACCGAGATCAGCGGCGGTGAGCGCCAGTTAACTATGATAGCCCGCTCGATCGCCCAGGGCGCCGGGGTCTTCATCATGGATGAGCCGGTCAACGGCCTGGACTACGGCAACCAGATGCGCCTTTTGGCCGACATTAACGGCCTCGCCAAGGATGGGCTCACCTTTATTATGACCACCCATTTTCCCGATCATGCCCTGATGACCGCCGACAGGGTCATCTTGTTCAACAGCGGCACCGTCATTGCCGACGGTCGGCCGGAAGACGTCATTACCCGGGACAGCCTGCGCGATCTCTATCGGATCGAGGTCAATGTGGCTGCCATTCCCGGAACAAACGGCACGGGCAGGATCTGTGTGCCTGCCTGGGCCATGTGAGAAGTTTCATGGAATATTTGCATCAAATCCTTGATTACGGGGTCCTGGGCCTCCTGCTCTTTTTAAGCGTGGTGGCACTGGCCTTGGCTCTGGAACGTTTTTTCGTCTACCGTTCCACCCGAGTGGAACAGTTCACCGACCGGCGGGAGCTGGAGCTGCATCTGACCCGCAAACTGCATCTGATCGCCACCATCGGTGCCAATGCCCCGTACATCGGCCTGCTGGGCACGGTGACCGGGATCATGCTCACCTTTTACGATATCGGCACCGGAGGTTTCGACACCACCAAGATCATGACAGGACTGGCACTGGCCCTTAAAGCCACGGCACTGGGGCTGGTGGTGGCCATCCCGGCGGTCACCCTCTACAACCTGCTCTTACGCCGCTGCAAGGTGCTGTTGCTCCAGTGGGATATCCGCCATGGATGAAAAAAGCTTTGATTATCTCAACGTCATCCCCCTGGTGGATGTAATGCTGGTGCTGTTGACCATTGTCCTCACCACCTCGACCTTTATCGCCACCGGCGGCATTCAAGTGGAACTGCCCAAGGCCTCGACCGCGAATCAACCGGCGCAACTGCATCCGAAAACAGTGGTGATCGACCACGAAGGCCGGATTTGGCTCGATGGCGCCATGCTCAGCTTGGAGGAGTTATCAGAAGCCCTCGATGAGGCCGACCGGGAAACACCGCTGCTGGTCCGAGCCGACAAAAGCCTGGCTTTACAAGGTTTTGTCGATGTCTTTGCCGCGATCAAGCAACTCGGCTTCAACCAACTCAGCCTGCAAACCGAACAGAGCCCATGAGCACTCAAAGTAAGTCCTTTCATCTCTCGCTGCTGTTCCATCTTGCCCTTGCGGCAGTTCTCTTCTACGGCCATCAATTGCTCGAGGAGGATACGCCCCCGCTCGTCATCGATTTCTCTCTGGCCCTCTCCGAGGCCATGGCAGGAGAACCGGATCAACCGCCCGGTCCGCCTGCAGGTGCGACCAAGGCTCCTGCACCACAGCCGCAGACTGCGACACCCGAGCCGAAGCCGGTCACGCAACCGGTGCACAAACCGACAAAAATCGCCAAACAAAAAAGCAAAGTACAAACAACAAAACCCAAAAAGGTACTGCCAAAGAAGCTGCGAAAAGAACCATCGCCCATGGTGGAAACGAGCACAACCCCGGCCGCTTTCAAAGCTGAGCCGACCGTGGCGGAGTCAGCAGCAACGGCGGAGGCCTCAAGCACGCCTGCGGCTTCCAGTGCAACCGCTCCCCCAGCCACCGGTTCTCCAGTCGGCCCAAGCGCAGCATCGTCCGGGGCCGGGGCCAAAGGTGGCCGTCGGGGAGGCGGAGGCGGCATGGGCTATGATTTCAACTATGTGCGCCAACGCATTCTCAGGAACCTGCAATTTCCGGCCACGGCCCGCAAGATGGGGTTGAGCGGCAAAATCGTGGTCTCCTTTGTGCTCAAGGCAAATGGTCAGGTAGAAGGAATCACCGTGGTCTCAAGTTCTGGTCACGACATCCTCGACAGAAGCGTGGTTGCCACCATTCGCCGGATAGCGCCTTTTCCCAAGCCGCCGGTCAGTGCCCAACTGATGCTGCCCATTGTCTTTCACCTGAAATCATAAACAGAGTTGAGCACATTGTGGTTGTTGGTAACTGAACATGAATTTCTTGCTCTGACAGGACGACTGGAGTAGGCTTAAGTTCGTAATTTTTCTCAGCGGAGGATTTCTCCAGCAACGCACCACGACATCTACCCCCATTCCATCATGAGCGACAACCGAACCGGCTACGAAAAAGGTGAACCCGCTCCCTTGGCGGATCTGCTGTCCGACGTCTATTCAAAACAACAGTGGAAAAAACAATGGCGACTTTTTCATCTGGCGCGCCAGTGGCCTACCATTGTCGGCCATGAGGTCGGCCAACTGACCATGCCGGCCTTTTTCCGCCAGGACACGCTCTGGATCTATGTCCAGGATTCGGCCTGGATGCACCATCTCCAGTTCATCAAACTCGACCTCATGACCCGCATCAACAGTGCCCTGGGGGAGCAACCGGTAATCGATATCCGCTGGCAACTGCAGCCGCAACTACCCGCGCTACCCGAACGGCAAGTCCCTGCACCCCATGCGGTCGATACCAAAGACGAGCAAACCTTTCAGCAGATGACTGCCGGCATCGACAACCAGGAATGCCGCGAGGCCTTGCAACGTCTCTGGCACAATTTTGCCGCTCATAGCGAATGATCGCCCCGTCGACTACTCCCCACCCGTAAATCCATACACTCCAGAAAGAGAAAATAGCCTCGCGCAGGCGCTTTTTTTGCGCTTTGAGGGGAAATCGGCTATGGTGGCGGATGCATTTCTCGATTTGATTCACTGAACCCTTTGTACACAGCATGAAACTCGTTGAATTGATAGGCAATACTCCCCTGGTCGAGCTGGGCAGGCTCAATCCCCTTCCCGAAAAAATCCAACTCTTGGGCAAGCTTGAATCGCGCAATCCTGGCGGTTCAATCAAGGACCGGGTGGCGCTGTCCATGATTGAGGCCGGGGAGAAAAGTGGTGAACTCACCCCCGACAAGATCGTTTTAGAAGCCACCAGCGGCAACACCGGCATCGGCATGGCCATGGTCTGCGCAGCGAAACAACTCCGCTGTCAGCTGATCATGCCCGAATCCGCCTCTATCGAGCGGCGCCTAATTATGCAGGCCTATGGGGCGGAAATCATCCTCACCCCCGCCAAACGGGCCACCGACGGCGCCATCGAAAAGGCCTATGCCTTGGCACGCGAGCATCCCGAGCGTTACTTTCTCGCCGACCAATTCAACAACCCCGCTAACTGGCAGGCCCATTATAACTCCACTGCCCCGGAAATCTGGGAACAGACCGGGGGCAAAGTAACCGATATCGTCGTTACGCTGGGCACCTCAGGCACAGCAATGGGGCTCTCCCGCTGGTTCCGTGACCATCACCCTGAGGTACGGGTGATTGCAGTCGAGCCTTCGCCCGGCCACAAGATCCAAGGACTCAAGAACATGAAGGAGTCCTACAAGCCCGGCATCTTTGACAAAACCCTGCCGCATGTCATTGTAGGCATTGCCGATGAGGACGCCTTCAGCACCGTGCGCCTTCTGGCTGCCGAGGAAGGGATATTTGCCGGGATGAGCAGTGGCGCGGCTATGTTTGCCGCCATCGAGCGGGCCAAGGAGATTGGTGAGGGATGCGTGGTGGTCATCCTCCCAGACGGAGGAGAGCGCTACCTGAGCACGCCGCTGTTTAAAAAACGCGAGCTGGTCGAGGAGAGCACCTCCCAGCTGAAGATGTTCAACACCATGACCCGCAAGAAAGAGGTGTTCCGCCCCATCCGCGATGGGCGCGTCACCCTCTACGCCTGCGGACCAACAGCCGCCGAATCACCTCACATCGCCCACTGCCGCCGCTTCATCGTTGCCGATCTGATCAACCGCTACCTGGGCCATCTTGGTTATCAGGTTGATCTGTATATGAATTTTACAGATCTCGACGACAACACCATCAGCGGTTCCATTGAGGCGGGTGAAGAACTGGCAGCCTTTACCGGCAAGTACATCGACCAGTTCAAGCAAGCCATCGACACCCTGCAGGTGGCTAAGGCCGCTGGCTATCCGCTGGCCTCCGAACATGTCGGCGACATGATTGAAATCGTCCACGACCTGATCCACAAGGGCTACGCCTACGAAAAACTGGGGTCGATCTATTTCGACATCTCCAAGTTCAAGAAGTACGGTCGCCTCTCCGGCATTGACCTGAGCAAGATCAAACTCGGCCAGACCGTAGATCTTGATAATTACGAAAAAGATAACCCTCGCGACTTCACCCTGCTTAAGCGTTCCACCCTTGCTGAGCTGAAGAAAGGACTCTTTTTCGAGACCGACTGGGGCAACATCCGCCCGGGCTGGCATATCGAGTGCTCGGCCATGTCGACCAAGTATTTGGGCGAAACCATCGATATTCACACCGCCAGCCAGGATCTGCTCTTCCCCCACCACGAAAACGAGATCGCCATTGCCGAGGCCCTCACCGGCAAGCCCTTGGCCAACTACTGGCTCCATTCCGGGCAACTGTTGCGGGAAGGACGAAAAATGTCCGGCGATGCCGGTAACATCGTCACCCTGCAAGAGGTGCTCGATAAGGGCTACACCGGCCGTGAAATCCGTTTCATGCTCCTCGGGGTCCACTACCGCAAGCCGTTGTTCTTTTCCTACAAACGCCTTGATGCGGCCCGCACTGCGCTGAAGCGTATCGAAGAGTTCATCCGCAAACTGCTCTGCCTGCCGGTGGGTCTGCCCCATCCCGAAGTGGCGACCTATGTTTCTGAACTGGAAAATCGCTTCACCGAGGCCATGAACGATGACCTCAACATCTCCGGGGCCATCGGGGCCCTGTTCAACTTCATCAAGAAAACCAATCCGGTGGTGCAGGCGCGACAGTTGGATCGGGATCAGAAAAACGATGTGCTCGAGGTACTGGGCATGGTCAACACCGTGCTCGGCGTATTGCGGCTGGAATACTGCCCTCTGACTCCAGAGATTGATCGTTTGATCCGCCAGCGTGAGCGGGCACGACAACTCAAGGACTGGACTGCGGCGGATTCCGTTCGCGAAGAACTGCTCCGCCAAGGAGTTTCGGTGCATGATACCGCCGCCGGCCCAGTCTGGGAGCAAATTGGTGAACAGGGGGCCTAAAATAATTCAAAGAACGCAGGAACTCTGGAGGAGCCTTTCATAATGGTTGCCTTTCCATCCTGTTCCCGTTACATTGGCGTCGGAAAATTTGTGCGCCAGTAGCTCAGCTGGATAGAGCAACGGCCTTCTAAGCCGTAGGTCATAGGTTCGAATCCTATCTGGCGTACCAGTAATATCAAAGGGTTAAGCTGATTCAGCTTAACCCTTTTTTTATTGGTTACATGCCGGTTACATGCTCAACAGTATTCTGCATAATCTCCCCCTCACCTGTATGACACATCAAGCATCACAGCCCCAAAACTACACCAATAGGTAAATCTACCTACAAACAATATCATTTCAAACAGTTGCTCATCGCCTCGTTGGGTGCTAAACAAAACAGGATGTTTTTTATCTTGCCTCCCGGCCCCACAGAAGCCCCGCAAAAGGCAGGAACTCCGATTGACAGAATGAATTGTCCTGAAAAGAAGTTAAACAAAGGCGAAAGGGATAAGGTATCGGCCTCTCTTAGTGGACATTTAGTCCACTAAGCTCAGGAGTATACAGCATGAAACTTGTCGGCAACACAGGGGGCAACCGCGTTATCGATTTCATCCACCCCGGACTCATTCAGGGGAACCAGCTGGATGTCGTTACATCTACCTTCTCTCTGTTCGCCTTCGCCGAGGTCCAGAACGATATCAAAAAGCTAGAGAAATGCCGGCTTCTCTTGCCACCAACCACTGGGGATCTTTCGGTCATCGGCTCAGAGGCTGATCGCTCCTTCCGTAATCGCCTACAGGCCCGATGGCTAGCAGGTCGCTTGATTCAGTGGATCCAAAAGAAAACCCAGATAAAACGTGCGCCAAGCCCAGTGCCCCAAGGCGCTTTCATTGTCCGTGATAGTAGTTCAACTCCCTTACTGGCCTTGCTGGGATCGCTAGCCTTCAGCACCGATGGCCTTGGAATAACACCTGGCAACCCTTTGAGCCTCATCCAGGCCTCCGAAACAAAAGAAGAGGCC
>JAQUEZ010000281.1 GCA_028684915.1 Desulfobulbus sp.
TACTAGTGGTCATCAGATCACGATGCACATAGCAAGGCGGTGTCTTTTTTTCCTGCCTTGTTCGTGAAACGGACCGCCAACAAAGAAAGCATGTATCAAATGCCCTGGCTTTGTCCTCTGCGGTAGGATATTCCTTTGCCTCCTGCGGGAGTTTAATTCCGTTTTTAGGGAGAATAGATCTTAGAATTAAACGAACTTTGTCAAAAAAATCTATTTGCTGTTGCTGTACTTCCGGCATGTTCTCCCAGTCTTCTCCCAAAAAAAATCTATTTATTTCTAATAAATTAGCTGTCCTGGAGAAGCTTTGGCACAACTCGCAGATATTTTGATCTAATCTTGTCCAGGATACAGCTTTTCCCCCAGGTGCAAGTGCACGAACAATACTTTGTTCAGTCCTGCCTTTTCCTTGAAAACGCCGCGCAAATTCTTTTGCGATAATTTTTACAGCAAAAATGCTGTTTTTACCTATTAGGGCATCTCGAATAGATGTTTCTTCCTCGGTTGACATACCTAAAATGGATTTTTTGCTGACATTTATGGGCAAGTTGCATTTTTGGGGGATTGAGAGATTTTCCATGATTTGTGAAAAGGTAAATGAGTCGCATGAATACTCAAACATTTTCAGTTAATTAACTCTTGAGGAGAAATAATCAATGGTTAAAAAGCGATTTTACAATATCGAAGAAATGTCGATAATTTTGGGTAAGAGCATAGCTGCTGTTCATGGTCACCTTGCTCGAAAACAGTTTGACGCTGTGCCACCGCCAATGAAGCTAGGACGCCGGTTGGCGTGGCTCGTAGAGTCAGTTGATCTTTGGATAGAACAAAAATCTCGTGAGGCAGCCACACAATGGGAAAAACATCAGGATTTTGTGCAGGCAGCGCCAAAAAAACGCGGAAGGCCAACCAAGGTGGAAATGAAAGCACGGAGTGGTAGATGAAGCGCAATATTATGGAACAGGCACATCGCCGGTCATCAACGCATTCAAGGGTTTTTGTTCCAAACAAAACAGTTCCTTGCACTTATTATTTTATTATCATAGAGTTATGAGTTGTTCTTTTGAAAGATTCCGTTGGTTCGCTACTAGGCAGTGACAACGAGCACTAACCCACCATTTCCGAGAAAAATACATGGCCCGAAGAAACGAAACCATCCTAGATATACTGGCCGTCTGCCCTTGGTGGGTCAGTGTAACCGTATCAGCTTTCACCTTTTGTGTTCTTCAGTTCATCATTCCTTCGATTACGCTCAGCAGTCCGGTATTGGCAGGTATTCCAAAACTCGGTCCGATGTTCGCCCCTTGGGTTGCCCTCCTTCTTTTCCTTCCTGCTCCTGTCTCCCTGTTCAACTCAGTCCGTAAGAAGAGGCTGCTGGACAGGCAAAAAGACATCGAATCGATTCGCGATCTTTCCTGGAGGTAGTTTGAGGAATTGATTGGCGAAGCATATCGGCGGCAGGGGTACACCGTTTTGGAGAACGAAGGGGCTGGTCCCGATGGTGGGGTTGACCTCTGGCTGCGCAAGGCCGGTAACCGCTACCTTGTGCAATGCAAGCAATGGAAGACGCAGAAGATCGGAGTCAAGGTCGTTCGCGAGATGTACGGATTGGTCACTGCGCATCAGGCGGCTGGAGCCATCATTATTACCTCGGGCCTGTTCACACAGGAGGCAAAAGCCTTTGCCCAGAACAAACCGCTTGACCTTATCAAGGGACAGCAACTGGCGGCAATGATCGAGTCGGTCAGGGGTAGCACCACTATCCAGAAAGAACAGATCCGAGATTCGGCGGAATTTATCCCAGCAAAAACGCTATGTCCCAGTTGCGGAGCAGAGATGGTCTTGAGGACTGCCCAAAAAGGAAGTAATGCTGGTCAACAGTTCTGGGGATGCTCTAAGTATCCAAAATGTACCGGCACAAGGATAGCTACGCTTTGAATTTAAGACCTTAACATGAGGGTTTATTTTTCAGCTTTGTATCTTTGGCGAACTGATTTCCAAGAAACCCTCAATCATGAGTACGGATCAATTGACTGACCCCAAAAAAGAACGATTAGCTCGCTTCGGTTTCGCCTTCCCCCTGGGAAGCCCTCATGTTTCCCGCACCTACATGCTGGCCGAGTTGGGTATTCTGCTTGAATATTCTCAACAGGGCAAAATGTCTCGTGAAGACTATATCGGGGCGATTGTCGCGGATAATTGCCTCGGTAAACGTACCGAAAAAAATCGTATGATTTCAAAACGGTATCTTTTAGAACTCTATTCACTCGATACCAAGTATTTGCTTTTCCGTGCACTCTTATTTTTTTGGTATCGCGATCCTGACGGTCATCCGCTACTCGCCTTGCTTTGTTCATATTGCAGAGATCCCCTCCTTAGAGAAAGCGCAGAATTCATATTTGCCGCAACCGAAGGAACGGTGGTAACTCGTCAAACAATGGAAGAATACCTTGAAAGTGCGCATCCAGGACGGTTCAGCGCAGGAAAGCGTGTTTCGAATGCAAAAAATATTAATTCTACATGGACTCAAGCAGGCCATTTATCCGGGCGTACCAACAAGGTGCGCACCCGCGCTCTTCCCACTGCCGGTAATGTTTCCTATGCGTTGTTGCTCGGCTACCTGACCGGCGTTCGAGGGCCTTCTCTTTTTCGAACCGAATACGCCAGGCTCCTCGATTGCTCATTTGAAAAGGCCGTTGAGCTTGCCGAAGACGCCTCTCGCAAAGGTTGGATAGTTTTTAAGCGTGTGGGCGATGTTATTGAAGTTCTTTTTCCAAACCTCATCAGTGAACAAGAGATGGAGTGGCTTCGTGAGTAAAATTAAACGACTTATTCAGTCATACAGCAAATATATCGCTGTTCCTTGGCGAGATGACGCTGCCGCACCGCAACGAGTTATCTTTTGCGTCTACAACGAAACCGAAGAACGCTGGCTCCGCGCCAAAATTGATGAATTTGAAATCGCCACCCGCCAAGCAGGGCACGACTGGGCCATCTACGATCTGACAGATACTTTTGCCGCTTGGTTGAGCTCACAACGATATGCCAAAAGCTATTTCCAGAAACCGCATTTGCTCTCCACTTTGCTCCCCAAATATCTGACGTTCGTCATCACAGAATTCGAAACCTATCTTCAGCAAAACAACGTCGATGAAAATTCCGTGGTAGCCGTCAAGGGGGTTGGGTCACTTTTCGGATTTCTCAAAGTCAAAGAAGTTGTCGATAAACTCGCTCCAATGGTCAAAGGCCGACTTCTGATTTTTTTCCCCGGCAGTTACGAGAACAATAATTACAGGCTGCTCGACGGTTACGATGGCTGGAACTATCTAGCTGTTCCAATAACAGCGGACAAGGAATTTTGATTAAAAGGTCAACGATGAACAATTGCGATATTTATCAAAAAGATCCGGCTAGCCGCAAACTGGTCAACGAAGGTGTGGCAAGTGTTAATGACGAGCAAACCAGCCAGGCATTGGACGTACTCCGGTATGAGTTGGAAACGTTCGTCTGCAATGGTCAGTATGAAAAAGGCTTGGCACATATCCTCGATACCTATCTAAAGAATATCAGCCAAGCTCAGCAGCCTGCGGTTTGGGTAAGCGGGTTTTACGGCTCCGGTAAATCCCATCTAGTCAAGATGCTTCGCGCGCTTTGGGTGGATGCAGTTTTTGAAGATGGCGCCACCGCGCGCGGCATCGCCAACCTTCCGCAAAGTATTACCGATAGCCTCAAGGAGCTGAGTGTCCAGGCCAAGAGGCATGGAGGGCTCCATGCTGTTGCTGGAACGTTGGGTTCAAGTTCCAGGGATAAAACAGTGCGCATGGCCCTATTGGGGCTGATCTTTAAATCAATAGGATTGCCAGAGAAATACAATATCGCCCAATTTGTTCTCTGGCTTCAAAAGGAAGGTATTTACAACGAAGTCAAACAACATGTGGAGAAGAATGGTGGTGACTGGGAGGTAGATATTGCCGACCCTTCGGTCGCCGAAGGTATTTATGACGCTTTATGTGATATTCGGCCAAAGCTTTTTTCTCGAAACTCAGCCGTAACAGAAATCATCCCGAACCTTTTTCCCATTGTGAATGACGTCTCCAGCGATGACATGCTCAAAGCCATTCGTCAGGCGCTTACCAAAGACGGCAAATTTCCGCTCACCTTGATTGTTCTTGACGAGGTGCAGCAATACATCGGCGAAGACAGTCAGCGTTCCATTGATGTTCAGGAAGCTGTCGAGGCCTGCTGTAAAAATATTGGAGGCAAGTTGCTGTTCATTGGTACTGGCCAAACCGCTGTCACCGGTACCAGCAATCTCAAAAAACTGGAAGGGCGATTCACCATTCGTGTGGAACTCTCCGATGCCGATGTGGACTCGGTCATTCGCCAGGTCATTCTTGCCAAAAAGGCAGAAGCGAAAGCTCCCATCGAACAGATGATGCAAACCAATCTGGGAGAAATTTCCAGGCATCTCGCCGGCACGACCATCGGCCACCGGCAGGATGACATTCCTTATTTTCCCCAGGATTACCCTGTCCTCCCGGTGCGCCGCCGTTTTTGGGAAAACACCCTGCGTGTTCTCGACCAGACCGGCACCGATAGCCAGCTCCGCAACCAGTTGAGCATGATTCACAAGGTGATTCAGACAAACCTGCACGAACCGCTGGGCCATGTCGTGGCTGCCGATTATCTCTATTTTGACTCCGCCGACAAGCTGTTGCAGTCGCGGATTTTACCCCGCAAGGTCCATGAAAAGACCATAAGCTGGATCAAGGGATCCGACGATGAGCAGCTCATGGCCCGCGCTTGTGGGTTGGTGTTCCTGATCAACAAACTCGCAGGCAGCAATACAGAGATCGGTATCCGTGCAACCATCGACATTTTGGCCGATTTGCTGGTGGAAAACCTCAATGACGGTGGGAGTTGCTTGCGTGGCAAGTTGCCAGGCCTACTCGACAAGTGCGAACTCTTGATGAAGGTGGGAGACGAATATCGCATTCAAACCGAAGAAAGCGCAGCCTGGAGCGACGAATTTCTTAGCCAGCGCTCCAGCCTAGCCAACGAGACCCATCGAATCGAGGCTGAGCGTGACGACCGTATCCGCAAGAAGTTTGGCGAGGCGGTCCGCAAGCTGTCGCTGTTTCAAGGGAGTTCCAAGGTTACCCGTGATATCTATCCGGTGTTTGAAGCTGGTCTGCCCGCTGACGCCGATCAGCGTGTCTGCGTTTGGGTTCGTGATGGATGGAGCATTGATGAGAACTCCGTTCGGGCGGATGCACGACAAGCCGGCAATCAATCCCCCTCGGTGTTTGTCTTCATCCCTAAACGATCCGCCGATGACCTCCGCCATCATCTGATCAACTACAAAGCTGCATCCGCCACCCTTGATAAACGTGGCGTGCCAAATACCCCGGAGGGCACCGAAGCCCGTGCCGCCATGGAGACATCCAAGCAGACCGCAGAGGGGAAAATTCGCGAGTTGTTGACCGAAGCCTTCTCCGGTGCTCGCGTCTTTCAGGGGGGCGGGAATGAAATTCTTGGCAATGACCTCCAAGAAATGATCCTTGAGGCTGCGAGCAACGCCTTGCAGCGGCTGTATCCACAGTTCTCCACCGCTGACCATCCAGGCTGGCCCAAGGTATATGAAAAAGCACAAAAAGGCGCCCCTGATGCATTGAAGGCTGTTGGCGATGAAGGCGAACCCGCCAAAAATCCGGTGTGCAAAGCTATCCTTGGTTTTATTGCCGGCGGCAAGAAAGGTTTGGATATTCGTGCTTATTTCGAAGGCAAGGATTATGGCTGGTCCCGCGATGCCGTGGATGGAGGCTTGCAGGTGCTGCTGGTGGCTGGGCTTGTTCGCGCCCAGGATGATCGAGGTCAAACGGTCGATCCCAAGGAATTGGAGCGGAAGTCCATCGGTAAAATGATCTTCAAGGTGGAATCAGCCACCGTCACCACTGCCCAGCGCATTCAAATCCGGAAATTGCTGCAAAAAGTCGGTCTTATCAGCAAGCAAGGCGAGGAGTTGGCGCATGTTCCTGCGTTTCTGCAGAAGATGGCCACCCTGGCCGAACAGGCAGGCGGTGAGGCACCACAGCCGGCCCGGCCGAAAACCACGTTCCTTGATGAAATACGCCTTGCAGCCGGCAATGAACAACTGCTGGCCCTTTATAACCGGCGAGAAGACCTGCTCCAATTCGTTGAAACCTGGACCGACCTTGCTGAACAGATTGGCAAACGCTGGCCCAACTGGATCGTGCTGCAACGGCTCATGTCGCACGCCACGGGTCTCCAGGGCGCCGAGATCTTTCACTCGCAGATGAAGACAATCGAACAGCAACGGCAACTGCTCGAATCCCCAGATTTGGTTGCGCCTTTGGTGGCCAATTTGACCCAATTGCTGCGTGAACAGCTCAATCAATTGAAAATATCCTACGAATCCAGCCATAAACAGGGGATGTCTCGACTCCAGGCAGATACAAATTGGCTCCAACTGGAACCGGAACAGCGCAACGAACTGCTCAGCGAACAATATCTGACCAAGGCCAGCATGGCTGATATTCAAGTAGCCACCACTCAGGAAATCCTTGCCACCCTGGAGAAGGTTACTCTCAGCGCTCTCGCTGATCGGGTAGCCGCCATGTCAGGCCGGTTTGATGCCGTTCTGGTGGCAGCCGCCGAGTTGATGGAACCGGAGGCGCAATTCATTTCTCTGCCAAGCTGTACTATCAAAACACCTGAAGACATTGACAACTGGGTACAGGAGGCGCGCAAGAAGATCGAAGCTGCTCTCCAACACGGTCCGGTCATTCTGCACTAAGGAGCCGAACATGTCGCTTCCGCTCGAAAAAGTCCTTCGCAGTAAACTGGAAAGAACCATCAAGGAAGCTCGCGATGTAGCGGAGTTGGCTGCCCGTGCGGCAACGGGACATCTCGGCGTTGGCGAAGCCGCTCCCTTTGAAGGGTTGAGCGAACAGGAGCGTGCATTACGCCGCAAATTGCGGGTGCATGGCCGGCAATTAGGTGACTCGCTCAATGGTGGCAAAGTGCAGACCATGGATCGCCTGATTGAAGAAATTGCCTACGAGCACTGGCACCGCATGCTCTTTGCCCGTTTTCTGGCCGAGAACAATCTGTTGATGTATTGGCCGGAAGGTGATGACGAGCCGATCGATGTCGACCTTGAGACATGCCAGGGTCTACTGGATGATGGAGAAGAACAGGCGGGAAGTGTTTGGGAATTGGCCGCCCGGTTCGCCGCTCGCATGCTGCCGCAGATCTTCAGGCTCGATTCGCCGGTCTTCCAACTGGTGTTGCCGCCCGAGCATCAGCAAAAACTGGAGCGATTGGTGGCCGATTTGCCGCTGGAGGTCTTCACCGCCTCCGACAGCCTCGGTTGGGTCTACCAATTCTGGCAGGCCAAGAAGAAGGATGAGGTCAATGCCTCCGAGGTCAAGATCGGCGCCCGGGAGCTGCCCGCCGTCACCCAGTTGTTCACCGAGCCTTACATGGTCAGCTTCCTGCTCGACAACTCCTTGGGAGCCTGGTGGGCAGCAAGACGGCTCACCAAGGCCGATCTCCAAAACGCCAGCAGCGAAGAGGAACTGCGCCGGAA
>JAQUEZ010000282.1 GCA_028684915.1 Desulfobulbus sp.
GCGGCTTTGAGACCCTCTCGGGAGAATGCGCCGAGGTTCTAGGTATTGAGCAGGATCTGGCCAAGCGCGATTTTCGGGAGTTGATCGAACTGGATTACTTCCGCCTGATCGACCAGAAGATCATCAGCGACTTGGTGGGTGTAGTCGTTTCGCGCACGGTTTCGAGCGGTGATGTGGCGCTTTGGGTCCGCCAGCGACGGCAAGGCCACTGGTATCGTGAATACCGTCACATGTACGAAGCGGTCGATTATGCGGCCCAATTCTTTCACGCCCTGGACGAAGCCACTCTGACCATGGAGTCCATGGCGGACGGGGTCCAGCGGTATTGCCATTTCTGGTTCCGCCTGGACCAAATGTACCGGAAATTCATCTATCATGTTCGCTGTTCCGGAGAAATTTCCTTAATGGGGACGCTGACGGATCAGGTCGAGAATCTTTACTCCAATAATTATCTCCTGAAGGTCAATAATCACTGGCAATCCTTTGTGGATGATGCCAGCAAGTGGGACGCAACGCCGATCATGCTGCAAAAAAATTTCTTCGACCGGCATGTGCGGCCCGTTCTGCAAAAGGATAAAAAGATTTACGTGATCATATCCGATGCCTTCCGCTACGAGATCGGCGACGAATTCTTGGGCCTCATTCGTCAGGAAGACCGCTACGAGGCGACCCTGGAGCCCGCGTTGGCCATGCTGCCGAGTTACACCCAATTGGGTATGGCGGCATTACTGCCGAACACGGAATTAGCATTGCAGGAGAATGATTCGGGAGCGGTTCTGGTCAATGGCCAAAGCTCGCAAGGCACAGTCAACCGCCGTAAAATTCTCGAACAGGCCATTGCACAACGGGCGACCGCCCTAAAAGCAGATGCATTGATGGCGCTGAACAAAGAGGATTGCCGGGCATTTTTGCGGGATCACGATGTCATCTATATCTACCACAACCACATCGACATCACCGGTGACAAGCGGGAATCCGAAGAACGGGTTTTTGAAGCGGTCGAAGAAACGCTCCAGGAGCTGATCCGATTGGTGAAGAAGCTGACCGGGGCCAACGCCAGCAATCTGCTGGTGACGGCGGATCATGGCTTTATTTATCAGAACCGTGCCATTGAAGAGAGTGATTTCGCTGGGAACGATGCTGTCGGCGATCAGATCTTGTTCCGTGACCGGCGCTTTGTGTTGGGTAAGGGCCTGAAGGAGGTTTCGAGCCTACGAAAATTTCAATCCTCCGAACTGAGGCTTGCGGGTGAGATGGAGGTTCAGATCCCCAAATCGATCAACCGTCTTCGGCTCAAGGGCTCCGGGAGTCGCTTTGTCCATGGGGGGGCGTCGTTGCAGGAAGTGGTCATTCCCATCATCAAAATTAATAAAAAGCGGCAAAGCGACATCTCGGCGGTTGAGGTCGATATCCTACGCGGTTCCAGCATGGTGATAACCTCCGGACAATTGGCGGTGGCCTTCTATCAGGCGCAACCGGTGACTGACAAGGTCCAGCCGAGGAAACTCCGGGCAGGCATCTATACCCAAGCGGGAGTGCTGATCTCTGATTGCCACGAATTGACCTTTGACCTGACTTCGGAGAACCCCAGGGAAAGGGAGTTGCAGGTCCGTTTTGTGCTGACCCGCAAGGCGGATGACGCCAATAACCAGGAAGTCATTCTGCTTCTGGATGAAAAACTGGCGGGGACAACCCATTACAAGGAATACAAATCACTTCGATATCTGATGCGCCGGTCATTTACCAGCGATTTCGATTTTTAAGGGATGAGAGAGCCATGAACGAACTTGATCAAAAAATCAACGCGCATTTCTCGGGGCTTGTCGTTCGCAAGGATCTGGTCAAGACCGTCAAGGGCAACGCGATTGTTCCTTCCTATGTGCTTGAATACCTTTTGGGGCAATACTGCGCGACCAGCGACGACGCTACCATTCAGACCGGCATCGAAACTGTTAAAGAGATCCTGCGGTTGCACTACGTGCACCGTAACGAAGCCGGCCTGGTACGCTCCAATATCAAAGAGAAAGGCCGCTACAAGGTCATCGACAAGATCAGCGTGTCGTTGAACGACAAGGATGATGTCTATGAGGCGGAATTTTCCAACCTCGGCATCAAGAAAGTGCTGGTCGACTCCGGCACAGTCAAGACTCATCCCAAGCTGCTGGTGAGCGGCGTTTGGTGCATTGCAGATATCGAGTACGAGTTCACCGAGGACAAAAGATCCTCTCCGTGGATATTATCCTCTTTGAAGCCAATCCAATTATCTCAGTTTGATTTTGACAGTTATATTGAGGCGAGGAAAAAATTCACTACCGATGAGTGGATCGACCTGCTGATCCAGAGCATCGGCTTCAATCCGGAGATGTTTGGCAAGCGGAGCAAGCTGCTGCAGTTGGTTCGCCTGATTCCTTACTGTGAACGGAACTACAACCTGATTGAGCTAGGACCTAAAGGAACGGGGAAATCACATATTTATTCCGAGTTTTCACCCCATGGCATTTTGATTTCCGGTGGAGAAGTCAGCGTCCCTAAGCTTTTCGTCAATAATGCCAACGGCAAGATAGGCCTGGTCGGTTACTGGGACGCGGTCGCCTTTGATGAATTTGCTGGAAAGAACAAGCGGATTGACAAGGCGTTGGTCGACATCATGAAGAACTACATGGCCAACAAATCTTTTTCTCGTGGTGTCGAAACCCTTGGAGCAGAGGCGTCGATGGTCTTTGTTGGCAACACCCAGCATACCGTTCCCTATATGCTCAAACACTCAAATCTGTTCGAGGAACTGCCCGACAAGTTTTACGATTCCGCCTTCCTCGACCGGCTCCATTTCTACATCCCTGGTTGGGAAGTGGACATCATTCGCGGGGAAATGTTCTCCGATGGCTATGGGTTCGTAGTGGATTACCTGGCCGAAATCCTTCGTTCAACGCGAAACCACGACTATTCTGATCGCTACAAGACGCTCTTTTCTCTTTCGTCCGATATTTCTACCCGTGACCGGGACGGTATCAACAAGACCTTCTCCGGGCTGATGAAAATCCTCTTTCCCCATGACGGCGCGTCGAAAGAAGAGATCGAGGAGTTGCTCAAGTTCGCTATTGAAGGCCGAAAACGCGTCAAAGACCAATTGATGCGCATCGATTCCACTTACCCCAAGGTACGTTTCACCTACCAGGATACCTCAGGCCAGGACAGACAAGTGAGGACTCTCGAAGAGGAGGAGTTTTTTCACTATTATCACAAGACAGTTGCCAACGGCAGCGCCACCGAAGGATCCAAAGGTGATGAAGGACAATCGCCAGCCCCGGATGTCACGGAGGAAGAGCCCTCCGCATCTGAGCAATCACTTAAGGAACAACACCTAACCTTTCAGGAAAACCAGCGCGGTATCTCCTTCGACACCCTGTTTGGCCCTTATCTGCGGGGGGCGAAGAAAATTACCATTACCGATCCGTATGTCCGCCTCTTTTATCAGACGCGAAACTTCATGGAATTCCTGGAAACGGTGGTGAAGCATAAACCGAGGGAAGAAGAAATTGCGGTTCACCTGATAACGACAGAAGACGAATTCAAGGGAGAAATTCAAAAAACTCACCTTGAAAAAATCAAGGAATCCTCAGGGGCAGTAGGCATCGGTTTTACCTGGGAGTTCGATAACACCGGCACCATCCATGCCCGCCATATCGTGACCGATCATGGCTGGAAGATCCTTCTGGATCGAGGCTTGGATATCTTTCAACACTATGAAATGAATGACGCCTTCACCTTTGCCAATCGTCTGCAACAGTACAGGCCGTGCAAAGCGTTTGAGGTAACGTACCTGAAAAACAAGGAGTAAGCCGCCAATGACTCAAGATGATGATGACGGCAGAGGCCTGATTGTTGAGGATGATCCGGCTCTCGATTACATTCTTTACGAGGAAATGTCCAAAAATGATCAAAAGCAGGAAGGTGGTCGGAGAGGCTGCCTCGGATTTTTTTTACTGTTTTTATTACCGGTAGCGAGCACGATGTTTTTCTACTGGAAATGTTAGGCAATCTATTGTTGCCACATGCCGCGCAAATAATAGTCAACTCAAACTCGCGTGCAAGTCACCACCTCCTTACTCCCGTTTTTTTTTCGGCAGATAGCGAGGTCAGGAACATAAAATCCTGTCAGTTTCTAGATATAATTTCTGAATGACTGCAACATATCGATATGGATTTGATGTGCATGGTGAGATTCAAGATGTCGCCACGCTACACAAATATAAAATTTCCAATCTTGAACCTTTTTCATGTGTCGGGTGCGGAGCCCCTCTAACTGCCAAGCTTGGTCCAAAAAATATTAAACACTTTGCACATGCATCAGGTGATGGCTGTGGTAAAGAGACCTACCTGCATATACTTGGGAAACGCATCTTTATAGAGACTTATTTGAATTGTCTTAAACCAGATAAATCTTTCATAGTGGCACTTGATACAAGCATTGAATGCACTCAATTTGAAGAATCCTTAGGACACCCATGTCGTTCCCGTGAAATCCATGAATTTGACCTAACGGACTATTTCGGCAATGTTACTGAAGAAGCTTGGCATGACGGTTACCGTCCAGATGTGCTGTTAACAACGGATAAAACAACCGAAGCTATCTATATCGAAATTGCTGTCCATCATAAATCTTCGGACGATAAAATTAATAGTGGTCGTAAGATCATTGAATATTCAATTGAATCTGAAGACGATATTTCTATTCTTAAAAATACTCGATTAGATGCCGAAACAGCAAACGTTGAGCTGTTCAATTTCAATCCGAAGCCAATCCGAGGGAATATCTGCAATGGGAAATGCAAATGTTATTCCGATTACTTCACCGTTGATAGAAATGGGCGAGCCGCTATCTTAAACGCTACTTCAGATATAATTGATCGAGATATAAAAAATCAACGCATATGGTTTTACTCTATATGTCAGGATGAAGAGAACAAACGTGCTGAATTTAGAAAATTCTTAAAGGATGCTATTAACAAAGGAGCCAAAATTAGAAATTGTTTAGTTTGCATGCATTACGAATTAACAGAATTCACTAATTTTCTTGTTTGCCGGAAACACAAAAAGAAAGTTTCTTCGGCCGAAGCCTTCAGATGTAGTTGTTTCACCATCGATAGGTCCTAATGCCTTCCGCCAGTATCTTAACATCTATTTTGGAACCACTTAATCAAGAGCAACGCGCTGTAGTGGTCCACAAAAACGGACACGCGATAGTTTCTGCAGTTGCTGGCTCAGGAAAAACTCTAACTTTGGTACATCGAATTCTTTTTTTGCTCAACAAGGGGGCTGACCATAAAAGAATTCTCGCCGTGATGTACAACCGTGACATTAAAGAAATATTCAAAAATCGTCTTGCAATTGCTTGTGAACAATATGGCTTCACGCCTCCAGAGGTTTTGACCTACCATGGCTTAGGGCTTCGCATTTACAACAAGCTGATTCAAGAAAAAAAATTGAGTCCCACAGTACATTTGGATGGAAGCGACCTTAGATTTCGCCATCTCCTGATACGTGCCTTAGAGCAAGCCGGAGAAGAAAGTGACGAAGGGGATTTCGCATCTGATTCGAATGAATTTTTGACAGAATTTAGTGATTTAATTACTCGTTGGAAAAGTGACTTGCTGCAACCCGCAGAAGTGATCAGTTCAATTGATTTTGAATATATCAACATCGTTTTCAAGCGAGCTTATCGGTATTTTGAGGATCTTCGACTCGAAGAAGGGTTCCGAACATTTTCTGATATGATTTATGATCCAGCTATAGCCATTAGAGAAGATGATGGAATAGGAGATTGGGTAGGTAACAGATATGATTACATTATCATCGATGAATATCAGGATATAAATCTAGCGCAGCAGGAAATTATCCAAAGCGTCGCTGGCACGAGAGCTATAGTGATGGCAGTTGGCGATGAGGACCAATGTATATATGAATGGCGTGGTTCGCGACCAGACTATATGTCAGGACTATTCGAACAATTTTTCAACGGCGGCAAACGCTACGTTCTTTCTAATACCTATCGATTTGGCCACACACTTTCCTGCGTAGCCAACATGGTGATGTACCACAACAAAAAAAGAACAAAAAAACTTTGCTTATCCTGTAACGATACTCCACAAACAAAAATACGAATCCACCTGCAACCGGAAGGCATTAGTAATGGGTTAATATCAAATCTTGTTCAGCAATGGGCAAGCCAAGGAAGGCAGCTCAGTGAGGTTGTGATTCTCGTTCGGAGTTGGGCGATGGTTATTGAATCAGAAATGGAACTGATGGCGGCCGGAATCCATTATGTTTTAGGCGATAAAAGCAAATCGTATAAATCTCGTCCTGAAATTCTGGCGCTTATCGGGTTTATGGCCTTGGGATTACCCAACGGTCTGGACTCAATTAACAGCCCAGACGAACGCAAGCGCATACTTCTCGCGATGTTCAAATATTCCGACCTTTACCTCAAAAAAGCTCAACGGGATGTTCTGGCATTTCAGTTATCTAATAACCCGAAAAGTTATCAAATCATCCTGAAAGAGACCGCCGCAGATAATAAACTATCGGCAAAAATAAAAAGCCAGCTGTTATCTATTTCCGAGCAGTGGAAGGGATTGGAAAACTGTTTACACCGTGAGCAGCATGGACACGAAGCAGTATCGAAAATCGATAGAGTTACCAGTTTCAACGAGCGCTTAACCAAAGGATATATCCAGCAACAGTCCGCAAATGATTCAGTTCGAACCGTTTTGGCTTTAATGGAACAAGCAAAAAAACGGAAGCTGAATTTGCTCCAACTGTTCGAGGAGCTTTCAAAACATGATTCTACAGAGAATAAACAAGGAGGCGCGGTTCTTATTACCTCGGTTCATAAAGCCAAGGGAGGAGAATGGCCGATTGTTATCATTCCACAGTTAACAGATGGCCGTTTTCCTCATTTCGGTGAGAAAGAACCTGATGACGCCAGTATTGAGCAAGAGCGCAGGCTCTTCTATGTCGCAATTACAAGAGCTGTGGAACGCCTTGATTTAATAGCTCCCAAAGACGACTACCTGCTGGACTGGTTAGACAATTGTCGTTTTGGCTCTCCCAAAAAACGTGAAATTAAAGCCAGTCGTTTTCTTTATGAGACGGGGCTTTTTCGTGCGCAACAAATATTTTCTGATCTTAACCAGGAAATATCCCACGATGAGATCACACTTGGGGAAAAAGAATTTCTCTACAAAACGTATCTCAAAAAAATCCAACAATGAATTGGAATAGTTCAAAAAAATCGTGCGTTTATTCTTCTTGCTGGCAGTATTTTTTATCTATAATGACCGGAATTTGGATGCTTCAAATCAAAATTCGCTCGACCTCATCGAGTGAAATCTGATCGTTGCGCCGGTTGTAATTTTCAGAAGACGATTGCACAAAATATCAGAAGTGAATTGAGAGGTGGTCCCGTAAATTTGGACAAGCTGTTAAGTGGAAAATCTGCTACCGCTAACGCCCAACGATGGGCACAATATGGAGCAGAAAATGGCAAAAGGAACGAAACGGAAACATTCAGCGGCAT
>JAQUEZ010000283.1 GCA_028684915.1 Desulfobulbus sp.
GTTTTCGGTAGGATGCGCACCATGCCGCCACAACGCTCAACCAACTTGGTACCGAAACCGAGCACCAAATTTCCGGCCGAGAGAAAGAGCGAGGATTTAAGCAGAGAATGGTGGATGAGGTGGAGCATGGCGCCATACACCCCAATCCCGCCGACGCCGACCCCAAAGGCGATCACCCCCATATTTTCAATACTCGAATACGCCAGCATCCGTTTGTAGTCGGGTTGATTGAGGATGAAGATCCCGGCCACGACAATGGAGAGGAGGCCAAAGCCCATCAGTAAATGCCCGGAAAAATCACCCAAACCGGCCAGCACCATAAGGGTATGTACCTTGTAGATACCGAGAAAGGCACAGTTCAGCAATGCTCCGGAAAGCAGGGCCGAGGCCGGGCTAGGGGCCTCGCTATGGGCATCGGGCAACCAGGTGTGCATCGGCGCCAAGCCCATTTTGGTGCCGAATCCGATAAGCACAAAGACAAAACCAGTCTTCAACCAAAGGGGATCAAGCTTGGCAGCCGTCTGATTGAGTGAAGTAAAGGTCAGTGGCACATCAAGCCCGGCCTGCTCCAAGGCCAAGGTAATGAAAAAGAAACCCAGCAAGGCCAGGGCAATGCCCACCGAGCAGATCAGCACATACTTCCAGGTGGCTTCCAGGGCCTTTTTCGAGCGGTGGACAAAGATAAGCGGGGCGCTGACCAGGGTGGTCGTCTCAACCGCAATCCAGAAGACGATTGGATGCTCGGCAACCGCAGCCATGCTCATCGCGCCGACAAACAGCAGCATCGAGCCGATGAAGACTGATTCGTTCGCCGTTTCCTGTTCCCGCATATAGAAAACACTGTAGGGGGCGATGAACACGAAGATAAAAGCGGTCACCACCAGAACCAAAATCCCAACCGGAGCGGTACCAAAGTAGCCAGGCAAGAGCGGTTGCAGAGGGGAGAGCCATGCAAGCAGCGCCAACTGCAGTTGTAGTAAGGCGCCAATCACCAAGACCACCCGCCCGATTTTGACAGGGAGGAACAGGGCAATCAGACCGATGATCAACGGCAGACAAAAAACTGATTCCAGCATGGCTTAATCCTTGAGTTGTCCCAGGTAGGTGGTATCGACATCGTCAAAGGCACGATTGATGTTATGGAGGATAATCCCCATGATCATCACCCCGACGAGCAGGTCCAGAAGCACCCCGAACTCGACCAGGTAGATCGATCGCGCATGCTTGGTCAATGCCGTTCCCACCAGATAGATACCGTTTTCAAGCATCAGATAGCCGATAACCTGGGTCAGGGCCTTGGTTCGGCTCATCATCAAAAACAGCCCGCCCCCCAGGGTGGTAATGGCGGTAATCAACAGCAGCGTGTACTTGCCATGGAGCGTGGCCGACAGATGCCGGCTGATAAAGACCGCCACCAGGACCAAAACAATGCCAGCGACCAGGGAGGCATGGTACCCGATCAACGGCTCGACCTCGCGTTTGATCGAAATTCGGGTCAAGGCCAGATACAGCAGGCCGGGAATAAGAACCGCCTTGATCAGCAGCATCAGCTGGAAGAAGAGGATTCCACCGTTACTGAGCCGCACTCCCGGCTCAAGAAAGATCGGCGTCAGGGAGACCAATGCGCCCTGCAGGGCCATGAGTTTAATCAACGCCATCATTCGACTCGAACCAAAGGACAGCAGAACCGAAAGCAGAAGGGTGACCAGGATAAGGTCAAGACTACCGTTCATCAGGCAAACTCCATGGTAAGAATAATGGCGAGGAAGGCCAGCGCAAAGGAGGTGAGGAGGAATTTGGGCACCAGTGGCATTTTCAGCCGCGCGGTCACCGATTCGGTGATACCGATAGCAATGTACACCAGCGCTACAACTCCGTAAAACCAAAGAAAATGCCCAACCATGCTCGCTGGGGCAAAGGGTTTGAGCAGGCAGGCTATCCAGGCAGCATAGAAGAAGAGCTTACAGAAAGCCCCCAGTTCAATCAGGGCCAGGTCCGGACCACTATGATCAAGAATCATGGCCTCATGAATCATGGTCAATTCTAGATGAGTGGCAGGATCATCTACCGGAACCCGCGAATTCTCGGCCAATAAAATCATGAACAGGGCCACGATCACCAGGAGGAGCAAGGCACCTTGCGGACCGTTGAAGGTAATGGCCTGGGTTCCCGAAAAATAGCCGCCCAGACTGAAGGCCCCAGTCATGCGAAAAAAGACCACGAGAACGACAAAGGTTGCCAGCTCGGCCAGGGTGGAAAAAAATGCCTCCCGGGCCGCCCCCATGCCCTCAAAGGGTGAAGCCGTATCCAGTGCGGCTAGGATGGTAAAAAAGCGGCCGAGCCCAAGGAGGTAGAAGACCAGGATAACATCCCCGGCAAAGGAGAACAGTGGCGCAGTTCCCGCCAGAGGGAAAAACAATAGGACCAGAATAGCCGTGGTGCAGGCAACCACCGGCCCTAGACGGAAAACCAGACTGGTGCTGCGGCTGTACACCGACCCCTTTCGCAGAAGTTTTGCCAGGGTGTAGTACTTGATTAAAAGCGGTGGCCCCTGCTTACCGGCGAACACAGCCTTTGTTTTGAGGATAAGGCCGGGAAAAAGCGGGGCCAGTACCAGGGAGAGGACAAATGCACCAATGGATTCCATAGATTACCTCAGCTCTTGCCGTAGGGGGTAAAGGCAAAGAGCTCGGTGCTCCACCTTTGACTTCCCGTTATATGCATGATGCATCCGTTATTTTTTTAAACGGTTTTACTCATTTCCTTAGTAGGCAATCACCAACAGCAGCACTGCAATGGTGAGGACAATATAGGCGATATAGAGTTGGATATGCCCATGCTGAATCCAGCGCATGCGTTCGACTAGAGCAAACAAGGGATCCAGAAACAGACGCTGCAATCCCTGCTCGGCAAGATCCCTCACTTTGGATGTATAGAGGGCTGATTGCGGAAAAATGTTACTGATTGCCTTGGCCTGATTATCAACCCCGACGAGAGGATGATGAAAATCAACCATACTTCGGGCATAGGAGGTACCCGTATATTGAATCCGGGCGGTTCCCTGGGTAAAGCCGCATCCCCAGGTTGCGTTCTCTTCAATTGTCTTTCCTCGGTAAAGCAGACGGCGAAGAAGGGCCACGGCTATCAACCCGGCCAAAGCGATTCGCGCTGCCAACGCCAGAGAGTGACTCACGGAGCGTAAGGTCCCGGTGGCCATTCCATCGGCAGCAAAACCGCTTATGCCTGCGGCCACAAATCGAATCAGGGGTTCAGGCCAGAGGCCCACCAACAGGCATCCGAGACTTAACAGTATCATGGCTAGACGCATGCTCGGCCCGGCTTCATGCGGCGGATGCTGGAGTGGATAACGCGGCTCTCCCAAAAAAGTCACGCCCACCATCTTGGTAAAACAGGCACAAGCCAAACCGCCGATCAGCGCCAGGGCCAACAAGGCGGCCACCGCAAACAGCAGTGAAGTTCCCCGCAGAACCAACCCCTGGAAGGCCGCAAAATAGATAAGAAACTCACCGACAAAACCGTTGAGCGGCGGTAGGCCGGCAATGGCGACAGAGCCCAAAAGTACATTTTTCCCCGTCACTGGCATGCTTTTCATCAGCCCGCCCAACCGGTCCATATTCCGGGTTCCGGTGGCATGAAGAACCGCCCCGGCACCGAGAAAAAGCAGGGACTTGAACAGAGCATGGTTCAACAGATGCACCATTGCCCCGGCAAAGCCAAAGAGGGCCATGGTCGAGTTCCCCGCGCTCAACCCCAGCATGCCGAGGCCGCAGCCAATGAGGATGATACCGATGTTTTCGATACTCGAGTAGGCTAAAAGGCGTTTGATATCCTTTTGCGCCAGGGCATAGGCCACCCCGAGGACGCCGGAGGTGATCCCCAATAACAAAACGATCCAGGCGAAGATCGGAGCAGGCTCTGCAAGCAAAAGGTAAAACCGCAGGATACCGTAGATGCCCATTTTAATCATCACCCCGGACATCAAGGCAGAGACATGGCTGGGCGCGGCGGGATGGGCATGGGGCAACCAGATATGCAGGGGAATGATACCCGCCTTAGACCCAAAACCGGCCAGGCCAAGAAAAAAAGCGAGCACCTTCACTCCATGGGAAAGGCCTTCCCAGGAGCCAAAGGCCAGGCTTCCGGTAGTGGTGTAGACAACCCCAAAGGCGGCAAAAACACAAAGCGCACCGGCCTGGGTGAACAACAGGTAGCGGACTGCAGCCTCCTGCACCTCCTGCCGTTCCCAATCGACAATCACGAGGAAGAACGAGGAGAGCGACATCAACTCCCAGGCCAGGGCAAAGGTGAGCATATTGGCGGCCATGGTCACCAGGACCATGGCTATCAACAGCAGGCTGAAAAAAAACTGACTAACCACCGAGCGAAGCGAGTGCTCGGGTTGATCAAGATAGTCATATCCGTACAGACCCAGGATTGGGGCCAGGAGGAAAATCGGTAACAAAAAGATCCGGGTTAAAGCATCAACGCGTAATGAGAATGAAAAAACATACAGCCAGTTCAACTCTATACCGGCAGCGTTTGGCAATACTCCGGGAGCAAACAGGGCATAGATGCCACATACAGCACCCAGGGCAAGCAGGGCTATATGGAGTCCCTTGGCAACGGTGAACCAATGTTTAAAAACAAGCGGAACGACGCCGCCGACAAGAAGAAGGACCAGGGCAAGAAAGAGTGCATCCATACGATGTAGCCTCTTAGTTCAAAAAAGAGAAGAAGGATGGTAAGCGATCAAGGGGCACCGAATCTGCATCGACGACCATCCTTTGGTGATCAAGAAAAGCCACAAGGAACAACACCCACGCCATGAAGACAAAAGACACTGCGAAGACGGAGTCAGGCCAAGCCATGACGCGCAGGAGTTCAAAGCTTACACCGAAAAATCGGCGGAGTTGCTCAAGGCAAGTGGTCCGGGCGGCGAAAAGATCTCGGCCAGGCGAACGCGGTGCAAAGAGAGGGAAAAAATAGGTGAGAGGAAAAACAAGGAGGAGCGGTGATGCCATCGAAGGAGGCTGGAAAGGGCAAGCAGTGAAGCGTTGGCAAGAGCCCTCACAGGGTGGCACCCTTACGCAGAAAAGGAGCACTCACCTGCACAAAATCAGCAAGATAGAAAAAATACGGGCTCGATCCAGTACGCCTATTGCTTCCGGAAAAAATTCCCTGGGGAGCCGGTGACAACACGGTCAACGGGGGAAAAAGCACCCCTTGCGCCAAAGACACGAGCTTGCACATAGCCTGTTGGTGACACCACCGATTTGTAAATGATCTTTGGGTACCACGCCGCATTACGTGCGGAATAAATTTGGGTTCGCACTTTAGCGCGATGATCGGAGTCAGGCCAGTAGAAAAATAAAAAAAGTGTACAAGAAGGCAGGGGAGAGCCCTCTATACCTTCTTGTACACCTAAAAAAGACGATCAGTGGCTGCCGGTTCAGGAACGTTGCATGTTCACCGAGCGACGACCAATGCGGTAGGCACCATTTTTGGACAATAACTGTCCGACCAAGGCCTCCGGCACATCGACGGTAGTATGGTTGGATTCCAGCCGAATCTTGCCCAGTTGAGCGGCATTGATCCCGGAGTAATGGGCAATAGATGCAACCACATGGTTGACGCTGATCCCATCAGCACGGCCGATGTCCATTTTAAGTGCCACCATATCCTTGTCCCGTCCTGGAGCACGTCTTCCGCTGCCCTGCCCCATCGGAGACGCTCCACGGCGACCAAAACGATCAGACTTGCGATCACGTGGATCCCGTTGGCGGGACAAATCTTCCTTGATTGGAGTGATAGGGTCGATTGGTCTTTTTCTCTCGTCGTTACGGGAAAGCTTGATCGCAGCGGCAGCAACATCCAACGGATCATTGCCGGTTTCCACCAACAGATCCACCATTTCCCGCTCCCGACGGCAACGTCCCCGACGAATCCAAACCTCCAACTGTTCCATCAACAGGGCCTGACGATGATTTTCAATCTGTTGGATGGTGGGCAACTCTGCTCGGTCGAGCTTAAAGCGGGTGTAATCTTCAATCCGGCGCAGCTGCCAGCGATCTTTAGGGGTCAGCAGCGAGATGGCGGTGCCTTCACGCCCAGCACGGCCGGTCCGCCCTACCCGATGCACATACACCTCGGGATCATCAGGAAGATCATAGTTGAACACATGGGAGATATCGTCGATATCGAGTCCGCGGGCAGCCACATCGGTGGCTACCAACACCCGCACCTGGCCGTTGCGGTAACGGTTAAGCACCTGGATACGAGCATCCTGGCTCAGATCACCGTTGAGAGGCTCGGCTGCAAATCCACGCGAAGTCAGCTGGTTAGCCAGCTCACCCGTGCCAATACGGGTACGAACGAAAATAATGGCACTATCAATGGTCTCCATTTCAAACAGTCGGGTCAGGGCACCGATCTTGTCCTGCTGATTAACCAGATAATAGCGTTGTTTAATGGTGTTGCCGGTCAGCTGCTTAGGCGTGATCGCCACCTTCTCCGGATTACGGAGATAGCGTGCCGAGAGGTCAAGTACCCGTTTAGAGATGGTAGCGGAAAAGAGCATAGTCTGACGATCGGCTGGAACCTTCTCGAGAATCTGCTCGATATCCTCGACAAATCCCATACTGAGCATCTCATCGGCCTCATCCAGGACCACACTGCGGACCGTATCCAGGGCAAGCGAACCCTGGCGAATCAGGTCGAGAAGACGTCCAGGTGTGGCCACGAGCACATCAACCCCTTGGCGCAGACTGCGCAGCTGCAGCTGATACGACTGGCCGCCGTACACCGCCAGCACCGAAACGGGCTGCAGCCGGCCATAGCTTGCGATGGCAGCGGCCACCTGAATGGCCAATTCACGGGTTGGCGCCAGGACTAATGCCTGCACGCCCTGTTTACGGGAGGTGATATGCTGCAGCAGGGGCAGGCCGAAGGCAGCGGTTTTACCGGTACCAGTCTGGGCCTGGCCAATCAGATCACGACCGGCAAGCAACAGGGGAATGGTTATTTTTTGGATATCAGTGGGTTCTGCATAACCGAGTTCGGTTATCGCCTCAAGTAGTTGGGGCTGGAGGTCGAATTGGGCAAAGGTCTCTGTGGTCATCAGGCTACTCCTCATGAGCGGCAATGTCTTGATAATCCTGGGGCTGGGGCAGCCTTGCGGCGATAACCCTGTTGTCCGTTAACAGATATGCCCGCATACGATTAGACGAGCCTGACTGTCAAACTGAACCGAGCCTGTTTCAAAACTGCTAGAAGCGAGGGGAAAAGGCAGGTCAACTACAACAAAAAAGCCTGACCGGGACTGGCCAGGCAACCGTCATGGAATGTTCAAAACGTGGGTAGAAAGAAACAACGCATAAATTATGATTTGAGTAATATACTGCACAACCGAGGCAAAGGCAAGCCCTCTACTTGAGTGCTGTCAAGCAAATACTTCACTGCCTGCCACAGAAATCAACCAATCGAGGCAGGGTTTGACACACATCGCCGGGAAAAAACCAGTGATCCTGGGCTGAAGATTGGCCGCCACCCTC
>JAQUEZ010000284.1 GCA_028684915.1 Desulfobulbus sp.
CCGACGACGACCCCTGCCGCACCGCCCTTGGCCAAGCCCCGCAGGGTCAGGCTAAGTCCAAGCCCAAGACGGAGACGCAAAAGCCGCAATCAGGCAATCTGCTCCAGGGAATATTCGGGCGCTGATTTTATTGCTCAAGCAAATGAGGCCTGCTGCGCCCAGCAACATTTCGTCGAGGAGGGCGCGTCACCTCAACCCGCGGCCTGGATGCAGTGCAACGGATTCCGCAAGCTGCATCCAGGCTGCGGTTCGCCGGCCAGCTCTCGCCCTCAGGGTCCATGCGCCGCAGGGAACCTTTTGTGGGGCCAGCCAAAACGCCGCGTCATCAGCCCAAGGGAGAACGCTCGGGCCTTGCCTGCGAGTTGCCCCTTCGCTCGACAAACAACCGCGTTGCACTTCTGAAATGGAAAGGGACGCATCCCGCCCCAGTTACTGTTGCCGCAGTCGGGAGCAAAGGGCCTGGAAATCCTGGCTGCTGCGATTGCGGGGGCGGGGCAGTGCAATGGGCACTGTCGCGCCAATCTGCCCGCTGTCGCGATCCAGAACCAGGGCCCGGTGGCAATGATCACCGCCTCCTGCACGTCGTGGGTGACAAAGAGAATGGTCTGGTTGCGCTCCTGCGCCAGCCGCAGCAGCAACTCCTGCATTTCCTCCCTGGTCTGAGCGTCCAGGGCGCCAAAGGGTTCGTCCATCAGCAGAATCTGCGGCGAGCGGATCAGCACCCTGGCCAAGGCCACCCGCTGTTTCATGCCCCCGGACAGGGTTCGGGGCAGGGAGTCGCCGTATCCTGCCAGTCCAACCAGGTCAATCCACCGTTCCGCCTCCAGGTGCCGTTGCGCGCCGGAGCCCCCGCCAAGGCCAAACGCGATGTCCTCCCGCACCGTCAACCAAGGGAAAAGGGCGTCTTCCTGAAACACCACGCACCGATCCGGCCCAGGTTTGACGATCCGCCTGCCGGCCAGCAGACATTGCCCCTGGGTTGGGGCAAGAAAACCGGCCACCATCTTGAGCAGGGTCGACTTGCCGCAACCGCTGCGACCAATCAGGCAGACCACTTCCCCGGCCTGGATCGACAGGGAAATGCGGCGCAGCACCGGTTCGCCCCCGGGGTCGCGGCTGTAGCCGTGGCTGAGGTCGACGATTGCAAGGAGCGCCGGCGGGCGCTTTTGAAGCAGAGGCGCATCAGGGCGACCAGCGCCAGATCGCACAGCCTGCCGATCAGGGCAATAAGCAGCACGCCGACCAGGATGACGTCGGTCTGGCCCAGCATCCGCGCATCCATAATCACCGCGCCCAGGCCGTCGGGCACGCCGGTCAGTTCGCCCAGCACCAGATAGGCCCAGGAAACGCCCATGCCCAGGCGCAGGCCGGCGATGATGTTGGGCATGGCCATGGGCAGGAGAACCGCAAAGACCCCGCGCAGCCGACCAACGCCCAGCATGGCCCCGGCTTGGCAGTAGATCGGCGCCGCCAGCCGCGCCCCGGTCAGGGCGTTTTGATAGATGGGAAAAAAGGCGGCCATGGCCACGAGAAAGACCGTGGTTTTGACGCCGATGCCAAACCAGATCATGGCCAGGGGCAGGCGGCCGGAGACCACGCCCAGGGGAACGCCAAGGGCGGCGGCAAGGGAAAAGCCCAGCAGCACTTGGGTGAGGGAGGCTGCAAGATCGGACCAGAACCTGCCGGCATAGGGCCCCTGCCCGGCGTCGGCAACGATGTAGCGCAGGCCGGCCTCCCACACCGCAACCGGCGGCGGCAGCAGGTAGGCCGGAACCAGGCCGAACCCGCTTGTCGCCTGCCAGGCGGCCAAGGCCATGAACGGAATCAGCAGGCTGAGCGGGATGTCTTTGAGGTGCATGGCGGTTGATCTCGGAACGGCAGCGGGCAGCGATGGGTAGTGATAGGCAGAGGCGGGCAGCGGCAAGGGGTCACGGCGCGATGCTTGAGGCGGCCTGGCCGACGAACCGCAGGTCAAACAGCCGATCATAGTCCGGCTGCCGGTCAATCACCCCCCAGGGCCTGCATCCGTTCCCCCAACGCCCTGGCCCGGCGGACAAAGGCCGCATCCATGTTCTCCTGGCCAGCTCCATGTTGGTTGCCGCCTGTTCCAGCACGGCCAGCGACGTGCCAAAGATCTGGGCCTCGCGCAGCCAGCGGGCCTGGTCGCGGTTGAGGGCCTCGGTGGCCCCGGCGTGGGCGTTGACCAGCTTCTGCACTGCCTCGGGGTTTTTCTCGATCATGTCGCGAGTGACCAGCAGGGCGGCGTTGATCGTGCCCACCGACTCGCCAAAGTAGGGCGAGGCCAGCGTCCGCCCATAGCCTTGTTCCACCGCCACGGAGGGGAAGGGCTCGCCGGAGAGAAAGGCGTCGATTGCCCCCGCGCCAGCGCGGTTCCCATGTCAAAGAAATCGACCCGCACCAGGGTGACGTCCGTGGTCGGCGAGAGACCGTTGCGGGTCAGGAGTTCGCGCAGCAGGATTTCGTGCATGGTGCCCGGCACATAGCCGATCCTGCGCCCTCTGAGGTCCGCGACCTGATGCACAGGGCCGTCCTTGCGGATCACCAGGGCCGAGCATTTGTTGCACAGCGCCGCCGCCACCACCACCGGCTGCCCCATGACCGCCGACTGGATGGTTCTGTGTCGACATTGCTTCTCTTCCTGCCGCGCCTGCCCGCTCATCCTGATTTGAAACGACCACCAGGATATTTTCCCCTGCCCGGCGTGCACCGTGCCTGTTCAACCCGTTCCTCTCCAGCTTACAGGTTATCCATTCTCTGTGGTCTGGTCATCCCTTGCCATGTCAGTCGTACTCAAGACTTTGCAAGTGATCCGCCCACCATTGCATCATTGTGATCCGCTCCGGTAGGTACTCGCTTCGATGATAAGCGGCCCTGACAGCATTTTTTTCTCGATGGGCAAGTTGCCGCTCAATTGCGTCGGGGTTGAATCCGGTCTCGTTGGCAATGGTGGAAAAGAGCGCTCGGAAACCGTGCATGGTGGCTTTTGAATGGTAGCCAATCCGATAGAGCGCATAGCGCATGGTATTTTCCGAAAGGGGTTTGTTGGGGTAGTGGACGCCGGGGAAGATGAGCCCATTGTTGCCATGGAGAATTTTCATGCGTTCCAAGGTTGCAACAGCCTGTTTTGATAGGGGTACAGTGTGTGGGGACTTCATGTTCATTCGCTCCGCCGCGATTGACCGCAGTCTTTTCTCAAGGTCGACCTCTGCCCAGGTTGCTTTCAGCTTCTCTTGCCTTGATCGTTTCCTGTCTTTATTGCTTTCGTGCATCTGCTGGATTTTCCCCTGCCTTAACCATTTCTCGTAATGCAACTCGCTCTGCCCTGGCTGCCTCCAGGGACAAGACCGGGTATTCTCCGATGACGAAGGTTGATTCCTTACCCGGTGGCAATTCATAACGGCATCGCCAGGTCTTCTTTCCACTTATAGCTATGTGGAGAAAAAGTCCTTTGCCGTCAGTGAGTTTGTACATTTTTTCCCTTGGCTTGGCGTTTCTGACCTGAATTGCCGTCAATATAGCAAGTTGCCTCCAATTCCGGGTACAATCTTAAACCGGTATTTGTGTATCGAATGACCGCACCCTGATTCGTGCCCGGTAAAATACCCGGATGTCAATGGATGGATTTGGGTAATATTGGACAAAAGACAAAGGAAAACCCCAAAAAATCTGATGAGATTCAATGGGTTAATAGAAGCCAGCGGACTATGCTGGATTATGCTTTGGTACCCGGAACGAGAATCGAACTCGTACAGCCGAAGGCCGAGGGATTTTAAGTGTATTGAATTTCATCGATTAACTTCCCTGAAAAATTATATTTTTCTTATTAAAAAATATAATTTGTTCCATTTTTGTTCCACTATTCTTGTAAGGCTAGTCCGAGAAGGTTGTCAGGTATGTACCCGCTGACGCTCCGTTGAGTCGCCCATTCGATAGTTTTGTTGTCCCTGGCTGCTTCAGTACACAGAAATTTTGGATCAGGTGTTTTGCCGACCCTGCCAAGATCAAGCCGGTCCGCATCAAAACAGGTTTGGATCGTTCTATCCACATGGGTCTTTGCCTTTGTGTGGAGGCTGCATGCAGTGAAAAGAAGATCAAACTCTTCGTCACTAAGATCGTAGTAAGTTCCTCTCCATGATTCCGCCAGGAGGGCTCCTCGGGGACCATGCTCTGGGTCACAGTTTTCATTCAATCGGCGACTATCATGAAATACGGCAAAAAGTTGAACGACTTTCTTGTTGGCACCGGTTGCTTCGGCAAGATGGATTCCGTTTTCCCAGACTCGGGCCAGATGGCTGAGGCCGTGAATGCCTTGCCAGTTGATTTGAAATTGATCTTTTATGGCATGTACAAGATCCTTTGAAACAATCCCCAGCATTGTCACTCCCGACTTTTTGATATTACCGCTTCCTACGACTCTTCCTGAGCACAATGGCCTCTAGCTGTGCCAGCCGTTTTTCTACTCTCTGAAATCGATCGTTCTCCGTATCCACCTTCCGTGCGCCGCTCACTTTCATTAGTTTGTGTAAGGCTGCAATCACCCCAGCAAGGGCATCGTTATGTCCCGCTCCTGAGCTAAGGAGTTCGAGTGCCATCTGGATGGTCCCCGCAATATCCCTTTCTTGCAACTCCCAGGTTGTATCGATGGCAGGCGTCTTCACGTCTTTTTGGCCCAGCAACACTGCTTTCGACTCTACTGGGCTCGGTATGGGCTCCTCCTGAACTCGGCGACCGAAGGCTAACATTTCCTCATACAGCATACCAAAGTGATCGGCAATTTTCAGCCGGATCTCTTCGGCCGCTGGCTTTCTCCCCTTGATCACCGCATTGAGATAGCCTCGATCTATGTTCTGGGCCAGGGCAAGACGCACCTGTGCGCCTCTTCCCTCCTGCTGAAGCATGTAATTTAAGGCGGTCCGGAACTGTTCTGCAATTGGGTTATTCACGTTGTAAACGATAGAGCATTTGCTCAATAATTAAAAGCCAAGAATGCATCTGGGTCGAAAGTGTGAGGGGGTTGCAAAATCTTCGGTATTGGCATTTGGTTGAAATCTCATGGCGCGAGCTTCATTTTGCTCGTTTTTTTGAACCCATAGCGCAATCGCGTTTAAGGAAACCGTTGCCATGAAATCCTTCTGCTGCAATGCTTGTCATCGAATTCAACCGGTCAATCCAAGGAACCCCAACCAAAAATACTGCAACCGTGCTGATTGCCAACGGGCCAGAAAAAGAGAATGGCAGCGAAAAAAAAGAGCCTCTGATCCAGATTACCGCAAAAACCAGAAAGATTGTCAAAAACGATGGCTGGAAAACCATCCCGATTACTGGCGAGCATACCGAAAAAAGAAACAACGCTCACCACCGCCACCTGATCCACCCACTGTAAAGATAGACGGGTTATCTGCATATTTCTTCGTCCTTCCAGGGAAAAGCATACCTATCTCTGTTCCTGGAAAAAATGTCAAGATGGATGCGATCCAGGCAACAATCATCCCCATTCCGCACAGTTACGACCTCGCAAAAGACGACATCATAGGCAAGTTCGCTGCACTGGCCTACGATCTCGCCAAGGATAGCGACCAGGCTCGAACCCCACTCCGCTGCTCCTCATAGAGACATTTT
Source organism: Desulfobulbus sp. (assembly GCA_028684915.1). The sequence goes on from JAQUEZ010000284.1 coordinate 5,641, forward strand.
TTTCACACCTGCAACCAACCCTTTCGCTGTCTCCACTGGGGCGATGATGGTGCGGCAACTCGGTGAAAAAAATGAGCACCTGCTCACCTCTTGAGCAATTGCTCAATTTATTGAATAAAAACAGTATACTATCGATAGTTTTTTCTTGACGGTACCAAAAATTTCATCCAAATAGTTGACTATGAGTGCAACGAACGAGCGGATCACCCACAAACAGATAGCGCTGGAGGCGGAAATCTCGCCCGATTTCCTCAGCCACATTCTCCATGGCAGACGACCCTGCCCAAAAGCAGTGGCGGTTCGCCTCGAATTGGCCACCGGGATCAGCAAGGTGATCTGGGTTTGGGGAAGTCCTTCGGAAATGCGAGCGGCTCTCGAACGCTTCATGAATCGTCAGGGAGATCAGCATGGATATTGAAGCCAGGCTTGCCGCCATTGAAGAAAAGCAAAACCGGATCCTCGATCTGCTCGCTAACGGAGAAGTGGCGACCGGGAAGAGCATGACCTTGAAGGAAGCAGCCAAGTATACCGGCTATTCCCCAGACCATTTCAGAAGACTGGCGGTCGAGCAGCATTTGATCCCTTTTGCCAGACCATCGGGGCAGCAGAAGGGCAAGATCCTGTTCCGCAAGGCGGACCTGGAGCGGTTTCTGGGCGAGACCAAGGATGAGCAGCCGAAGCAGCCCGGCCGCCGCAGAAAATCAAAGAACATTCAGATCTGGTAAGCCGCTGTGGAGCAGGGAAACGAAAAATGCAACTTTCTGAGACGGCTCCCGCCGGAACTACAAGAAAGAATCCAGGCTCTGAACGCGAATCCGCCGATTCCTACCTGGCCGGATCAAAAACGGGGCATTCCCAACCTCTGCCTCCGCTCCGCCTTATTCGGGGTCATCCAGAGGGGGCGACGAAAAGCTGTCAAAAGGGAGACCATCGCCGCCATCAGTGGCCTGAGCATCCGCTATACCGGATGGCGGCTGGACCAGGGCGATTTTGACGTGCTGGCCCACTCTCTCCATCTCGCCTCCCATCAGTCGACCGGGCAGTACGTCCAGTTCACGGCTAAGGGATTCCTCAGGGGTATAGGCCGCAGCCACGGCAAGTCCGGACGTGAATGGCTCAAGGATTCGCTGAGGCGATTAACCGCCTCAGCCGTGGAGATCCGTCTTGAGGTGCAAAGCCACTTTGGCCGGGAAGCCTTCTCTTACACGGGGTCGTTGCTGGATGAATTTTACTACACCGAGGAAGACCAGACCTATTTCCTCAAGTTCAACGCCAAACTGGCCACCCTGTTCGATGCCGGGTGGACTCAGTTGCAATGGCAGCAACGTCTTGCCTTGAGAACGGACCTGGCCAAGTGGCTCCATGGCTTTTATGCGAGCCACCGGTTGCCCTACCCGATGAAAGTCAGCACCCTCCAGCAACTCTGCGGTTCAGACTGCGGCCGGCTGTCGGATTTCCGCAGCAAGCTCCGTTTGGCCCTCAATGAACTGGTCAAAGCCGAAATCATTGCTTCCTGGGTCGTTGACCAGGAAGACAAGGTGCATGTCCAAAAAGCCGACCTCAAGATGCCACTCTCATGATTCAGGGGGTGGGCATAGCGGTCGTAAAGGGTGGGCATAGCGGTCGCAAGGGGTGGGCATAGCAGTCGTAATGGGGGGCATAGCGGTCGCAGAGGGGTGGGCATAGCGGTCGTAAGGGGGTGGGCATAGCGGTCGTAAAATCGATTACGCGAATCCTCGGCAACGCCCAGAAAAACAGGCTCTGCCGGCGGTCGCGCAAAATGCCTAATCTTTTTTAATCTTTTTTTAATCTTAAAAGAAGGGCGGACCAACTCCACAACCACCATGACAGCACCGAGCGCCATCCACATCACC
>JAQUEZ010000066.1 GCA_028684915.1 Desulfobulbus sp.
GAAAAGGGCCGCTTGCGGTTCGCCGCAGGCTAATCAGATGAGCGCCACAGCCAAGACTCCTACCGATATCGGCAGCAAGCACACGGACATAGGTCCCCCGACTGCAGCAAACTTCCACCTCAAGTTGTTTGCTCGTTGGATCGTAACCGCGAAAGTGCAATGCATAGATCTCGATCGGCTTTGGCTCTTTCTCGATCATCACCCCTTTGCGGGCGTAGGCATACAGCGGTTTGCCTTTATGCTTGGCGGCGGAAAAAGGAGGCGGGGCCTGCATCTGTGCACCGGTGTGGTCCTGCAGGCAAGCAAGGATCAGCTCCTGGCTGAGTTCTGGAACAATCTCGGTTCGAGTGATCTCGCCCTCTGGATCCTGGGTCGTGGTTTCCACGCCCAACTGCAGATGCGCGATATAGGTTTTTCGGCCCGTCATGAACTGATCAATACAACGGGTTGCTTCCCTTCCGGCGCAAAGAATCATCAGGCCAGTGGCAAAAGGATCAAGGGTGCCAGCATGACCGACCTTTTTTATACCGAGCAACCAGCGCGCCCGACGGACTAAGGCAAAGGAAGAAATTGCCGGTGGTTTATCGATCAGAAAAACCCCTTCACTCCACTCGAGATCAACTATTCTTTTGGACTGCACCCCACTCATTGATTAGGCAAGGACCTCGGGGCGCAACAGGTCAATCATGAGATCGCGAACACTGTCTATGCTCTGTCCCTTAAAGCGGCAGCCGCTGGCATTACGATGTCCACCCCCACCGAATTGGGCGGCAATGAGCGAAACATCACATTGTCCCTTGGCCCGGAGGCTAACGGAAATGTGCCCCGGTTCGATTTCCTTGAGAAACACCGCCACCCGCACGGTTGCAACCGCCCGGGGGAAATTGATAAAATATTCAGTGTCGGCCATGGTTGTGTACGTTCGCTCGAGCATGTTCTGGGTGACGCGAATGACGGCTATACGATCACGTTCATGCATCTCCAAACTTGCCAGGACTTCTTGCATCAAGCGAAGCCGACCCAAGGTAGAGTTGTCGTAAAGTTGATTGGCCACCACATCCGGGCGAACACCACGGCGTACCAACTCTCCTGCTACGGCAAAGGTATGACTGCTCGTGGATTCGTAGCGGAATGACCCGGTATCGGTGTTAATGGCAACATAGAGACACTCGGCGGCTTTCGCGGAAATTTCAGCGCCCAGAGCGGTGGCCAAGTCGAAGACCATTTCTCCGGTCGAAGAACGGTGCGGTTCGATCCAAGCGCCCTCCCCAAAACCGTCATTGCTTTTGTGATGATCGATAACCATCAACGGCGCAAAGGTGACGAGTTCCTTGCTGTGGCGACCAAGACGGTGTGCATCGCCACAGTCCAGACAAAGAGTCAGAAAGTCATCACCCGCATCCTCGACAAAAGCCTTTACCGTCTCGATATCGGTCTGAATTTGGCCGCAACCGGGCAAAAAACGGTAAAGATGCGTCACCGGGTCTTCAAGAAAGCGCACAACCTGCTTGCCCATCCCCTCCAGGATATCGGCCAACCCAAGCAGTGAGCCTAAAGCATCGCCATCGGGATTGAAATGGGTTGCAAGAAGAATGTGTCCTGCCCCACGTACGCCCTCGACAACTCTTGAATCAGGACTGCTCATCTTTGCTTTCCTCATGGATCTGGCGAAACAGATTCTCTATCCGCTCCACCTCTTCATTGAGGTTATCAAAATAAAACATAAGTTCAGGAGTATAGCGCAGGTTCAAAACCTTAGCTACATGGCTGCGGAAAAACCCCTTAGCCCGCTGCATCCCCTTCAACGCTGCCTTACTTTCCTTTCCCGGCGGGACGGTAAAATAAACCTTGGCCTGCTTGAGATCCGGCGTCACCACCACCCGGGAGATGGCTGCCCCAGATAATCGGGGATCAGCCACATGCTGCACCAAAAGAATAGTTAGTTCGTTCTTAATCGCCTCACCCACCCGCTTGGGGCGGGAGGATTCGGGACGACCAAGCCCTGGTAATTTAAAATCAAAATCTTGGGTCATAGGCCGCCTGCTTAAAGGGTTGCCTCAACCTCGTCAAGAACAAAGGCCTCGAGGTTATCACCAACTTTGATGTCATTGAAATGTTCGACACCGATACCGCATTCATAACCGGTCAACACCTCTTTGACATCGTCTTTGAAACGACGCAGAGAAGAAATCTTACCGGTATAGATAACCACACCTTCGCGCAGCACACGCACCCGCGCGCTACGCTCGATTTTACCGGCAATAATCGAACAACCGGCAATGGTTCCGATCTTCGGCACCTGGAAGGTATCTCGAACATCGGCAGTACCGATAACCCGTTCTTCGAAAGTCGGCTCAAGCATACCGATCATCGCCTTCTCAATATCCTCGAGGGCATGATAGATAACGTCATAGGAGCGGACATCAACCCCTTCCCGATCAGCCAATTCCTTGACCTTGACCGTGGGGCGCACATTGAATCCGATAATAATGGCATCGGATGCAGCGGCAAGGTGGATATCGTTTTCGGTGATAGAACCGGTCCCCTCGTGCAACGAACGAACCCGAATGTTTTTGGTCGACAGGTTTTCTGCGGCCTGACCAAAGGCCTGCAATGTACCCTGGACGTCAGCACGGAGAATAACCCGCAGTTCCTTGACATCCTGCTCAGCCATTTTCTCAAACAGGTTATCCAGCGACACCTTGGTGGCCGAAGCCAGCTCGGTCTCGCGGGCCTTCATCTGACGAGCGTTGGCCACCGACTTGGACATCTTTTCGTCGTTGAGGACGACAAATTCATCGCCGGCCTGGGGTACACCCGACAGTCCCTGGACCTCGACTGGAATCGACGGCCCGGCTTCCTGCACCTGTTCGCCGCGTTCGTTGGTCAGGGAGCGAACCTTGCCGCTGTAAATACCGGCCACAAAATAGTCGCCCGGACGGAGAGTCCCCTCCTGGACCAGAACAGTGGCAACCGGACCGCGCCCCTTATGCAACTCGGCTTCGATAACCGTTCCTTTAGCCTTACGGGTGGGATCGGCACGGAGCTCAAGAATCTCGGCCTGCAACTGCACAGCCTCGAGCAGTTCCGCAATTCCCACGCCCTTTTTGGCCGAGGTCTCGCAGAAGATAGTCGTTCCACCCCAATCCTCTGGGATGAGGCCAAAATCGCTCAACTCGCGTCTGACCCGATCAGGATCGGCATTGTCTTTGTCGATCTTGTTCACGGCAACAACGATGGGGACCTCGGCAGCCTTGGAGTGGGCGATGGCTTCCTTGGTCTGATCCATGACACCGTCATCGGCGGCAACAACCAGAACAACGATATCCGTAACCTTGGCACCACGAGAACGCATCTCGGTAAAGGCCGCATGGCCAGGAGTGTCGACAAAGGTCAGATCGCCGGAGGGTGCTTGGACATGATAGGCACCAATGTGCTGGGTGATACCACCGGCCTCACCCGCGACCACGTCGGTTTTACGAATTGCGTCAAGGATGGAGGTCTTACCGTGGTCAACATGGCCCATGACCGTGACCACCGGCGGACGCGGCATGGCCTCGCCACCCATCTCGACTTCATGTTCCTGCAATGCCTCGAGCTCAAGCTCTTCGGTCATTGCCTGCTCGACCTCGTAACCGAAATCGGCGGCAACAAGAGCTGCGGTATCGACATCAAGAGCCTGGTTGAGCGTGGCAAGAAGACCAAGCTTCATCAAGGCTGCAATAATCTCGTTGGCCTTGACACCCATGCGTTTGGCCAGATCGCCGACACTTATGGTGGAGATAACCTTGATCCGGCGTTTAATGGCTTTGGTTTCAGCCACAGGGGATTGGTCCTGCATATCCCGACGATTATCTTTCTTTTTCTTACCCTTACGGGGACGCATGTATTCGACCTCACCTTCGCCGGTGAAATCGATCCGGGCCTTGCCAACGCCTTTTTTCGCTGCCTTACCTTTTCTGCTGGCATCGTCCTCCTCTGCATGGACGGCGACAACCCGTTTGGGCTTCTTTTTCCCTTTGACCTCACCGCGATTGGCGTCATCTTTATTCGGTAGTGGCACATCTGTCGTATTGCCGGGTGCCGGGCGTGCAGGACGAGCCGGGCGTGCAGGACGAGCCGGAGCCGGCTTGTTCCGCTTCTCGGGCACGGGGATAACCACGCGTCCGACGATCCGAGCCAAAGGTTTGGGTTTGTACCCCTCCTCTTTCGCGGTAACCTTGGGTTTGGTTGCGCTTGGAACGGCGGTCTCTCCGGCCTTCACCGGTGCAGCTTTGTCGGTCGGCTCTTTGAGCGTCTCCGTGCCCTCCGCTTTGGCAACTGCATCGGTTACCCGAGCAACGTCCTCAACGGATTCAGCCATTCCCGCAGGCGTTGATTCTTCACTCGCCGTCTGTACCGTTTCGGCTTCAGATTCCTCGGTGGACACACCAACGCCAGATTCAGCCTCGGCTTCAGCAACAGGCTCGTCGGCAACCGGTTCAGCCGGGGATGCATCGATCTCCTCCCCTGCTTCCTCGGCAGCTTGTGCCGCCTCTTCCTGCGCTTTCAGTCTCGCTGCCAGGGCCTGAACTTCGGCTTCCAAGGCTACCGCATCGGCCTCTTCCTGGCGTTTGACCGCCTCTTCCTTATCGGCCTTGGAACGACGACGAATCACCGTTGTTGGTTTGGCAGCGCTGTTCTCAGAACGAGTCTTGAGCTCAATGCGTCCCCCTGCTGCCCCAAGAGCAGAATCACCTTTCAATTTCTTTCGAATATCCGCTGCCATATCGTCGTCTACACTTGAACTATGACTCGCAATGGGGAAACCCATTGCGATTAACTTGTCTGCCAGTTCTTTACTTTTCAGCCCAAATTCCTTTGCGAGATCATAAATACGAACCTTACTCATCAAACGCTCCCTTCCTCTGTAACCCACCACGCATCGGCGTTAGTCCAATCTAAGGACTTTCTTTGATTTTTTCGCCATGCGGTTGCGGCAGTTTTCCTGGTCGCAGCAATAAATGCCCTTCCCCGGCAGACGCCTCTGCCCGTCCTCGACCAGCCTGCCCTCCACAGCAACAAAGCGAACCAGTTCCGGCTGCGGTCCCTTAAGGCCACAACCCCGACAGGTTCTCTCCGGGACATGCCCCTTGCGCATCACTCCTGTTCGGTGGATTGGTTATCTTCGGATTCCATCTTCGGCTCCAGCTCATCTGCCTCCAGCTCATCATCGGTGTCGACTTCATCACCAAAGTCCGAAGAAGCGACAGCACCGGCAGCCTGCTGAATGAGTTGGGCCTTTTGCTGATCTATCCGGGCCAGGCTCATCAGTTGTTCCATGTCAGCAGAGGCCAAATAAGCGGCGGTTGTAATGCCTGCAGCAAATAGCCGGTCGGCAAGTCCTTCATCCACTCCGGCGACCTGCACCAGCGAACGATACCCAGGATGGTCCAGGTTGGCGTAACGCTGCTCGCTCTTTACATCAATCTTCCAGCCAAGCAACCGAGACGCCAAGCGAACATTTTGCCCCTGGCGTCCGATGGCCAAAGAGAGCTGATCATCGGGCACCACTACAGTCAACGCCTTGCGATCATCCTCAACAATAACCATCGACACCTCGGCCGGAGCCAAGGCATTGTAGACATACTTCGCCGGATCCGGACTCCAGGGCACGATATCGATTCGCTCCCCCTGCAGTTCCTGCACCACGTTCTGGACGCGAGAGCCTTTAAGACCGACACAGGCGCCGACCGGATCAACATCGGACTCAATCGAGGAAACAGCAATCTTGGCCCGGAACCCCGGTTCGCGGCTTGCTCCCATGATTTTGACGATGCCCTCAGCAATCTCCGGCACTTCCATTTCAAACAGCTTGACCAAAAACTCGTTACAGGTACGGCTGAGGACCAGCTGAGAATCGCGGAATTTACCTTCGCGGGTATCACGCCGCACTTCCTGAAGATAAGCCCGAATGCGATCCCCCTGCTTAAAGGAACGCTTGGGTATCTGTCCATCCCGAGGCAACACCGCATCGGTACGCCCCAGGTTGATAATCATATCACCGCGCTCAAAACGTTGAACTATACCGTTGACGATACTGCCTTGGCGATCGCGGTACATCTCAAAGATAACATCGCGTTCGGCATCGCGCATCCGATGAATGATGACTTGCTTGGCCGACTGAGCGGCAATACGACCAAGTTCGGCAATATTGTCCATCTTTTCGCCAAGATCATCATCCAACTCAGCATCGGGATCGAGCAGACGGGCATCCTCCAGGGAAATCTCGCTCTCCTCGTCGTACACCTCGTCAACTACGGTCCGATACTGAAACACCTCGACTTCGCCGAGATCTTCGTTGAATGCCACTTCGATTTCGCGACGATTGCCGTATTTTTTCCGCACCGCAGAACGGACAGCCTCTTCGATGGCATCGATCAACAAGGAGCGATCAATCCCCTTATCACGGCAGATCTGGTCCACGATTCGTTTTAAATTTTCTGTTCCAACCATTGTGTACTCCAGCTCAGGCTCTCGTTTCCGTTGTTGCCGCAACCTCAATGTTCCGGAGGCTGCTCAACATCGGCCGATCCGGGACTACAGCGTCAACCGTGCCCTTGATATATTTTCCAAATCGATGCGGACTGTTTCCTTGTCCAACTCCAAAACCACGGCATCTTCTTCTAAGCCCAACAGGGTCCCGACAAGCACCTTCTGCCCATCCAAAGGTTCCCGCAGCTTGATCCGCACCAGCCGATCGGCAAATCGTATAAAATCGGTCTTTTTTTTCAACGGCCGTTCAAGGCCAGGCGAAGAGACTTCAAGATGATAGGCGTGAGTGATCAGGTCTTCAACTTCCAGATAGGCGCTCATCTCTCGACTGACCTCAGCACAATCGTCAATGCCGATACCGCCCTCTTTATCGATAAAAAATCGGAGCACCCAACCGTGCCCCTCGCGCCGGAATTGCACTTCAACCAGCTCCATCCCCATGTCTTGTAAAAGGGGGTCAGCAAACCCCTGGATGGCCGCCAACAATCGATCAGTGGTTTCTTCCAAGCTCTTTATCCGTTCCTGTTCAATATGTGGGGGAAAGCGCTCCCCGGTGGGGGTAATGGCGATTTCCTGGAATAGGCAATAAAAAAAGCGGGCAGAGCCCACTTTCACGTTACCGGCACATCCGGTGGTCGACCCCGCTGGAACCAGAAGAATCAGCCCGCCCAAAACCGGAACGACTTCGCTATGGAGCGGGCAACGGGGTTCGAACCCGCGACCCCAAGCTTGGGAAGCTTGTGCTCTGCCAACTGAGCTACACCCGCTCTACCGATCCCTAGGAAGTCAGTTAAAATAGAGCATCAACGAACAATTGTCAAGCAACAACAAAATGATGCTCAACAATTTTCCTTTAAAACGCCTTCGTTGATCCTTTGCTGAGCACATAATTTGCTTCCCAACCGAGTGGATCAATTCAATTGCCCCCCAGATAGCCCCCTATGATTCCCGGTTTAACTCCTCGGCCTTTATGTGTATAATCCCGCCCATGGACGTCATAACTACTCATATCGGCGCAGACTTCGACAGCCTTGCCGCCATGATTGCCGCCAAACGGCTCTATCCAGACGCGGAATTGGTTTTCCCTGGATCCCAAGAAAAAAGTGTTCGCGATTACTTGGCCCAAGAATTTCGTAACATCTACGAGTTCAAAAAAGTCAAACATATTGACCTGACCCGAATCAAGCGTTTGATCGTGGTCGATACCCGGCAGGCCGATCGACTCGGCCCGCTGGCTGAATGCTTGCACAATCCACACCTGTCGATTCATCTTTACGACCACCATCCACAGGGAGCCGGTGATCTGCAGGGCGACCTTGAGATTATCAGGAATTTCGGCTCCACCACCACGCTTTTTGTGCAATTGTTTCAGGAACGCAGCATCATCCCCAGCCCGGACGAAGCCACCCTGATGGCCCTTGGCATCTATGAGGACACCGGTAGTTTTCTTCACTCCTCCACCTGTGCCGAAGATCTGATCGCCACAGCCTGGCTGCTTGGCCACGGCGCCAACCTGGACATCGTAACCCAATTCGTCTCCCGCGAACTTTCAGTGACCCAAATCAACCTCATCAGCCGCCTGCAGCAACAGGCCCAGTCCTTCGTGATTCGCGGGGTGACCGTGGTGATCAGCATCCTCACCGAGGAGGAGTACATTGATGATTTCGCCGTGGTGGTGCAGCGGCTGATGGTGATGGAAAATATTGATGTGCTCTTTGCCCTGATCAGCATGGGCGAGCGGACCTATCTCATTGCTCGTAGCCGCATTCCCGAGGTCAACGTCGGCAGCGTGGCCCGCGAATTCGGTGGCGGCGGCCATGCCTCGGCCGCCGCCGCAACCATCCGCGACCTGACCATTGCCGAGGCCGAAGAACGACTGGTGAGCCAGTTGCATAACCATGTCCGCCCCAAGGCTGTAGCGGCCGAGATGATGAGTTCCCCGGCGATCACCGTGACTCCGGAAATAAGCATTGAGCAGGCCAACCGGCTGATGACCCGCTACAATGTCACCGTCCTGCCGGTGGTGCGCAGCAACGGGGGCCAGGAAAACGGCCCCAATCCCACTGGCCTCTTGGGGATGATCTCGCGAATGGTGGTGGAGAAGGCGATTTTCCATAAGTTGGGACCACTGCCGGTGGCCGAATACATGACCACTGATATCGCCACCCTGGCGGAGAACGGTACCCTGGCCGATGTGCAGAAGCTGATCGTGGAAAACCGCCAACGCTTGATCCCCGTGCTCAATGAGGACAGGATTATCGGCGTCATCACCCGCACCGATCTGATCGGCCTTTTGGTCAACGACCCCGGGCATCTTTCCGGCGAACTCTTGCGCGGCGAGGAACGGCCCTCGGTGGAACGCACCCGTAATCTCGGCGGTGTCATCACCCAGGTACTGGCAAAGGATATCATCGTCCTCCTGCGCGAAATCGGCGAATCCGCCGCAAACCTGGGCTGTAACGCCTATGTAGCCGGCGGCTTTGTTCGTGATCTGCTTTTGCATGTCAAAAACACCGACATCGATATCGTTATCGAAGGTGACGGAATTGCCTTTGCCAGATATCTGGCCGACAAGCACCGGGGCATTGTTCATCCCCATGAAAAATTCGGCACAGCCACTGTCATCTTCCCCGACCAGACCCGAATCGATGTGGCCACAGCCCGGCTCGAGTACTACGAGCATCCGGCGGCCAAACCCACGGTGGAATTAAGCTCGATCAAGCTTGATCTTTACCGCCGCGATTTCACCATTAATGCCATGGCCATCCACCTTAATCCGGAACGGTTCGGGGCTCTGGTCGACTATTTCAACTGCCAAAACGATCTCAAAGAACGGCGGATTCAAGTCCTGCACAACCTCAGTTTCGTTGAAGACCCCACCCGCATTTTCCGGGCGATCCGCTTTGAAGGCCGTCTTGATTTCACCATCACCCGCCACACCGAGAAACTGATCAAAAACACGGTGCAGATGAATCTATTTGACCGTTTTGAGGAGCCGCGCTTTTTTCACGAGCTCGCACTGATTCTCTCGGAAAACGATCCACTCCCAGCCCTGCGACGGATGGAGTCATTCAAACTCTTTCCCTTTCTCTGGCCGGATTTGCGTCCCAACCTAAAAATCGATCGCCGCTTTGTTCACTACCTGACCCAGGCTCATCAGGTCATATCCTGGTTTCGCCTGCTTTACCTGCCCGACCCGGTTGAAACATGGATGGTCTACCTGCTGGCGATCCTGAGCCGCTCGCGCACCAAGGAACTGATTAATTTCTGCCACCGTTTTGACCTGCTGCCCAAGCAACGCAAAAAGCTGATCCAAGAAAAAAACAACGTCGAAAAAATCGCCCTGGAAATGGTCAAACGTTCCTACCTCAAACCCAGCGAAATCTACTGGCTCTTGATTGATCTGGAACCCGAAGGCTGGCTCTACCTGATGACCATTGCCCGCAAGCGGTTCATTCAGCAGGCGGTTTCTCTGTTTGTCACTCAACTGCGCAACGTCAAGCCTCTGGTCACGGGCAACGAACTCAAACAGTTGGGCTATAAACCCGGCCCCTTGTTTCGCACCATCCTCAACCATCTCATCGAGCACCAGCTCGACGGCGTTATCAGCGACCATCAGCAGGCCCTTGACTTTGTTCGCCGAACCTACCCTGTGGCAGCACCAACAAAGCGCTAACCCCTCACCCGTTTTTTCTCGCTTTTCTTCCGATAGCCCTTATGGTTGTTGAGCAAAATGAACCTCAGCGTAAACTGACAGCATATTTTCTTTTTCAGGATATTTCCCGTGATGAATTTTGACTTCAACTCCTTTATGCGGCAGCTGATTATCCAAGCCCCGCCCCTGCTCTTTGCCCTCACTGTCCACGAACTGGCCCACGGCTACGTAGCTTGGCGCCTGGGCGATCCGACGGCAAAAAACGAAGGCCGCCTGACGCTTAACCCACTCAAGCACCTTGACCCCCTGGGCGTTTTAGCCTTTATCATCATGAAAATCGGCTGGGCCAAGCCTGTTCCGGTAAACCCTAAATATTTTCGTAACCCGCGCCAGGATATGCTCAAGGTAGCCCTGGCAGGACCGGGGGCCAATGTGATTTTGGCTCTTGCCAGTGCAGCTATTGCCCACATGGTGGTCAACTTTTTTACGTTTCTCCCCTACGTTTTTTTACAACCATTGGTGTCCATGCTGATCGCCAGCGTCTGGATCAACATCATGCTGGCCGTCTTTAATTGCATCCCCATTCCACCACTGGACGGCTCCAAGGTCCTGTTGGGCCTGCTCCCGCCGGAGAGCGCCCGTAGCTATGCCAAACTCGAACCCTACGGTTTTTTCATTCTTCTTGCCCTTTTCTACACCGGTTTGATCAGCTGGCTGATAATGCCGATCATCCGCTTCTCCAACTCACTCCTGCTTGGACAATAAAAAAGGCCCGGCAAATGCCGGGCCTTTTTTATTTCACGGAAGAGCTCGAGCCGCTTAAAGCTTATAAGTAAAGCCGAAGGTAACAAGATGGGCAGACGCATCATCGAAGGTCCCATTAATCGTTCCATTGCTAACCGTACGGCTCTCCTTGTCATCATAGAGATACGCAACACCCATCTCCATATTATCATTGATTTTGTAGCGAACACCCAGCGAGTAGAGCAGGGCATCGGAATCCGGTAATTCAAAGCCAAGATTATTCGAAGGAGCCGGGTTCTCATCAATGGCAAAACCCGCCATGAGGATGAGATTATTTTTCATGTCATAGGTAAGGCTGATTCGCCACGCATCGCTATCATGCCAGTTTTTTTGCTTAGCATTGTCAAACGCAGCAGTAAGAATGGGGTTTGTAAAAGTTGTCGGATACGTAAAATCCAGTTGATCGTATTCTGACCAGTAGGTTCGATCATACTCTAGCTCCACCGTCAATTGATCAAGAAAGGTATAAGAGACCGCAACCGCAAGAACAGCAGGCAGTGGTATTTCTACACCCGTATCCCCGGAATAGGTACTCGTTGGCACTGGCAGGCTTGTGACCAAATTCGCATTGCCTTCAATGCCCAAATCAACATTTGAGCGGTACGTCAGGCTGACATTCATGTTCTCCACTGGACGAGCTGTCACCGCAAGGTTATACCCGGCTTCCAGGGCATCTCCATCCATGTTCCTCGCAGCCGTCGCAAAAGGCGAGGCACTGACAACACCATCACTTTTAACCTTACCGTCTACATAAACGCCGCGAATACCGGCGGCAATCGATAAACGTTCATTGACCTTATAGGAGACTGTCGGGTTGATATCAAAAATTTTCAGACTAAATTCTTCCGCAAAGGTCTTTGGATAGGGATCCTGCCACCGCTTGGAAAGCCCGCCGGGAGCAGTGACGGAAAAACCGACCCGGAAATTGTTGTAGTCTGGAGAGACGACAAAAAAAGTGGGTAGAAAAAAATCTTCCGATTCCGAGCTGCCATTGCGACTTGGAGTCGTCAAATCTGTATAATCAATCGAACTCAGATGGATCCAGGTGGCATCTGCCTCAAGGGTCCAGCGATCCTCCAGCCAGGACATATTGGCCGGGTTGAAATAGGCAGCATCGGCGCCCGGCGTATAGGCCACGTAACTGCCCGCGCGGGCCGTTGAATTGAGCGACTGCTCCGGAATCCGGTAGCCCGAGGCCATAGCCTGGCTTGTTGCGGCCAGCAGAATGACTCCTGCCGCACCTAAAATTCTTTTCATGAGATCCCCCCTTTTTATAGTGGTGTTACGAATGAACGTGTAGGTGCCGCCTACACGTGGATAGTATCAGCGGAATAGAGATAGCGTTTAATCTTGTGCGTTGCAGTTTTAACAAAGGGCTCACGCCGCTCAAGAACGCGCGACAGCCTTGAAGATGCCGAAATCTGTTCGTTTACCGAGGTCCGCATTTCTTCCAGAAGTCCGGCAATGTATTGGTGGCGTTGGCTCCGACTCTGCCCGGCGGTCTTCCCATCGATGAATTCGTAATCGGGATAGACCCAGGCCTCAAGCATGCCGCGGTTTTCCACCACCAGTGATTCAACCACAAAAGGGTAGGCATTGAGTTTGTGTTCGATCGCCTCCGGGTAGACATTTTCACCGTTGGAGAGCACGATCACCGATTTGGACCGCCCTTTGATATGGAGATTGCCCACGCTGTCGATCAGACCGAGATCACCGGTGCGCAGCCAGCCGTCTTCGGTCAAGGTTTCTTTGCTAGCTTCGGGATCATTGAGGTAACCCTGCATGATATTCTTGCCCTGGGCATAAATCTCGCCAACGCCAGTCTCCGGATGAGGGTCCTCAATACGTATTTTTACATTGGGCACCGGCTTACCGGTGGAACCGGGGCGAACAGAACGATCCCCGTAGGGCCCGCCGGCCAAGAGCGGTGAAGCCTCGGTCAGGCCGTAACCGACAATGAAAGGAAAAGCCGCATCACGCAAAAAACGCTCAACTTCCGGGTTCAGAGCTGCGCCACCAATACCCATGACCTCCAACCGATTGCCAAAGAAGTCGCTTAACTTTGCCCCGATTTTTCGGTAGATCATTTTGCGACTGAGGCTAAATCGGCAGAGAAAACTAAGCATTTTGCTTTTCTCCACGGCTGGAGCCACCCGCTTTTTAAATATCTTCTCAATGATCAGCGGAACAACCAGCATTACCTGGGGTTTTTCCTTGGAGCAAATTCGCTGGAGCACCGCCGGCGTGGGCGTCTTCCCCGCGTACACAATGCGGCAACCCTTGAGAAGGGGGAGCAAGAATCCGACCGTGAATTCATAGGTGTGGGATATAGGCAGAACGGAAAGGAAAACCCACCCCGGGGGAATACGCTCGATGATGCCGCTGGCTGATTGGGCATTGGCGCAAAGATTACCGTGGCTGAGCATAACCGCCTTGGAGAATCCCGAGGTTCCCGATGTGTAGAGAATTGAGGCAAGATCGTTGGTATCAACGGGAGAAAATTCTAGGAGCTCATCACGCGCCTGATCACCATATTCGGACAGTGCGGCGGCAAGAAAATCACTGAAGGTCTGCACGGCAACCAGGCCGGTATCATCGCGATAATCGTCCAGGGTGATAACGTGCTTCAGTTGCTGCTTTAAATCGTAGATTTTTTCCATCTGCCGCTGGGTAAGGAAGATACAATCGCACTGCATCTCACCCAGGATATGATGCACATCCGCATCAGGAAGATCCGGGAAAATCGGTACCGTTGCGGCCCCAAGGCGGACGACTGCCAGGTAGGCCGTGCCCCAATTATGGGAATTTTCACCAAGCAAAGCGATCCGATCACCGGCCTTAACGCCGAGTTGCTGCAGATAAGCCGCCAGGGCCAAGATCCGCTCGTGAAAAGCTTTGTAGGTTAACGGCTCTTCCAGGGCCATACCAATGGCGGAAAAACTTCGGAATTTCCGGCAACTGATATCAACCAGGTCGTTCAATGTGACCGGATTCTCCTGAATTGCCGGAAGATGGGTCGTCGCCATCTGATCAGTGGGCACCTCCTGCGGTGTCTCCTGCTTATGGTCTGCTGTTTCTGGTTGCGTCTGCATAGCTCCTCCCAATCCAAATACCTTGCGGTTGCTTATCGCAGGGCTGTTTACCATAAGAATGATTGACTTTCAAAGAAAACGGCCATTGTGCTTGACAGGCATGAGGAAGGGTTATAAGCTTTATCATTTTATCCAGTTCCCCTCACCTGTCCCCGTCCTTCCATGCAACGACTTCTTCTATTCCTGTTGTTTTTCCTGGTAAGCCCAGCCCTGTTCGTGCCCCCGGCAGTCGTTGGCAAAACCGCTCGTCCCGCTGTTGCCGTGGCTCCTAAAAAAACGGTGAAGCAAAAACAGCCTGCCGCCAAAGCAAAAACCATAACTAAAAGTACGGTGCGGGTGAAAGCTGCTCCGGCCAAAAAGACTGCGCCTAAACCCGCTGCACCAAAAGCAGTCGTCGCCAAAAAGATCACCTCGGCAAAGAGCGCTCCCCGCAAAAAAGTCCCCGCCAAAACAAGTCGGCAAAAAGTTGTCGGCAAGAAACGAGCACAACCCAAACAGGCCGCACGTTCCCAAGCCCGTGCCCTGCCCGTGGTCGTGCCCGCTGAACGCTGCGGCAACCAGCCAGACATTGCCACCCAGATTAGCGCTCGCAGCGTGATGGTTATGGATGCTACCAGCGGCGAGACAATTTTTGCCAAAATGGCGGATAATCCTCGGCAGCCGGCCTCAACCATCAAAATCGTCACGGCAATGATCGCTCTGGAATCGCTCAAAAATAGCGATCAGGTCGAGGCGAGCCGTTATGCGGCCAATATGCCGAGTTCCAAGATATTTATCGAACCGGGTAACGTCTACCTTGCCGATGACCTGATCAGCGCAGTTCTCCTCGCCTCAGCCAACGATGCCAGCGTGGCGCTGGCGGAGAAAATTGCCGGGAGCGAGGAAAAATTTGCCCATCTCATGACACTCAGTGCCAAGATGTGGGGAGCAAAAAACACCGTCTGTCGCACAGCTTCCGGCCTGACCGCCGTTGGCCAGCAGTCTACCGCCCGCGATCTGGCTAACCTTTTTCGCTTTGCCATGCAGCATGAACCCTTTGCCGCACGCGTGCGGGAAAAATACATCAGCACCTCATACGGCAAAAAACTCCGCAACCACAACCGGGCCCTTTGGCGCATCGACGGGGCAGTTGGCGGGAAAACCGGCTACACCGTGGCTGCCCGCCAAACGTATGTCGGCCAGTTCAGCCGCGATGGCCAATCGATTGTGGTTGCCATTATGGGCAGTGAATCTATGTGGGCCGATCTGGCAAAACTGGTGGAATACGGATTCAAGAGCAAGCACACACCACAAACCGCCCAAGCCAACACCTGAGGCAATAAATCCGCGGAGTTATCCATTGCCAATACAGCGTTTTCACGAGAACGAAAAAAAAAGGCCTGCACATCACATGCAGGCCTTTTTTTTCAACAAAACCATCTGAAAACATTTCCGCTGATCGCTATTCACCTCCGATCTGCTTACTCACCAGATCGAGCAAAATTTCCCGTTTAAACGGTTTTTCCAGGGTGGCGATATCGCCAAGATAGCCGGCCATGGTCAGATACCGCTCCGCCTTGATAGCACCACCGCCGGAGATAGCCAGAATCCTCAAGTCCGGATAATCACGAACCAGTTCCATTATGAACTTGAGCCCATCCTTCACCGGCATGATCATATCAGTAATCACTAGGTCAAAGGCATATCTTCCCACCAGGGCCAAGCCCTCTTCGCCGTTTTCGGCAGTATGGACCGTATACCCTTCAAGCTCTAACATCTGGGTGAGCATGGTGCGAATCTGCGCCTCGTCGTCAACCACCAATATGCGCTTCAAGGATTTGTTTCTCCCTTTGTAGTCAAAAACAATTTGGAATTGTTTAACATCCTACTAAGGAGCATCCCGTCGTTCAACTGCTTTTTTTGCTTGACGTCTATTTTTCCTTGCGGCACAAACGCCCGAAACCACCGGGAATGGTGCCGGAAGACCAAAAAGCCCGCCCTTGCTTGAAATCGACGAACCACTGACCGCCCGGTTTTCTGAATGCATCAACAAAGACAAAGGGTTGCTCGCCGGAAAAACATGGGTGCAAGAATTGATCATGCGCCCCTTTCTCCTGCTCAAGCAGTGAGAGGGCCTCAGCCATGGTCGGCAAACGCCAGTCGGAGTATCCGGCAAAATGCTCTTGATTGACCTGTTCTATCCCCCGACGCATGGAACGGTGGCTCATAATGTCAAGCCCACCCCGTTGCCACATTAAGCCAGTAACGGTGTCAGTAACCGTGAGTCCATCGTTGTTATCGACAAGATCACAGGCAAAATCACCACCCGGATTCCTCTCCTGGTCGGCAAAATTATACGATTTAACCAGAGCAACAACATCTTCTTCACTCAGCTCCTCCGCCTGATCGGGAAGAGTCACCCGCGCCTGCACCGCATCCTTTACGTTTCTCTTCGGCAGTCCTGAATCCCCTAGCCCTTGTTGCTCGGACTGCTCAAGCAGGACAACTTTGGATTGATCCTCGCTATTGACCACATGCTCAAGGAGCCATTTTTTCAGTTGCTCATTGATCGCAAAAGTCCGCTCATAGAGGGCTGCCTTACCCTGCTCTTTGACGCACTGCCGTACCATCTCCGCCGGGGCGAGGATTTCTGCGACTACCTGAGCATGCTTGATACCTCGTTCCATAAGGCAGAGTTTCGGCTCCTGATCCCAGGCATCAATAAAAAAATAGTAGATGCGCTCGTTGTTGCTCCGAATACGCTCCTTACCGCCCCAGCTCTCAAAGGTTCCGAAGGTGTATTCAGGTGTCATCTCCCAATCGATTGCCGGAATGCCTGAAATCACTAATTTGTTGAATAAACCCATACCTACCTCCGTGACGGTTTCAAAATGACGAACAAACAAGTATCATGTATGCATCTGACTGCACTCTCACTATAATGATAATAATTATTATATCAAGATGAAAATCACTCTTCAATCTAAAGCAGGTATGCCGCTGCCGCTGGGCAACAGCATCACGCCAAATGGCATCAACTTCGCTCTCTTTAGCCGCCATGCACAAGCCGTTTCCTTGGTGATCGCCTCCGATGAAGATGCCCTGGAACAGGTGGAAATCCCCCTTGACCCAAGATGGCATAAAACCGGTGATATCTGGCATATCCTGCTGACCAACCCGCCAACCGATTTCCGTTATGGGTATCGCATTAACGGCCCCTATGCACCATCTACCTCGGGACATGCCTTTGAGCCGAAACGGATTCTCCTTGATCCCTATGCCAAACAGATCCACTCACCGGATTGGGCGAAAGAACGCAGTTGCCTTGGAAGTGAGCCCTGTTGCCTACCCGATGTCGCGCCCTATGATTGGGAGGAAGACCGGCCCCTTAATATTCCCCTCAGGGATTCCATTATCTACGAACTTCATGTGCGCGGGTTCACCCGTGATGCTTCATCCAAGGCCAGTCACCCTGGAACCTTCAAAGGCCTCACCGAAAAAATCCCCTACCTCAAACGGCTCGGCATCACTGCTGTGGAGCTGATGCCGGTAACCGAATTCAATGAAAATGAGCCCACCTTCATCAATCCTTTCACCAAAGAACCGCTAAAAAATTTCTGGGGCTATAGTCCGCTCTCCTTTTTTGCGCCTAAATGCAGTTACAGCAGTGATCTTGAAGCGCCTTTGCATGAATTCCGAGATATGGTCAAAGCGCTGCATCGAGCAGGTATCGAGGTTATTCTCGATATCGTCTACAACCACACTGCCGAAGGCGGAGCCGATGGCCCGACCACCAGCTTTCGCGGGATCGACAACACCATTTATTACCTGCTTGATTCCTGGACCAGAAGCTATCTCAATTATTCTGGCTGCGGCAATACCTGTAACTGCAATCACCCTATTGTGCGCAATCTGATCATGGACGCCTTGCGCTGGTGGGTTGTGGAGATGCACGTGGATGGTTTCCGTTTTGATCTGGCCTCGATTCTCGGCCGTGATGCTCAGGGCAAGGTGCTGGCCAATCCGCCGATGGTGGAGATGATTGCCGAAGACCCTATTCTCGCCGACACCAAAATCATTGCCGAGGCCTGGGATGCAGCCGGACTCTACCAGGTGGGCAGTTTCTCGCCCCACCCTCGTTGGGCCGAGTGGAATGGCCGTTTCCGTGATGATGTCCGCGCCTTTTGCACCGGTCAGGCGGGCATGGTGCCACCCCTTGCCACTCGTATAGCCGGCAGTTCAGACCTTTATCAGGCTCACGGCCGCAGTCCGAGCAACTCCATAAACTTCATTACCAGCCACGATGGTTTCACCCTGGATGACCTGGTCAGTTTTAACGAAAAACACAACCTGGATAACGGCGAAGACAACCGGGACGGCGACAGCAACAATAACAGCTGGAACAGTGGCATCGAGGGGACGACTGCAAACAAAAAGATCCTTTCCCTCCGCTCCCGCCGGAAACGAACCATGGCCACCATTCTCCTGCTTTCCCAAGGGGTGCCTATGCTGGTGGCTGGCGATGAATTCGGCCGCAGCCAAAAAGGCAACAACAATGCCTGGTGCCAGGATAATTCCATCAGTTGGATTGACTGGTCTCTGGTCCGTAAAAACGCCCAGCAGCTGCGCTTTTTTCGCAAACTGATCGAATTACGCCGGGCACATCCCATCTTCCGCCGCGAAGATTTTTTCCCCCGTGATCAGGATTCCAGCTTCCCAGCCCACTGCCTCCAAATTACCTGGCAAGGCCTAGAACCTGGCGAACAGGACTGGTCACATGACTGCAGAACGCTCGCCTTTCTGCTCAATGGAACCTCCCTTGAACCCGAAGATGATGACTTTTTCATCATGCTCAACGGTGACCCGGAACATCCGGTGGAGTTCACCGTGCCCGCGCCCACCCGCAACCGCCGCTGGGTGCGCATCATTGATACCGGTCGTTTCGGACCGCTTGACTTCGTTGACCCCGACCGGGGTGATACGGTAGAGTGTGGCCAAAAATTTGCTGTTGTCAATATGGGCTGCGTTGTCCTGCAGTCACAACCATAAAGGGTGTACCGATGATACAACTGCTGATGCTGGGTGATTCACTGGTGGAATGGGGAGACTGGACTCACCACCTGCCGGAGGTTGCAGTACTCAACCGAGGGATTGCCGGCGAAATGACCGAAGAGCTCTCCGCCCGCCTGATGGATGAAATTGAGGCCTACCCCAGCCCGGAGGTGGTCCTCATTCAGACCGGGACCAACAATCTCCTTTTCGGCTCTCGTTTTTTCCCAACCATGCTCATTACCATGCTCCAACGCATGCGGCTCTGCTACCCGTCAGCACCTCTCATCCTGAACTCGCTCATGCCCATGCCCATCGTGGCTCCGCATGATCTGGAAGAGATCAACCGCGGGCTTGCCGAGGCCGCAGCGGGGACCGAGAATTGCCACTTTCTCGATACGGTCGGCCCCTTTCTCGAGAACTGCCTGCCCATCACCCACCCAGGGTTCCTCAACGACCAGGTTCACCTCAGCACCAGAGGCTACCAGGTGTGGGCAGCAACCATCAAAACCTTGCTCGCAGAGCTTTTCCCCGGCAAATTGCTCGGTTGACAGAATGGCCCCCTCTTCTTAAAACTCATTGATTGAAAAGGTGTGCAGCCAGTATCAATGCCACATTCCGACTGCAGCCGTTTAATCCACGTTTATCTACCTGGAGACAGTTTCATGTTTTCTTTGCGAAAAATATTTGTCCATACCGCTCTGACGCTTACCTTGATTACCCCCGTACTCGTTCTCGCCGAGGCCCAGCCACCCGCAGGGGGACAAGCGTCAGCGGTCCAAGCTCCGTTGGATGGCGTTGCCCTGCAGGGTAAAATTGCCGAGACCATGGACAGTAACGGTTATACCTATCTTTTGCTGGATGCGGCACAGGGAAAAGTATGGGTTGCTATCCCGCAAACAGCGGTCAAAGTCGGCCAGGAAGTCAACTGCGCCCCCGGCCTGACCATGAATAATTTCACCTCCAAAACGCTGAATCGTACCTTTGAGGCGATCATTTTCTCCCCAGGCGTTGAAAAAGATGCAGGGGCAGTCCAAGCGGAGTCTGGAGAGAAAAAAGACGGATTTTCCGCCGCCCTTCAGGCGGAACAACAGGGCAGCAGCGGCGGTAACGTCATGGCCATGGGTATGGGTACCTCCACTGGAAGTTCAGGAGCCGTGGTCCCATCGAGTGATGTCAATGTCATTAAAGCCACTGGTCCCAACAGCTATTCAGTGGGAGAATGCTTTGAGCAGGGCAAGGAACTGCAGGGAAAAACCGTACGGGTTCGCGGCAAGGTGATGAAAGTTTCCAAGATGATTATGGGGAAGAACTGGATCCATATCCAGGATGGAACCGGTAATCCCCTGAAAAACCATCATGATCTGGTGGTGACCTCCCAGGAAAATCCGGGTGAAGGGGCCATCGTCACGATTGAAGGCACACTCAACTTTGAGCGCGACTTTGGCGCCGGATACAAGTACGAAGTCATTGTCGAGGACGGCAAGATCGAAAAGTGATAGCCCTGAAAACAAACGCTAAACAGCACCGTTTTTTTGCAAACCGCGGGTTAGACGAAGCACGAAAGGAATACTAGTGGCTAATAAAATTCACCCCGCTGAAATCGGTTTTGATTTCGACGGGGTCATCGCTGATACGGTTGAAGCCTTCATCCGTATCGCCTGTGAACAGTACGACCACTGCGGGATCAGCCCCGAGGACATTACCGATTTCACTGTGGAACATTGCCTGGGGATGAAGACCGATATTGCCGAATCCATCTTCTTGCAGATTCTGCGAGATTCCGTTGGAACCGGCCTGCTCCCCATGCCCGGTTCCGTGGAAGTTTTGGCCGAGTTGAGCAATGCTGCCCAGGTGACCATTGTCACAGCCAGACCTTTGGCCGAACCGGTGCATGACTGGTTACAGCGCATGTTCAGCCCCCAAGTCTATGACCGAATGCAGGTGGTGGCCATGGGAGATCACGATGACAAAGTACGGCATATTCAGCAATTAGGACTGAGCACCTTCATCGACGACCGAGCGGAAACCTGTTTGCAGATCCACCAGGCAGGCATCCGTTCCATCGTTTTCAGCCAACCCTGGAACCGGAATCGGCATCAACTCCCTTCTGTCCGAAGTTGGGAGGAGATTCGCCATCTCTGCATGTAGCCTGCATCCGCGCGCTCCCGGCACCTCTCCTCGCCTCCAAGTCAGGTCTAATTCAAGGAGTTTATCATGCAATGCCCCAGCTGCGGCAGCAAAATCAGTGTTTATCGCAACCCTACGCCCACAGTGGACATCATCATTGAAACCGGAGGCGGCATTGTCCTCATCGAACGGAAAAACCCGCCCTATGGCTGGGCCATTCCCGGAGGTTTTGTTGATTACGGGGAGGCGTATGAAGATGCGGCCCGACGAGAGGCCCAAGAGGAGACGGGATTAAGAGTGGCGTTGCAGCGCCAGTTGCATACCTATTCGGATCCGCAGAGGGACGCTCGCCAGCACACCGCCTCAACGGTATTCATAGCCACGGCCAGCGGTAAGCCAGTGGCTGCCGATGATGCCCAAAAGGCGGAAATCTTTTTTGAGCACAATCTGCCGGATTTGGTCTTTGATCATGCCCAGATTTTAAGCGATTATTTCAATTTCAAGACCACCGGCAATCTACCTAAATAGATGTCCCTGGCAAAGGGCTAAGCTACTCGACTTTTAAACCGCCGAGATTGAGCAACGGCCGCTGGGGTGGGGGTGGAGATGCCGGTTCCGGCTGCACGGGTACTTTTGCCAACGGCTGAGCTTTAGCAGCAGTCTCTTTCGGAATTGAAGCCTGGGGGGCGGAGGATGGCGACGGCGGGAAGGGTTGCGATGCGGAAACGATCTCTTTCGAAGTTGCTGTCGTTACTCCGGGAGATTGGGATGGAGGCACTTCAGCAGGTTGCGGCTTGCCCCCGGTGCCCCAATAGACCCACAACCCCAGCAGAAGGCAGAGGACGATACCGGCTAAACCGGCGAACCAATAGAGCCTGGGAATGACCAGATTTCGCCGGGTAGATTCGGACGAAAAAGAAACGGTCTCCCGAACCGTTGTCCTCTTCACTGTTACAGCCGATGGTGGCAGGCCACCCTTGGAGACAACGGGCGTAATCTCTTTCACCGGCAAGACCGGTTTCGACAGCCGAGCCTCCAGAGCCTCTGCTCCGGCAAGCGCCTTTATCTCTTCAGGCACACCCGGAACATCGATAGCAATCGACTCAATCCGCGCATAGAGTTCCCGGCCAGGCCCAAGCTCGCCGCGTGCCACCAATACCTTGGCATCGCTTCTCAGTTGCTCAACCTGCTTCAGCGAAGCGGCCAGCTGCTGTTCAACAGCGGTTCGCTGCGCAGCAATCAAATCATGACCGAGTTTCCGGCAGAGAAAATGGGCCTCAAACAGCCGTTTTTCGTTAATCCGCGACCGAATAACCGCCAAGGTATCGTCAGACGAAAACAATGGCTGTGATTGACGGCTGGCAACCATGAACCCTCAAGAAATGCTCTGCACTAAAAAATTGTTTTTAAAACCACATAAGCGATAAGCCCCGCACCTGCGGAGCCATACATCAGCAGTCAGGGCATACACTCACCGCCTGACCGTCGTATCAGGACGATCAAGGCGGTAATAGCCGCCAAAACGGCGACACCAAGCATGAGCAACTCGTTCATACGCCCTCCTTGGAGGGACAATCATTATCCCCGAATTTTTGCATCCTTACGTTTACGCAGACGAATGGCTTTGGGGGTTACCTCCACCAACTCATCATCGTTTATGTACGATATGCAGTCCTCAAGGCTCATGTCAACCGGCGGAGTGAGGATAACCGCCTCATCGGATCCGGAAGCACGCATATTGGTCAACTTCTTCCCCTTGGCCGGATTGACGATCAGATCTGCGGGGCGGCAGTGCTCGCCGATAATCATCCCGGGATACACATCAATCCCTGGAGGAAGGAAGAGCTTCCCGCGATCCTGCAGATTGAACAGGGCATAGGCCACGGTGGTGCAAGGCTCCTTGACGATCATCACCCCATTGACCCGGTTCTGGATCTCACCAGCATATGAGCCCCACTCAGCGAAGATGTAGTTCATGACGCCCATACCACGGGTATCGGTCATAAAGACGGAACGGTAACCCAGCAGTCCACGGGTGGGGACCTTGAATTTCATCCGCGCCATCTGCTTTTCCACCATCATATCGGTCATCACACCTTTGAGCTTGCCCAGTTTTTCGATCACCACGCCCTGGAACTGCTCATCCACATCAACCGACAACTCTTCAAACGGTTCCATCAGCTGACCATCGATCTCACGCATGATGACCTGGGGTCGAGTGACCTGAAACTCATATTCCTCACGTCGCATCTTCTCAATGAGAATAGAAAGATGGAGCTCGCCACGCCCGGAAACGCGGTAACCGACACCATCAGTCAAGGGCTCGACCTGCAGGGCAACGTCGCAGAGGGTCTCCCGCGAGAGTCGCTCTTCAAGGTGACGCGAGGTGACGAATTTGCCGTCCTGACCGGCAAATGGCGAGTCGTTGGGGATAAAGTTCATCGAGATGGTGGGCGGATCAATCTCAATCAGCGGCAAGGGCTGGGGATTGAGCGGATCGGTGAAGGTTACCCCCACGGTCACATCCTCCATCCCGGCTACGGCAATAATATCACCCACCGAAGCGCTTTCCATCGGCACCTTGGTGGAACCGTTGAAACCAAAAATCTTGTTGATCCGCACCGACGAAATCGAGCCGTCGCGACGGGCGACCGCCAGCGGCGTGCGCAGATCGAGCCGACCGTTGACGATTTTGCCGATACCCAAGCGTCCCATATAGGGTGAGTAATCAATGGTATTGACCTGCAGCTGTAACGGTGCATCCGCATCGCCTGAAGGTGGCGGCACGTACTTGACGATCATCTCGGAGACAGCCTGCATGCCGGTTTCGGGAGTGACCGGATCATCGAATTCAACCAGCGAATACCCCGCCTTGGCTGAGGCGTAGACAACGGGAAAATCGAGAATGTGATCAGGGGCATCCAAGCGGTCCAACAGACCAAAAACCTGGTCGACAACCCAGTCGCAACGGGCAGCAGGCTTGTCGATCTTATTGATCACCACCAGAATGGGGAGACCGGCGGCCAACGCCTTTTTGACCACGAAAAAGGTCTGCGGCATGGGACCTTCCTGGGCGTCAACAAGGAGCACCGCACCGTCGGCCATACGCAGAACCCGCTCAACCTGCCCACCGAAATCGGCATGGCCGGGGGTGTCGATGATATTGATCTGGTAGTCACCGAAGGTGTAAGAACCATTTTTCGAGGCAATGGTGATGCCGCGCTCCCGCTCCAAGTCCATGGAGTCCATGAGCCGCTCGGCTACCTGCTGATTGTCGCGGAACATGCCGCTGCAGCGAAATAATTGATCAACCAAGGTAGTTTTCCCATGGTCAACATGGGCAATAATAGCGACATTGCGAATAAACTGCTGATCCATACTGCTCCTGCCCCACGCTGGGGGCTCTTTGTGGTGATTAAACGAGAAATCCCGGAATCAACGGGAAAATGAATAATTGTCCTGCTCGTGAAAAGTCGTATGAAGACGTTTCGAGCTTCGTAAGGTATCTTATTGGCGATGCGTGTCTTATTGTTTTTTGGGCTTTGACAAGGCCAATACGATGATCGCTCTTGTCAAAAGCTTCAAGAACGACGCTCCACGATTCGTAAAACGCTCAATTTGCGAGGTAAAACTTCCCTATTTGGACGTATTACGTGGCTATCACGATTCGGGATGTGTACCGAGTGAAAGGTAGGAAGGTGTAGCGGTTCTTTCAACAGACCTTCAGACGGTGAGGATAAAAGAAGTTATATTTACCTGAAGAAGAACAAAAAGACAAGGAGATTGAACCGTATTCCGGTCACCAGGCTAAAAACACGGCCCGGCGGCTGGCGGCTGAGCGGCGTAACACGGGAATTCGTTCATCGACATAGTCAATCACCAGTGCATGCTTGCCCTCGGCCGGACGCATGATCCTGCCCACCACCTGCAATAGGCGGCCCTCAAACTTAATCGGCGTGGCCAGGACCAACGTGGACAGGCCTGGACAGTCAAAACCCTCACCAATAAGCTGGAGGGTGGACACTAACACTTGCACCTGATTTTCGCGCACTTCATTCACGATGCGCACTCGCTCCTCGGGTGGGGTACGACCGGTAAGGACAGCCACTGGTACAGCCTTTTCAGCCAACATGTCGGCAAGCACCTGACAATGTTCCACCCGATCCGAGACCAGCAAAACCGTTCCGGCATGCCCCGAGGCAAGCTGCGTACACAAATCGCGGATGATTTGTCGATTACGGTTGAGATCCTTTGCCAGAGCCTGGATCAGTTTGGCATATTCCCCCTGATAGCCGTAATTGAATTCGGTCGACCGCTGGGCCAACTCAGGCCGGAGCACCGCCCCACTTGCGGCAAGCAAGCGGCTGTCCACTTGGTGAACCCGCTCCCCCATGGCGATATAGATCAGGCGGGTCATCCCGTCTTCCCGGCGGAAGGCGGTGGCGGAGAGCCCGAGCATGTACCGACAATCAAAGGCGGAAACCACCTCGGTAAACAGACTGGACGGTACGCGGTGACACTCGTCGACCACCACCTGGCCGAACTGAACCGGCAGAGTTTGCAGGTATTTTTTGGCGGTGTTGACAATAGCCACAGTAAGCGGGCAGATTGTCAAACGGCCATCCCCGGCCAAACCCGCACCCACGCCCAGGAATTGTTGGATCCGCTCCTGCCACTGATACATCAGTTCCTTGGAGTGTACCAGGATCAGCGTTGGCTGCCGCCGACGGGCAATGACCGCCAGAGCCATAATAGTTTTGCCCGAACCGGTCCCTGCCTCCAAAACACCAAAGGAATGATCGAGCACCGCCTGTACGGCTTGCTCCTGGTAAGGACGCAGTTCTCCCAGGAAAGAAAGTTCGATTGCATCCAGCAACCGCCGTTGGTCTCGAAGCTGCGGACTTACGCCCAGAACCCGCCGACAGATGCGAACCGCCTGGTTACCAAAACCGCGGGGGAACACCAGCGCACCAGCCTCTTCCCGATAGAAGAACAACTGCGGTTTCAGTTGTTTACCGATCCAGCGACCGAACTGTTTGGCCGCCTGATATTTGGGATTCTCAATAGTCAGTTCCTGACGAATGGCAGCAAGCAAACGAGGATCAGCCCCGATCAGCCGACATTCATGCCCCACCTCCAGTACTGGAGTCGGTGAATTTGCAACGATGGTATCAGCCATGACGATACCGCTGTAAAAGGGGAATCTTTTTCAGGGCCATTTTGATGGCCAACTTGACAGAGCGATGAAAATAGAGCATTTTAATTTTTTTCCGGTCGTTCTTGCAAAATACCCCAAAAATGCCGCTGCGTGTTTCCCCAACAGGCTATTTTGGTGCCCCACGACTGAACGCTTTACGAAGCCATCATTTTTCAGTAAGCGGCTGGTTTAGCGGCTTAAACAGCCTCTGGAATTTATTTTTTTGACTAAGGCGCAGCCACAGCACCTCTAATGGAGAGAGAGTGGTGGCGCCGAGACCTCCACCATTTCCTGTTTTCAGCCCATGGTCAAGTACAAACCTTTCCGTTTCATCGGGGTCCTGTGTATTGGGATTCTAATCAGCTTATCGCTCCCGAATCCCGCCCCCTGTAAGCAGGACAAAAGTATTGTCCTCACCTTACCGGCAGAGACGGTCCTCAGCTCTGTACAGAAGATGCTGCCGCTCGAAATTCCTTCACAGAGCCGCCGCCTGCAAGGTGACATCATCTTTGAATCGCTGAACGCCCTGACTATATCGAACAATAGTATTACCATTCGGGGCGTTATTGCTGGCCACAACCTGGTAGTGACAACCCAATTAGCCGGCCAGGATATCCAGTTGCAAGTGGGTGAGGTGCGTTTTCCAGTGACTTGCAACCTCAAAACCCGTTTTGATCCGGCCCGGCGCAAACTCTACGTTACGCCCTCTTTTCCCGATGCTGCAAACGGCGGTGACGACCTCGCCCCCATGCTTGGCGCCCTGACCGGTCGGGAGTATCAGGTCGACCTTGATGCCCTGGAGTCGCTCAACATTCGAGTGGGCAGCAAGTCCATTCCCATTACCATGGAGCCAATCAAAATCATCGGGACCAATAACACCCTTGTTTTTTACATGCTGCCACGAGTCGGCACACCACGATAACCTTTGGAAGGGCAAAGAGGTACGCTCATGTCTGACAACTGCCTGTTCTGTAAAATAATTCGCGGAGAAATTCCGGCGGCCAAACTGTACGAAGACGACGATATCCTGGCTTTTCGTGATATTGCGCCCCAGGCACCGGTTCACTTCCTGGTGATTCCGAAGAAACATCTCCAAGGCCCCGCCGCCGTGAACGTAGAAGACGAGCAAATAGTGGGCAAAATGATGCGGGTGGGAAGCGAGATTGCCCGGGAACAGGGCATCCCTCAATTTAGAGTGGTCTTTAACAACGGCGCCCAGGCCGGGCAAACCGTATTTCACCTTCACATGCACATCCTTGGCGGGCGCGACTTGCGTTGGCCTCCTGGCTGAATCCGCGACTCCAGGCCATCAGTCCTTGCCGAACAGGTCCTCCAGCATTGCAGCAAGATTCTGCACCGAGTACGGTTTTTTCACCCTGCCTAAAAAGCCGTACTCGCGATAATCCTGCATCACCGGATCTTGAGAATCACCGCTGGAGACAAACAAACGCGCCTGTGGATAACGTGCAAGAATCTCCTGGGCCATGTCTTTACCACCCATTCCCTCGGCAACCTGAAGATCGGTCATGACCAGATCGTAGGGGCTGCCCTGCTCGGCGGCCTTGCTATAGAGGTCCAATCCCTCCTCGCCATTGCGGGCAAGATCGCAGCTATATCCCAGGTACTGGAGCATGCCGCAAACCACCTCACGAATCACCTCTTCATCTTCCATCACCAAAATTCGTGTCCGTAACGCTTGCCGACACTCAGCAGCAGAATCCCCTGCCGAAGCGGTCGGATCACTTTGGTTTTCATCATCAAGGACCAACTCGACAAGCCCCTGCCCTAGGTGGGTCAAGGTTTCGTGTGCGAGCTGTTCATCCTCCTGTTTAGCCAGCTCAAAGAGGTGCTGCGCCCGTTTGGCCCAACCATTGAGGCCGCACTGCAAAAGGGTTCCTTTAAGGGTATGGGCAGCCAGACCCAGTTCTTGAAAGTCTCTCTGCGCTAGCGATTTTTTACTACTGCGCAGAAGCTTAGTGACGCTCTTGCAAGAGGTGGTTAACAGACGCTCCACCTGTTCCAGCGAAAAATGCGCGGAGGCATGCAACTGTGAACGAACCTGGCCCACGGTGGCCGGATTTTCCCCTTCCTGCACGGTTTCCGCAGGTGGTTCCGGGGCGGGCATTCCAGCCATGGTGCACCAGGTACCGGTATCCAGTCCCTTGAGCGACATCAGGGCACCGATCAACTGTTCAGGATGAAACGGCTTGGTCACATACTCATCCATACCGGCATTGAGACACATCTCCTGATCGCCACCCATCGCATGAGCAGTCATGGCGATAATCGGCAGGTGTCCATCGACAAGACGATCTTGGAGTCTGGACTCCAGTTCCGTATCCAACGGCGTTACACTCTTCTCCCCCTGCTCCATGGCGCGAATGATCCGGGTAGCGGTCAATCCATCCATGACCGGCATCTGCACGTCCATCAACACCACATCTACCTTGAGTCCGGCAGCCAACTTTTGCAACGCGGCTAGACCGTTTCCCGCCACCTCAACCTGGTGATCGCGCTCCAGAACCATACGTGCCAGGTCACGGTTCACCTCATTGTCGTCCACCACCAGAATCCGCAGGCCAACAATTCGCTGCATCTGCTCGACGCCGGTTGCCACGGAACCCTGGGCCTCACTTTCCTCGCCCCGCTCCATCTTCAGGGTGAAATGGAAGGTACTTCCCTGGCCGGGAACACTCTCCACCCACATCTGCCCCCCCATCATTTCCGCCAGCTGTCGGCTGATAGCCAAGCCTAGCCCGGTTCCGCCGTACTTCCGCACATAGGAGCCATCGGCCTGCTCAAAGGTGTTGAAGATTCTTTCCTGTTTTTCCGGATCAATACCAATTCCAGTATCGATGACCCTGCCATGCAGGGTACACCAGCCCGGTTCCTGCTCATCTACCACCTCGATAAGACGAATGGTGATCGAACCTTCATCGGTGAATTTGATGGCATTGCCCACCAGATTAAAGAAAATCTGCCGCAGGCGCAGGTCGTCACCGATAAGCACCTGGGGCAAGTCTTCATTTTCAACCAATTCCAATTTCAGGCCCTTTTCCAATGCCGGTACATGCATGGTGGAGAGCACGGTTTCCATCATCTGACGGAACACAAATGTTTTTTTGCTCAAGAGGAACTGCCCCGCCTCAATCTTGGAAAAATCGAGAATGTCATTCAAGATTCCCAAGAGACTATCGGCAGAATTCTTCACCGTCTGCAGTAACTTCCTCTGCGACGGATCGCTTTGCTGATCCAAGGCCAAACGGGTCATGCCGATGATGGCATTCATCGGGGTGCGGATCTCATGGCTCATATTAGCCAAGAACAAGCTTTTGGCCTGGTTGGCCGCCTCAGCCGCGTCCTTGGCGACCAACAGGTCATGGGTCCGTTCCTCAACCTGCTCTTCAAGATATTGATCCCGCTCTTGAATCTGGGCGATCATCCCATTAAAACCATCGGAGAGTAAGCCTAACTCATCCTTGCTGGCGAGCGGTGAACGCACGGTGTAGTCCCGATTTTTTGAAATGTGCTGCATGATTTCAGAGAGCAGAGTGATCGGGCCGACAATCCCCCGTAACAGACGACGGGAAAACAGGACCGCTATGCCCATACCACAAAACAACATGCCGACCATCAGGCAACCCAACCACAACAGATTGTGATCAACCTCTTCCATACTCACCAACAGATACAGATACCCGATGGTCTCCTTTTCCAAGGTGATCGGTTCGAGGAGTTCAGCTGTCTGCCGCTGATAACGAAAACCATCAAAAGACAGGGCCTTCAAACCGTCGACATCATATTTCCTTGAAAAAAGCTGGGGACTTTCATAGCTGGCCAAGAGTGTCCCCTGCACCGCATAGACCCGGGCCATTATCACATTGGGCTTAGCCGCCAGGGTACGCACAATACCACCCAGGGCAATTCGGTCCTCGAAGGCGACACCGGCGCTGCAGTTTCCGGCAATGACCCGCCCCAAAGTGCGGACCTCTTCGGCGGTCTGCTGACGGACCATGAACCATTGCCCGGAAAAGGAGCCAACCATAACCAAAAAAAGCGCAATGGAGCAGGCAAGGAGCACAATCAAGTGCAACTTAAAACGAATGGGAAGATGAGCGAACCAACTTTTCATACGCTTACAGTACGTCAACCGCTAAATTGAGCAAGGAGGAACTAATGCTCAGTCCTTGCGCCTTTGCCCCGGAGTTGTTGATGACAAAGGAAAGCCGGCCTCGTTGATCTTTAAATTCAAAGATTCCGCCG
>JAQUEZ010000285.1 GCA_028684915.1 Desulfobulbus sp.
AGGCGGATCGTTCCTGAAGATTCCGTCGACGCCCCGTAACTGGTCACCCGGATAAAATCGATTTCCAGATCAAGGGCAATAGCCCGACAGAGATCGGCGGCGAAGATAAAGGCCCCGTTCAGCACCCCCAGGAGCACCAGGCTTCGGCCGTGGTAGTCCTGGGCGATCTGGCGGCCAAGTGCCCGCACCCGTTCCTGTATTTGTCGGCTGTCGACGATCTTCTCCCGTCCGGGGAGCGATGGAATGTCCATTGGGCTCGCCTGTTAGATGTTTATTGTTCGCTTTGCCACTTCTTCAGGGTGGCGGCGTCCTCTTCCTTTTCTTGGAAGGGTTGAGTCTGGGCTAGGGTCTTTTCGAGTTCCTTGACCCCTCCTGCTTTTTGCCCTCGCCATACAGGGCCAGGGCCAGATGATAGCGGAGAATGGGCATGTCTTCCTGTTTCTGCACGGCCTGAACAAACTCATTGCGAGCGAGGCTGAACGAACCGCGTTTGTAATGCACCCAGCCCAGGGTGTCGATGATGTGAGCGTCCTCGGGTTGCTGCTGCTTGGCGGTCATGGCCAGACGTAGGGCTTCGCCAAGGTCCGGGTCTTTGCTTTCGGCGATCATCCAGGCCAGGTTGTTAGCGGCCGGCGCGAAGTCGGCTTTTATCGCCAGGGCTTTTTCATAGGCCTCCTTGGCCAGATCAGGCTTGCCGGTCTGTTCATAGATGCTGCCCAGGCCCATATAAGCCCCGAGCGCCTTGGGTTGCTTGGCCAAAAGGTCTTTATATTCAGTAATTGCCTGATCGGTTTTCCCCTGTTTGGTCAGAATCATAGCGCTCATGGCGTAGGGCTGCGGATTTTCAGGGTCGAGTTCCTGTGCCTTGTTGTAAATCTCAAGCGCCTTGTCCGGTTGGTTGGCGCTCAGGTAAAGATTAGCCAGCACGATCTGCAGGCCGCCGCTCTTGGGCGCCTTGTCGATCTGGGCCTGGGTCATCTTGATCAGCTCTTCCTTGGCAGTTCCGCCTTTTTGCGCCAATTGGAGGAGAAAGGTGAAGGCCTTGGCGTTGTCCGGCTGGATAGCCAGCAGTTTTTCGAAGGCCTGTTTAGCCTTGGGCTCCTGCTTCATGGCCATGTAGGTCAAACCGAGACTGCCCAAAACCTCAACGTTGTCCGGCACCTTGGCGTGAAGTTCGCTGAACATCTTTTCTGCAGTGTCGTATTCCTTGGAGAAGAGGACGCCCTTGGCCAGGGTCAGAGCAGCCTGGAAATCCCGAGGGTTGATCTTCAGGGCTGTGGCCGCCTCTTTCTTGGCGGTTTCGAACTCGCCTTCCTGCAGAGAGAGAATGGCGAGCAGGGAATGAGCCTTGCTGAATCCAGGGCTGAGCTTGATGGCTTCGAGCAGGGCTTCCTTGGCCAGTTTCAGATCCTTGAGGTTGCTGTGGGCCAGGGCCTTGACAAAAAAGAGTTCACCCCATTTGGGATAGTCGCGAATCAGGCCGGTAACGGTGTCGAGGGCTTCCTGATTCTTACCGTCTTTCAATTGGAACTTGGCCTGCACCAGCTTGGCGGTGGCGTTCTTGGCGTTTTTGGCCGTCACTTTGTCCAGTTCAGCCTTGGCTTGGTCAAATTTGCCGAAGTCGAAATAGAAGTTTGCCAGCTGGGCCTCAACGTCTTCGGGTTTTTCTTCGCCTTGAATCGCCTCTTTGTACAACTGCTCTGCCTGCTCGAATTTGCCGTTTTTGGCGTAAAAATCGGCAATGGCGGTTTTGAGTTTGCCGTTTTTGGGCTCAACCTTGAGCGCTTGGGTCAAATGCTGCTCGGCGGCGTCCGGATTGTTTTCCATCAGATCAATGGAGGCCATCTGCATGTAGGGTTGGGAAGAATCAGGAAAGGCGGCGGCCATCTTTTCCAGGCTGGCTTTGGCCTTGTTCAACTCCTTCCTTTCCACATAAAATGCAGCGAGGGTGGCGTGGTTAGAAAGTTTTTTGCCGTCCAGTTCAATAGCCTTGACGAAAGCGGCTTCCGCCGCTGGAAATTGTTCCTTGGCGCTGAGCGCCCGCCCCTTGATGGCGTAAAAGCGATCCTCATTGGGCGCGCCGGCAATGGCTTTGTCGATGGCGGCAATGGCGTCGTCGTATTTGCCGTCGATCAACTCCAGGTTGGCCAGCAGAGCCAGGGCGTCGTTGTTGCCGGGAGCCTGGACGAGCACCTCGTCGATATTTTTCCGCGCCTCATCCTTCTTGCGGGACAGCAGGTAAAACTCGGCGGTTTTGATTTTGGCGTCGAGATTTTTGGGGTCGAGGGTTGCTGCGCGTTGCAGTTCTTCAAAGGCCTGACGAACCTCCCCGCTCTTGAGGTAGAGGAGACCCAATTGATAACGGGCGTCAGCATATTTAGGATCAATTTGCACCGCATTGCGCAACTCGATGATGGCTTCTTTTTCCTTCTGCGCCTCCAGGTAGGCCATCGCTTTTTTGTAGTGTTCCTCTTTGTTTTTGCCGCCGTCCGAGCAAGCGGACAGGGACAACAGCAACAGGAGAGGCAAGAGGAAAACAGCGGGTGGAAAGAGATTTTTTAATCGCATAGGAGTAACTCCATTATAAAGGAAAAGTCTGTGGTGCGTGCATCTGAGTGCATTCGTCATTGTATATCAAGTCGTCGAGATTGAGGAACAAAAAAACCGCACAGCAGAAAGGCGATCGACAGTTGGGAAGCGAGGAGTCTGATTGTTTTTCCAGGCGAGCCACATCACGCTGAAGTCTTAGGGGCAACGCGCCTTAAAGCATGTCCAGCAAGAAACCCAGAAAAAAGGGGGAAACCATTTTATACTTTGAACTATTTTCTTTATGTATGTAGCATAGTTTGTCAAACTATTTATCTCATGAAGCTTTTGGGGGCGAGGAGCGTATGAAGACTTTTTCTCAGGCGGTAAAGGCAAGTGTTTGGGTGATCATCTGTTTTGGTTTGCTGGCTGCGTCCTCTTGGGCGGCCGAATCGGGGGGCGAGCAGGCGATCTCCAAGGAAGCCAAAGAACAGTATCGGCAAGAGATTCTGGGCAAGAAAGGCAAGGTTCAGTCGGATAGGGAATACATCATCGGCTATCGTGATATTTTGTATGTTGAGGTGTATGGCGAAGGCTCGATGTCGATCGGGCCTGGAAATCCCGCAACGGAACCTGCTGCCGTTGCCGATGGAGCGGCGCCGGCCGCTCACGACGGCGTTCGTGGGCGCGGGGTCGGCAGCGAGGTAGGGGCGGACGGACGGATTTCACTGCGCCATATCGGCGACGCCTACGTTGTCGGCATGACGCTCACCCAACTGGCCGACTATCTCAAAAAATTATACGCTTCCGTCTATGACGAGCCGAATGTGATTGCAACCCTGTTGCAAAGCAACAGCCGTCAATACACGATGATGGGACAGGTGAAAAATCCAGGGCTTTTTCATCTCGATTATCCGACAGTGTTGGTGAAGGCTGTGGCCAAGGCCGGCGGCTTTAATGAGTGGGCGAATTCCAAGGTGACGGTTATTCGCCAGGGCAATGATTTGATTGTGGAGAAAGGACAGGAAAAAGCATCGAACAAGGTCGAAAAATTTGAATTCGATTACGACGACTACCTCAAAGGCAAGAATGTTGAAAAGAATATTGAAATTGAACCTGGTGACGTTGTCGTAGCCCATTGAGCGAGAGGCGATTCATGCAATTTTTGCAGCGGTCTTTGTTTCTCTTGGCCTGTGTGTCCAGCCTTGGCCTTTCGAGCGCCGATTCTGCCGGCGCACGGGAGACTATTGTCACCGGTGCGGCCGGGACAGGGTACGACTTCCGCGAACGGACGTACAAGCAGGAGCAAGCAGACAACGGAAACGAAGGAGACACGCAAAAAATATATATTGGGCCGACTATTACCGTCGCCTCTAAAGGCGTGTACGACACGCTCAATATTCAATACGCCCCGAAACTGGGCTATAACTTTGTTGACGATAAAAATGAAGTCGATCAACAGCTGAATATAAGCGACGCGCGATATCTGACAAGAAAATGGACCTTGACCCTGTCCGACGATTTTGTCTACTCCGACGACCCGGAATCTTCCTCAAGTCTCTCTCGATCGACGACCGCAACCGATTCCAATGGACAAAACGGCAGCAGTCCTCAAGACGTCCTTTCGCGAGACCTGAACGGCCGCCAATATTGGACCAATACTGCGGGGGTGCGAACTTCCTATGCCCTGTTGGAAAACACTCTTCTCGGCGGTGGGTATAATTACTCGGTGCTCCGCAACAACAGTGGCGGAAATGAAGGGGGCCGCGCCTATGACGAATACGACAAACACGCCTTCTTTACCAATCTCTCCCATGGGTTCAACCCAAACTGGCGATCCAACTTGGGGCTCAATTACACCCGTGGTCTCTACAATAGCGCTGACATTACTTCCGGTGCATCCTCCAGCGTGGGCACA
Organism: Desulfobulbus sp.; assembly: GCA_028684915.1. The sequence continues at coordinate 4,445 of JAQUEZ010000285.1, forward strand.
CCGGATCTGGACCAGTATGGCGCCAACATTGGCGTCGACTATATCCGCAGTCAGCACGATTTGTACCCTGTGAAATATGTTCTCACTGAAACTCAATATGACGGCGACACCAGACGGGACACCCAGGCGCATGAATGGTCTGCCGGTTGGGATCATGCCTTTGATCCGCAGACGCGCGTGGCGGTGGGAGCTGGCCCCTCCTATGTGAAAACCCAGGGGTTGGAGGGAACGTGGGGGTATAACGCCTACCTCACTTTCATGAAGCAGTATGGACATCTTTCTTACTCGTTGCAGTTGGATAAACGGTATGAAGCCCAGAACTTCAGCGGCACCGACGCGTCTGGCCTTACCGACGCCTACAATGCCAGCGCCAATGTTGCCTATCAGTACACCGAGGCGCTCGGATTGAATCTTTTTGGGAAGTATACTCGAGAATCACAGATTGACCCCCAGGGCCGATACCGCGACGCCGTCACCGGCATCCTGGTGGAAAGCGCCACGGGCGACGTCAGTTACGATAAGGACATCTATCAGGCTGGTCTTGGTTTGAAGTACGACTTTGGCCGCTGGTACACGGCTGGCGTAAAGTACGTCTATTACGTATCCGACGGTCAATTAGACAGCGATCAGTACACTGATCATCGTGTATTGTTCACCTTGAGCGCTTCAAAAGAACTCTGGCGCTGGTAATTTCGGCTTGCCCTCAGAACATCTGTTCCCTTCTTTGTTTGGACCGCACCGTAGAAATCCCAAGATTTCTCATGTTGTGTTTGGAATGAAAAAAATGAGGGCGCTCCACGTCACCCAATCTTTATCGCGAACCTTTTTGGAATAGCACTGTCTTGACGGTGCGGAAAATAATCAGCAGATCGATAAAAAACGACTGGTGCTTGATGTAATACAGATCGTATTCCAGCTTGCGCAGGGCGTCTTCTTCAGAAGCGCCATACGGATAGCACACTTGGGCCCATCCCGTGATTCCCGGTTTTGCCGAGTGCCGGAGCGAGTAATAAGGCAGCTTTTGCACCAACTGATCCACAAAAACAGGCCGCTCCGGACGCGGGCCGACAAAACTCATCTGGCCGCGAATGACGTTCCATATCTGGGGGATTTCATCAATGCGCACTTTTCTGATGAATCCGCCGATCCGGGTCACCCGGTTATCGTTTTGACAGGCCCAGACGGCCCCGTCTTTTTCCGCGTCTTGTCGCATGCTGCGAAATTTAATGATGGAAAAGACATCGCCTCGCTCCCCCACACGCTCCTGCCGGTAGAAAACCGGACCGGGCGATTCAAGCTTAATGAGGATCGCCGTAATCAACGTCACCGGCAAACTGAGGCTGAGGCCTAGAAACGCCAAGGCAAGATCAAGTATCCGTTTGACCAGATAGGTCATGCGACCGCAATCAAATCCCTCCGAGAAGATCAGCCACGCAGGATTGACCTTTTCCACCAGAATTTTCCCGGTGATGGCCTCGTAAAAAGAGATGCCGTCTTCAATGATCCGACCGCGCAGTTTGCTGCTGAGCAGATCGGCAATGGGCATGGCCCCCCTTCGGTCATCCAAGGCGACAACGATCCTCTCAATCCCGGACAATCGCGGGTTGCCGTGAAGATCAGCTAGGCTTGCCGCCACTGGAATGTCGCCGTGGTCAAATGTGGGGGCGGTTGTTCCGATCAATGCCCCGATGACAAATCCAGATTCCCTGTTGCCTTTGATTTCCATGGCTATTTTTGCCGCAGTCTCGCCGGTTCCGACAAGAATGATTTCCTTGGCAAAGAGTTTTCGCTCCAAAACAAGATAGTAGAGTGAGCGCCAAATAAGCAGGCTTGCACAAATGATAAGGTAGCAACTCCAGAAAATGGAAGTCGAGATGATGATAGAGGGGAACAGCGTGTAGATGAGTGCCAGAAGAATGCAACCGACGCCAAAGGCTTGCATCATTCGAATAAAGGTGTCAGCTGTGGTCCCCGGTTTGCGCAGATCGTAGAGATCGTAAAAATAGAGGGAGAGTTGAAAGACCAAGGTGACCGTGACAGCCCTGAGAGTGTATTCCGCCGGATCTATGAGAAAGATTTTCCAGCTGGAAAAAAGAATGAGGATTCCGAGCACACTGATAAAAATGAGCAGGCCCTCGCCAAGAAAAAACAGAATTTTACGCACAGGATAGTATTTGTTAAAAAATGTCGGCATAATTTTTGTTGGAATAAACGTGAAGGGGATAAGTGACAGTGTAGTATTAAACACAGGCCGTTTCTTGAAGTCAAGGTTGGTTAGGCGGAGTCTTTTACGTCGAGTTTTTCTCCAAGCGATGAGGCAGGGGAAAAGCGCACTGGCAATTATTTATTTTGACCCGTCCCATCGCGGCATGTAACATGAGGTGTCGCAATCCTCATGTTCGTTTGCGGCACGATGACGCTGCCTGTAATCGTTCAAAAACTGATAGGAAGTTGATAATTTGATGGATGGGAGAGGCATGGACCATACTACGTGTGCCACAAGCAAAACGATTTCGCCTTATCGAGTGCTTTTGGTGCTCTTCCTGCTCGGCAGCACATTTGTGCTCCTGCAGGGCGTCTCAGGAACCCTCAGGACGCCGATCAAACAAACGCTCGGCAAATTTCCCACGATGCTGGGGGATTGGAAAGCGCTTTCCAGTCGCGAGTCCACGGAAGCGGTGATCAAGATGCTCGGTGTGGACGATTACATCGAATACAACTATGCGGATTCAACCGGGCGGACGGTCAATTTTTATACGGCCTTCTACGAGTCGGTGGGCACTGGCGGCGGCTATCATTCGCCGAAGAATTGCATCCCCGGCGGCGGCTGGGGGATTGACGCGGTGAAAACCGTGGAGATTCAAGCCAGGGGACGGGGCACTGTCACCGTGAGTGAGATGATTATTCGCAATCACAACGAATACCAAGTAGTGTTCTACTGGTATCAGAACCGGGGGCGGATTATTGATTCGGAATATTGGGAAAAAATTTATCTGGTGCTGGATGCGTTTCTCATAAAA
>JAQUEZ010000286.1 GCA_028684915.1 Desulfobulbus sp.
ACACCATGCCCGTGAACGGAAAATGCCCTCGCTGCGCCTATAAGGCGCCGGTGAGTTGTTTTGTGGATGCGGCGGAAAGCGGTCTGCTGTTGCAGGCCTTTTCCGAACTGCCCCACGAGGTGCAGAAGCCGTTTTTGAAATACCTTTCCCTGTTCAAACCACTCACCGGCTGCGCGATCCAGCCCACCAAGGCGGAACGATTGACCAGGGAGCTGGTCGCTCTGGTGGTCAAAGGGTTTGTCTCGGAAAAGGGCAAGGCGGACCGTCCCTGCGTTCCGGTGTTCTGGGTGATGGGCATGGAGCGGATGCAAGAGCTGGTCGGGACCCTGGATCTGCCGATGAAGAACCACAACTATCTGCGGTCCATCGTTTACAAATTGGCCAACCAGGCGGACACCCAGCGGGAACAGCAGCAACGCAAGGAAGAAGTCGACGGCAGCCACCGGATTTCGCGGCAGCCTTCAACGGACGGCTTAAGCGAGGTCATGCGCAAATATCTTGAACAGTATGGAGAGCCAGGGTGTGACAAGCAAGCAATGCCAAAGCCGTCATTGAGCAACTGAAAGCCCTCAACAAAGAAGAACTCTTGGCGCTGATATTCTCGGATGCCTGGTGGGTGTGGCGGATTGATTTGCGGTTGAGGGATATCAACCAGGCCAAGGGCAAGGTGATCCGTGCCAAAGCAGATGCCGCGTTCGCAAAATATCTGGAGATTTCCCAAAAGAGAGGGGAATGCACGCCGCATGACACGACGACTGTGGAGGGCCAGATTGCCTTTTGGACACGCATTAAAGAGTCGGAATCGTGGTTTAAAAAATACAGGCAACTGAGCAATAAGGCGGACAAACTGGAATTCGGGCATCTCAATCTTGATTTGAACAAAGGAGCGACCCATGACGCCAAGTAACAGCGCGCTGGCAAGAATCCACATCGCTAAAAAGGAGTTGGCCCTGACCGAGGAGGCCTAGCGAGACATTCTCCAGTTCAATTTTCAGGTGGAGTCGGCCAAGGAACTCACCGAGCAGCAGGCCCTAGAGCTGATCAAACTGTTCAAAGCCAAAGGCTGGACGCCGAAAACCAGTGACAAGAGCCGGCAGCGGAAAAAGGATGGCCAGTTCATCGAGATCAAACCCGGCCCTGCAGCCCGGCAGCAGCGCAAGGTGCTGGCCCTGTGGCACGAGCTGGGTTACGACATGGCCAAGCTGCACGCCAGGGTCAAGAAGCAATTCGGGGTGGACCGGTTTGAATGGCTGGAAGACAACAAGGCCCTGCTCATTCTGATCACCGATCTGGAACATCGGTTGGATACCCAAAGCAACAAGAAGAAATGAGTCAGCAGAACGATGTCATAGACCTGCCGCAGGACGCCTGGCCCCGGATCTAGGAACTGAACGGCGACATGCGCACTGTGGCCGAGCTGATCGGCATTGGCAACGCCCTCAAGTTGGCCCAGCGGTTCGACGGCACCCCGGTGCGGATCTACGGGTGGAAGACTTGGACCCGCAGCTGGCGGGACCGGTGTATCCGGCGGGATTATGATACTGGCAAGTACTCAGGGGTGGAATTGGCCAGGAAATATGGCCTGCAGGAACGACAGATCTGGAATATTTTGGGGCGGTCGGATGAGCGGCAGTTGAGGTTGTTTTGATGGGACCGTTCAGGGAAAACAGATATATGCACGTAAAATACATCAGGAAGGTTCTGTTGGAGTGTAAAACTGAAAGTTATAGCAATATCAATGAGGTGGCTCATGTTAGCGCCTTTCACTTAGAAACCGAGCGTGATAAATCTAGCACTCATTCGGTCTTTCTCTTCCAAGAACTCATTTAACGTTAAAAACGCTTTGCCAATCACATTTAACGATAATAAAAGTCTATATCCAACAACTTCTCCTTCGTCAGAAACCTGAACAATTTTTTCAGTTGGTTTTTGGTACCAATCATCAAATGACTCAGTATAAATTACAATATCGTCCTCTCTGTCATATCCTCCGTAGCACTCATCGGCCCATACTGACTCCATATACTCTCTGTGAGCATCCTCATCGGTTTCATAATCAGCCCATGGAAACAGGTGCGATATAAAACCTTCTATAGAACCACTGTTACCGTAAATTGTTGGCCATTGCTCTTTTATCGATTCGCAGGCACAGCCGATAGTTACCGTATGCCTTGAAAGAGATTTGTTTACCCAATCTTCAAACTCAACATATACACTTTCACCATCGGCTAATAAATCGATCCATTTTTTATCCAAACGAAGTCTATTCAGATTCTGGATATATGGTGGAGGCTGCGTTATTGAACTGAGATTTGCTAAACTTTCATTATCAAGAATTTTATTTTTTGGAATTGCTATTTTCCAACTTTTTCCAGCGCTGACATACGTCTTTTCTGAGACATGTTCCCAGTACAACCTGTCATTTTCAGGATCATACAAAACAATAATTACTGGTAGGCAATGCGCGGTCCAGTAGTCAATGTGATTATTGTCAGCACGATAGATTATGTCCGTATCCGTTGTTTCCGTAAAATAACTCTTTCCAGACTTAACTTGAATAGCAATCAAGTCACCTGTTGGTTGGTTATTCACCACGATTTCGACCTGAGCATCAATTCCGTAATCATGTATTGGCTGTTCTCTGAAAAGCCATCCGAAATTTGAAAAAAACAGGTCAAGTTTAGCGACTCCGAGCCTATCTGTTTTCTTTTTATTGTTCATGAATCACCAGCTATTCACTTTGGTAATGCTAGGCTCTCTCTGATAATTAATTGACAATTCAATAACTGTTTGTAGGTAAAAACAACTAACAAATTTATCACACTATTAGCCTATGTGTAACAATCATTTGTATGTTGAGCACTCCTTACAGAAGATTTATGGATATTTCCTGATCGCTGGGTGCAGGGAGTCAAGATAATTTAGAAAAATATGACTATTGACATCAGCGGAAAATAGGGGTGGAGCCCGATTATTTACTCAGCTCACATGTTAGAAAATCGGCCTTCTTCCCCTATTTTATAAGTATGCTCCCTCGTTATTTATCCATGCGTTTCTTATTTCAGAAAATTCATCAGGGGAAAGACATGTTTCTCGCCATTTGTTGACGATGCACGGATCAAATGAGCTGCATGATTTGCAATATCTCCATAATGTAGCTGCAAGGATTGCTGAAACGCGACGTATTTCCAATTTTTCGTCGAAAGTTATATCTTGATTGCTGTTGTCGTAAGCAGTTTCAGTAAAAATCCTATCAAGTCTCTTCTGCGTAGCGACCACTAACTTGGATGGGAAATTGATTGAAGTGGTTCTAAGAATGCGAACAACGATCCACAGCGCTGGCGTTATGGAATGCTTTGGGCACCATGTGAGGTATTGGCTGAGCATCAATATCGGCTCAGGCCCCGCCGCATTGGCCTCGGCGTCGCTGTCACCTAGGATAATTTTGGCAACTGCCCTGAGGCCATCTTTTTCGATGCTATCTTGATTTGAAATCAATGCTTCATTAATTCGGTCATAAACATCAGCTTTTTGTTCAGGGTATAAATGAAGACATGCCGCTTCAGCTTCCAGGGCTGGCAAGCCGTACGCCCGTATTTCCTTAAGAAGTTGGTCGAGTGAATTTTTTATATCGTCAGAGGAATCAGCACCGAGCTTCGGACCTACAACCTTAGCGAGCAGTTCCACAATACGGGCAAGTCTCGACCTGAATTCCTCTGGCTTTGATGTAAAAGGACCAGCAGGCACGGATTCCTTCTCTCTCAGGTTGTCTTTGTCAGAATTCCACCATTTGACCAGGCGATGAAGAATTTCAACAGCATCTTCTGTTGTCCAGATATTTACTCCATTGCTGCTTGCTGCCCCAAGAATCTCATGCACGAGGGGTATGCTCCCCCTCGACATACTATTGCCCACATTCAGTCCAGATTCCAGACTTGCCTTGACATACGCCTTAAAGAGATAAGAAGGGTCAATGTCGTCGGGGTGTGGCAGGCTCAAAAAGGCGAATTTGTAATAATCTGTGTAATTTGGAAGGTTGTATCGGTCAGTTCGGTGCCAGATGACCTCGGCAAGTTTCTTGATTTGATTGACATCGAGCAATTGCAACTTGTGAAGTGTTACCAGAGAAGAAATCGCCCAGCGTCTTCGGTTCACGTCATCCAACACAGTTTGCTCGAATAAATTACCAATAGATCCCGGCTGGATTTCCAAGTTTTCTACACTGCATTCAGGCCTTAAATTGAGGTCGAGTAGCAGGAATGGATTTAAAAATTCATCTTTGACGATCAGATTCATGTTTTCTGGAAAAGGTATTTTGAGCAAGGCCGGAACTAGGCTGTATTGCTCTGCTTCAGACATAGAACTTATGAGCCTATCGGTCAGATTTTGAATATTGCTGTAATTTCTTTTATCAGGAGAAGCGTAGAGTTCAGTGATAAACTCGAGGATGCGATGCTTCATCTCAATGGAACATTTGCAACATAGCCTCGAAATGACTTCGGGCAGCAGTTGGGCGAGCCGTAAGCCGTAATTGTTATTTCGGAAAGCATCACCCGCGCATATATCACTCCGGCATTGGTTGAGTGCATCCAGGTAACTTTGAATGAGTTGGTCGGCCTCCCTAGCAGTGAAGCTGTAAACGGATTCGCGGCTGAACAGGTTGTCAACAGCCTTCGTGTCCCCTAATCGGGCAAGCGTGGCCGTCGCCCAAAAAGAAGAATATCGCGAAATGCGTTGTAGGCTTGCGACAGCGGCTTTAGTCGCCAGTGTATAGTTGCCGACACGAAACGGCAGGCCGACCTCTTCGCAAAAACGAAGGAAAGAATAGGCATTGAGTCCTTCCTGATCGTTGCTTATGAAGTGGTGCGTACGGGTGACCCGGCCGATATCAAATTCTCGTTTCTCAGTGATGTTTTCTCTCTCGACAGGCGGTTTTCCCAAGGTCAGTTCGAAGAATTTTAATTCATTCCATGGGTCGCATCGGAAGGCTTTGAGTTCATCCCATCGAGCATTTTGTTGCTTTAGTTCATTCATTCGTTGATTATTACGAATAATTCCGAGGCGATGATCCCATTCCAGCCTTCTTTCATCCGATTTCCTGTCATGCAGGTCATGCCAGTCCTCTTCAAAACTGCTGAATGCCTTTTGAGATTTGATTAAATTATCTGTTACCTGGCCACTTTCAGGCTTATTCCATTCGTTACGAAGGTCTTCCTTTATTAGATTTTCCTCTTCATGTGTTGCGCTGTTATCCGAAATCCAATTGGTGGCATCTTTAACATAACGCAACAAAAGCATTTGATATGCTTCATTCGAAACGGTCAGATAACTTGGTGAGCTCGTGTCGTTTTTGCTCTTTTTTCGAGACTCGACCAGGGAAAACTGAATCATTTCATCAGTTGTTTCATTAAGTTGTCCGATTTCTGCGAGTGCACCCGCCCGCTTGGCCATCCAATAGGGTTGCGATTCGTTGGGCCGCCAGTTGTCGAGACGTTGTCTTACATTAGGAAGGTCCAAGGAAAACAGGCTAAAGAGAAAACCTTCGTAATTAAGAAATTCCTTTTGTTCAGCCGAAAGATGATCAAGAAGGGTTTTGAGTTGATTTTCTAATTCCCTCCATTTTACAAGCTTCCCCTCCTCGCGATAGAAGCGTAGCATTGCAAGTGCAATAACCAGCCACGCCTGCCGGATATCATTCAGGCGGTTGACACCCAAATTTTCCGTGTAGGATGGACCGTACTTTGCAAGGAGTTTTTCGCAGAAGTGAGCAATGTCAGAGAAAACCGGCAGCAAACAGCGTTCCAGCCGCCAGATTAGCTCGAAAGTGTATAGAATATCCAGCCCAGCGTGTGAGTTTTCTGTGTTCGGAAGATAAGTTATCCAAGGCTCCGTAAATATCCATAAGTTCTCACGGTTGCCGTACGGTAGGATCAGCCAGCCTGGATAGGCTTGCCGCTGTGTTCGCCATTCTTCTCTGATCATCTGAACAACTTTGGCCCGATCCGATTTTTGGTCGGGATGCATTGTTTTAGGATTGTAGGGCCAATCGAGAGCATCCGGTTTTTTTGACCGCATGTACCCAAAAAAATTACTAAAAGCCTTTTTGTGATCGTGCTTTCCGATCCCGGCACAGCAGGACATATCAACGATAATAATCCCGCGTTGCGCTAGCAGTTGCAACCTAGCGGACGACAGATCAAAGACTCCGACCAGATAGATTTTTTGCGTCTTATCTCTACCGAGATTGTCACGAATCCAGCCAAACAGAAGGTGTTCTCCAGAAGGGCTTGCTGAACGGTATTAACAAAAGGAGCGTAGTCATGTGGATAACGTCGGTAATCCTCTTCGGTGATGATAAAGGGCCGTTCAGAGGGAAAACTGCCGTGGAGCTTTACAATCCTGGGCTTGATGGCATAAGGGATATCCTCCTTGTTGACAACCGGCTCATATCTCCGAGTCACTACTTTGGCGCTGGCTCGTTCAAGCAAGGTATCGTAATTGGTTGTGAACACATCGACCCACGGTAATTCTAGGAGTCGCACATGGAGCCCGGAAGGCTCAACAGTCAGATCCGGAATACTGGATCGCAGCAAGTTTTCCAGCGCAGGTCGACCAATAGCTGCCTGCACCTCTTCAGCCAACCTCAGGACATTTAGATATTTTTGTCTAGTTGAATCAGGTTTGGCCCCATGCGCTTTCAAATAAAAAAGGTCTCCCAATTGGTTCCAATCGGGGAACCCTTGGCCTGCATTTTTGCTGAAGCCCGAGCCAACCATAACAGCGGCGCGCTCAGCCCATAAGCGTTCCGCAATTTCGTTTAAAAAGGGACGGATCGAGTCCGGCACATCGGCTACGAATTCTTGGCTCACAGTTCCCTCCGGAAGACCTTGGCGAGCAGGGCCTAATGAAATACCTTAAGGTCTTCCTCTCTGCCAGCTGTTTCAAGCGGTATGCGTATGTAGACGCTTAGCGATTTTTGTAAAACGCTTCTGTTCATAGTGCTTTAGAGCAGGAGAGATATTCTTTCCGTGCTCTTGATTTTCTCATTCTTTGTGTGAAAATGAAATGATCCGAATTTGTCTACCACTTGTGCGTGGTATTGGCAACACTCGAAACTGCCTAAATTTCCACAGGTAAATATACCTAGCCAGCGTTCCGCCACCTCTCACTATTCCCGACAAATAACCCTTACTGTCCTTCCGTCGTGGGGGGCGTAATCTTGTAATACTGCCTCAACGCCTCCTCAATCACGTGCCCCCGGTCGGTCTCCTGCTGATCGATCCATTGCCAGATCCAGGCAGGGAGGCGGATGGCCTTTTCCTCCCGCTTCAATAGCACATCCACCGGCTTTCGCCCTTGGCCGCGTCCAGCGCCGCCGCGTCCTTTGATCATTCTCTCCTCCTTTTATTCAGCTCTTTCGTAACCGGCTCTGACCAACCGCTCGC
>JAQUEZ010000067.1 GCA_028684915.1 Desulfobulbus sp.
CTCTTGGCCAATCTGTCATGTGACTGCGGCGAGGCGTAAAAACGGGCGAAGAAAGACGGGCTGAAACGCCCATATCGAACAGCCAAACAATACATCAAGGAGTCATTATGCAGGAATCAAAGACAGGACACCCTCATGGTTGCCCGATGCGGCGCAAAGATCGAGAAATTACTGACCGCGCCGAGATCGATGCAATTCTCGGTTCAGCGCATCTTATGCGCATAGCATTGGCCGATGGGGAAACGCCCTTCCTCGTCCCGGTTTTCTATGCCTTTGACGGCACGGCAATCTATTTCCACTCGGCGCAAGCAGGTACAAAAATCGACATCATGAAACGAAACAACAAGATCTGTTTTGAGATAAGCATTGATCACGGTGTTGTCGAAAGTGATCTGGCCTGTGATTTTGAAGCGCAGCATCGCACCGTTATTGGATTTGGCAAGGTCGCTTTTGTGACTGACGATGGAGAAAAAATCAGAGCTCTCGATAGGATCGTCGCACAATTTTCTGATAAAAAATTCGAATATCCACAAACAAATCTAAGCCGGACTGTCGTTATTCGCATCGATATCGAATCAATCAAAGGCAAAAAGCACGGCTTCTGCTGATCCCCCTTGATTACAAAGATAGAAGTCGTAAAGAGCCCCAGCTAATTTCCGGAATTCAGCGCAAGGCTACAAAAAGGTGTTGAAACGACCATCCATTTATCACGAAGAATCAGCATGTTAACTGCAAAATCGTTTTTCGCCCTTCCTGCTACTAATCTGCTGATTTTCCGATAGTTTTACAAATACTTTTCAACACCCTTTACAAGACACCGTCGCCAATTAATTCCAGGAAATTCTCAGTCGTTCCGCCCAAAAAGGTTCTCTCCCGAATTAATCAAGGGAGGAGTGGTCCCGTAAAATTGGACACGACTTTAAGTGGAAAACCTGCTACCAGCAGCGCCCGATGAAGGGCCTAATCAAGGAAGTGCAATGGGAAAAGAAACAAGGCGAAAACACTCAGTGACGTTCAAAGCGAAAGTGGCGTTGTCGGCGTTGGCCGGAGACAAGACGCTAGCCGAACTGGCGCTGCAATTTGAAGTGCATCTCAATCAGATATCTGCACTGTGAGTGTATGCTGTCGCGCGCAGGTCTTCTCAGGACAATATCAGCATTCAGTTGATAAAACTCCAGACCAAGTACCCCGTATACCCGATATATCCTGCCAACAAAGCCGCGCCCTCGTAGCGGTTTATTCGCCCCGGATCGTGAAAGCCGTAGCCGAACACACAGAGGGCAAGGGTTAATCCAGACATGACCAACAGGTCGCGGGAAAAGACCTCCGGCGCGACCGTCATTGGATGAATTGCCCCGGCAATACCCACTACGGCCAGAGTATTGAACAGGTTGGAGCCGATCACATTACCCAGAGCAATGTCGTGCTCGCCTTTACGAGCGGCCATAAGAGCAGCAGCCAACTCGGGCAAAGATGTACCCATGGCGACGACGGTCAGGCCAATCAGCAAATCGCTGACTCCCAGATTGCGAGCAATCACCACAGCCCCCCACACAAGTATTCTCGAGCTGAGGACAAGGAACAGGAGACCAAGCACCAGCCAAAAAAGAGCGCGTGCAAGCGACATCCTGTTGTGGGACAATTCCTGATCGACCTCTGCACCAAGCGTATCGGCCCGTTGCCTTACCCCCTCACGAATTGTCCAGGCCATCAACCCAGCGAAAAGCCCCAGCAGTATCCAGGCATCAAGCCTTGAAATCTCACCATCTGATAATTGCAAGGCGGCAATTGCGGTCACGACAATCAATAAAGGCAGTTCCCTTCGCAAGACCTGGGAATGCACCATAATAGGGCTGATCACAGCGGTCAGGCCTAAAATCAAAGCAATATTAGTGATATTAGATCCATAAGCATTGCCCAGTGCAATACCGGGATTTCCCTGAGAGGCGGACAACGCTGAAACCACCATTTCGGGGGCGGAGGTGCCGAAACCAACAACAACCATTCCAATCAATAGGGGTGGCATTCCAAGGTGGTGTGCTGTCGCGGCAGCACCCTCGACAAAACGTTCAGCACTCCAAACAAGTAAGGCAAGCCCGACGCATAGGGCAAACAGGGCGGTCGTCATGTAATTTTTCTAAGTAGATTTGTTTGTTCATGCCCCTCAACTCCATTGAATTGGATGGGCTCTTCATTCCAGCATGTCATTTTAACCAACAAAAGCAGTACGTTAAACGCTTTTCCAACATACGCCAGCCTTCAACCTCGATTACTTTATGCATTATTCTCTTACGCCAATCGCTTTTTTGCCCTTCTCGCACTAAAAAATTAAAGAGAAGGTTTGGTATGTTTACTCAAACCCACCACAGGTACTGATTTTAGATCGTTCCGCTCGCTGTTGGTTGTGCTTTTGAGCACATTTTTTTTTTTGCCATCGAACAAAAAAATACCACTCAACGCCTGTAGGCTCCGTTTGCCCCCATCCTGATTATTGTCAAAGTTCACCGTTTTTGCCCCTCATTCAGAGGCCCCATTTTTTTCCGATTTTACCGCTCTTGTTTTGACGAATGAGCTTAACCTCTGTATGTTGGCAAATTTGCGTACGTCAAGCGTTTCGTTCAACTTGGCTATTTTTCAAGGAACTACTTAAAATTTTTGAAAAACAACAAAGGAGTGAGGGAATGGATGTTTTAAATGAACTGGATGTCATCGTGGGCAAAATAGGCGCTTTCGCTTGGGGCCCGCCCATGTTGATTCTCCTCGTCGGCACTGGTTTTTGGCTCACCTTTGCCCTACGCGGGCTTCAGTTCAGACAACTCGGCCATGCACTCTACCTCGCCCTGATCAAACGCAAGGAAGCAACCGATCAGCCAGGAGATATCACCCATTTTCAAGCTTTGATGACTGCACTATCTGCAACCGTCGGTACCGGCAATATCGCCGGTGTGGCCACAGCCATCGCGGCCGGTGGGCCTGGCGCACTGTTCTGGATGTGGATAACCGGCCTGGTCGGCATGGCCACAAAATATTCCGAAGCGGTTCTGGCAGTCAAGTATCGGGTGGTCGATGAAAACGGCGAGATGAGCGGTGGTCCGATGTATTACATCTCCCAAGGGTTGAAAATGCCTTGGCTGGGGACCATCTTTGCTGTGTTTGCTGCCTGTGCGGCTTTTGGGATCGGCAACATGGTCCAGTCCAATTCCGTGGCCGATGCCATGCAAGCCACCTATCATATCCCGCAATGGGCGACCGGATTATTTCTGATGGCCTGCACCACAGCGGTTGTTCTGGGTGGCATCAAAAAAATCGGGCAGTTCACCGGTTTCTTTGTGCCATTCATGATTCTCTTTTACATCGTCGGCTCCTGTTATATCATCTTCACCCATATCGGCGCTGTTCCCGCTGCATTCATGCTCATCATTGAGCAGGCCTTTAATCCCACCGCCGCAGTTGGTGGCTTTGCCGGTTCCACGGTGATGATGGCTATCCGCATGGGAGTGGCCCGTGGTGTATTTTCCAACGAGTCCGGCCTGGGTAGCGCGCCGATCGCGGCTGCCGCCGCCCAGACCCGAAGCCCTATCACCCAGGCGCTGGTCTCCATGACCCAGACCTTTATCGACACCATCGTGGTCTGCACCATGACCGGCCTGGTCCTCATTATCACCAATACCTGGTCAACCGGCGCAACCGGCGCGGAGCTGAGCACCATGGCCTACGCTGCCGGTATGCCAGGCGGCGCGCATATAGTCACCATCGGCATTGCTATGTTTGCCTACTCCACCATCCTCGGCTGGTGTTACTACGGTGAAAAATCGATCGAGTACCTCTTCGGCGTCAAATCGATCCTTCCTTACCGGCTGGTCTTTATCGCATTTATCGGTGTGGGTGCGGTCTCCAAACTAAGCCTGGTGTGGAATATTTCCGACACCTTAAACGGCCTGATGGCGATCCCGAACCTCATCGGCTTGCTGTTCCTCACCCCAGTGATTGTCAAAGAAACCAAAAAATATTTTCAGTAAATCGGTCTCATTACAAGCAAACAGAGTGTCGGCTTTTCTATCCGACACTCTGTTTTTTTTTACAAAGCTCAACGCTACTTCCTCTTGCACGGGCAACGCTGGCTCAGCTAATTATTTCGACGATCGGGACCAACCACCGCTCTCCTTTGCAGCGCGCTTGCAACTCTTTATCAGCCACGTCCTCCCGATACCGCCGCACCAGGGCAACAACGCGAACTTCGCGTATACTCGCAAGTCTCGGCGCCCACTCCTCCTTTGCTTTTTTCGATAAACGGGCAAAGCCGATCCCATTGCGATCAATGAATTCGAGATGACTCTTTCGTTGCTGAAGGTGAACCTTTTCCCCGGCAACCATCCGCTCCAATGCTTGCCGAACAGGATCCTGCGCGGCTCTGAGCCCGGCAAAATCGATAAATAAATCCTCCAACCCCAGCAAATGGTACGTTCGCGGAACAAGTTGCTCACCGATGCGAGGAACGCCCTTCCGCCAAAGCAGAAAGCCCCCGGCCAGCGATGCAAGGTGTGGCTGGGCGACATCCGCCAACAAAAACAGACAAAGGGTCCCCCGGGCCCGTGACATCGATACATAGTAGAGCCTTCGTTCATCCTCAAGGGTTGCCCTCCCGCTGCTGTCCCAGCTATCTCCAAGAATGAACACATGGTCGAACTCAAGCCCCTTGACCGAATGAGCGGTGGACAGGAATATCCCCTCCCCCACACTCTTCGCCCTGCTCTGCTCGGCCAAAACCTCGTACAGATATTCCTCAATTGCGGCAGCAGGCTGGGGTGCGTGGTTTGTTTCCTCTGCCCACTGCTGAAGGATAAACCGCAGGTTTTGGCTCCACAGAGTGGCCACTGGACAAAGCTGCTCCAGCTGCGAAAGCAGTACATCCGCGGCAAGGGAGTCGGTGCGTCTCGTCCGCAGCCATGCGAGTAGATCCGCATTTTCCCTGACCCGTGTCAAACGGGGAAAAGAACTTTGCCGTCCCCAACAAAAGCGAATAGGGAGTCCCTGCTCCTCACAAACGCTACGGACGATATCCAGATCCCGCCACTCCCTGGCGAGAACTGCACAGTGGCGGAAATCAACTGGCCCACAGCCACGCAAACGACGCAGTTCCTCCAAAACGGCCTTTGCCTGTTGGACCGGATCGGCAACTTCGATCACCTGCACTTTTCCTTGCACCAGGGGATCGTTTCCTTGCCAGTTGCCTCCTGGTGGTAGCGACGCGCGAGCCGTATTGATACGGATCGGATAACCAGTTTTCATTCGATCCGTATTGTGGGTGATAAGCTGGTTGGAAGCGGCGATGATATGGGCGGTGGAACGATAATTTTCGACCAGATAATGTATCTCGGCGTTGTAGTCTTCCTGAAATCTCCTGATGAACTCGACACTTGCGCCGCGAAAACGATAAATATTTTGATCATCATCACCAACGGTGAGGATGGCCAGTTTGCCCTCGCCCTCTTCACGACTTTTTCCGGCCACCAAAGAAACCAGCTCATACTGGTCGGCGTCGATATCCTGATACTCATCCACCAAGATGTGGCTAAACCGACCGACCAGGGCTAAATCAGGCGGCATGCCCTCCAGACCAACGACCTCGACCTCCCCTCGCAACAGGGCAATCGCATCCGGGATGATCCTCGAAAAATCGACATCCTCACGGCGGCCTTGCCGGTCAAGCCCCACCAATGATTGCCCGGTCAGGCGCAGGGACAATCCATGAAAAGTGAGCAGAGTAACGCCGGCCATGTCTTCACCGACCAACGCTCGGAGTCGCTGGCGAAGGCTGAGGATGGCACTGCGGTTGAAACAAAGCACCAGAATAGCCCGCGGATTTATCCTGGCAACCCGCAGAAGATAGGCGACCCGGTGGGCCACCACGCGGGTTTTCCCCGCCCCCGGCCCGGCAAGCACCAACAGGTTTTTCTCTTGATCTGCGGTGACGATTTGCTCTTGCGCGGGATTCTGGAGGTCATCAACGATCCTCTGATAGGACTGCTCACTGGTAGCCCGCTCGAAAAAACTTTCCTTGCCCGGAAAAAAACGTTTGAGGAACAGCTCCTTATCCTCTTCAAAATAAGAAGCCACATACTGCCAGGCACCACTAATTTTTCCGAGTGCCAATCGCGCGTATTCATTCATGACATGGATCTGGAAGGTCCGCTCGGCGTAGTGGGTTTTCAGGGGCAAAAAATCATCCTTGGAATACCTCTTTGACTTTGTTTCCGGGTTTAACTGAATCGTCATGGCCTGACGAAACACAGCCAACCCCTGCTGCAAGTCAATCACCTTTTGCTCATGGAGAAAGGTCAGGGCCCGTTCCGCTACTGCCAGGGGATCTTTCAATTTTTCCATGAGCAAAAGGTCGCCTCGCAATGCAGTGATGATTTGCTCCAAACTGAATTCCACCAGCAGGTTGGCACCGGATTTATTCTCCGCTGGGACCGCCGCGACAATGGCCTGCAACGAACGCAGCGCCGCCAGTTGACGGAGCTCCACCGTCTTGCGCAATGATGACCAGTCCCGGTGCAGATAGAGGGAAAACCGGTGGTTGCCACGCGCCTTAAACGAGAGACTCCCCCTGTTCCCGGCCATGCCCTTGCCATCCCGGCTCAGGCCGTAAAGGAAAAGTTTCAGGGCATGCGGCGAGCAATCGCTCGAGCCCTTATCGAGCAGCACCTGATTAATCTGGCGCAGATCCAATTCCAAATGGGTTTCCAGCTCAACATCAGGGGCAAGCTCCTCGAGTAAGGTGACAAAATTATTCTCCAAGGCAACAACCTGGAGGAGCTGTTTTTCCGAGCTATGCTGCACCTTGTAGCGGATATAGGCACTGAGTAAGGTGGTCTGCTCCAAAACCCCATGAGCAGCCATGTCATGCAGGGTGCGAATAACCCGTTGGGTTTCCGATTCCGTCTCACTATCCCTATCCGTGGTCGCAAAGGCCGAGAGTCCGGCAAGTTCATCGGCACTGAAAGGCTGATTCAACCTAGTCCGCTCCATCAGGGCGCCGAGAATGGCCAACCAACGTTGCTGCTGGCGGCCTGAGAGATCAAGCCCAGCAATTTTTTCCGCAGCCTCTTCCAGACTTCTGTGGGTGGGTTTCCCCTGGAAAATTTTGGTCTGATTTTCATTGCGCTGCAGATACCCCGCCCTCTCCAGCCAGGCCAGAGCCGTGCGCACCCGAGTATCGCCATCGGGAAGATCCGGGTCCACATCGACCACATCCAGCCGAAGGAGATCGCCGGCAGTCAACACCACCGAGTTTTCCCCGCGAGCCGCATAGCGAAGCCCCCGGAGGAACTGAGCTATCTGCCGCTGATTGAGCATGGAACTCGCACTGAGGCGGAATTGACCTTCGATATCCTGCTCGTTAAAAATGAGGATGCACTCTGCAGCATTCCGATCGCGTCCGGCTCGCCCCGCCTCCTGGAGATAATTTTCCAACGATCCCGGGATATCGATGTGGATAACCAGGCGAACATCCTCCTTGTCGATACCCATGCCAAAGGCATTGGTGGCACAAATGATCGGGGTGACGCCACTGACGAAATTTTCCTGGATTCGTTTCTTGATCGATGGCTCGAGCCCGGCATGGAAGGCCTCGGCATTCCATCCATTTTCCTGAAGGAATTCAGCAAGGTGCTCGGTGTTGCTCCGGGTGGCGCAGTAGATGACCACACTCCCCTGATCCTCAAGCCTGGTCCTGAGCAAGTCGAGCACACTCTGGTATTTCTCATACCGCTCCACCGCCCGGACTTCATAATGAAGGTTGGTCCGCTCATGCCCACCGGCAAAATGAAGCACACGCAAACCGAGTTCACGCTGGATGATATCGATGATCTCCGCTTTGACATCCTTCTTGGCCGTGGCGGTAAAACACTGCACCGGCGGAATGGCCAGCCCTTCCCGCTCGGCAAATTCACGGATAAAGCGGATGGCATAGAGGTAATCAGGGCGGAAATCATGCCCCCATTTGGAGAGGCAATGCGCCTCGTCAAAGACCCAGGCCCCGATTTCGCGCTGGCTGATTGTGGCTTTAAAGGAGGCGTTGCGCAGCTGCTCCGGAGAAACCAAGAGGATGCCGATATCACCCAAGCGCACCCCTTCCAGCACCTCGGCCCGCTCCGGCATGGTGAGCATGCCATAAAGAGCGGCCGCGATTTTGGTTCCGGTGAAACGGGAGAAATTGTCGACCTGATCTTTCATCAAGGCCTGCAGGGGAGAAATGACAATGGTCAGCAGAGTGCGGCGCTGATACCGCATCAGGGCGGGGAGAAGATAACACAAGGACTTACCACCGCCGGTGGGAAGGGTGGCAAAGAGTGAAGATCCCTGGGCGGCGGCCCGAACGATTGCTTCCTGCAGACTCTTGCCATCCTCGCTGGCTGGCGTTGGCCTGAAATCGGCAAAACCGTAATACTCTTGGAGGAACCGTCGAGGATCGTGCTGGGTGCGACAGTAGGTACACTCTTCGTCCCGGCAGTTGTTCTCGCGAAGCTGGTGCAGGAGCGCAGGCACCAGGGGAAACTGATGCCGGACCCAGGGCGGTAACACCGAATTGCCGTCCGCCACCGACAACCAGGCCGTGACGTAGGCCAGGGACGCAAGCGGTACGGCGCCATCAATCAACTGGACCATGAGCTGTTCGATGGCCGCCTTGCAGGCGTGGCCGCGGGCAAACCAGGCAAAGGTCTCCAGCAGATCATCTCCAGAGAGCAAGGGAATGCCCATACAGGCTAAAGCCTCGGCAGTCCCGGCAAGGCTCGGCTCCGTCGCCAGCAGGCCTCGATAGAGCAACACTACATCGGCATGGTGCTCCAACTGCTCAAGCAGTGCTGCCCACTGTTCGCTAAACACTTTCCCGGCCAGCATCGCATCCTGAACCGGATCATTTATACTGTCGCGAACAATCTGGTAATTCTTAATCAAGCGGTGGTAAGGGTTAGCCGGATAGGCCAGGGGCGAAAGAAAGAGGGTATCAATGGCCGGTTTGGCAAGTAGGCAAAGTTCCGGGGCAACCTGTTTGAGCCGGGGGAGATCATGGTTCAGGAGGTTATGCCCTAGGATGAAACGGGCATCGCGGCAAAAAAAATCAAACTCCGCCAGCAGATGACGGTCGATTTTCCGCTTACCACTCCATTGAAAGGTCTGCTCCCCCAGCACACCACCCAGAGAATAGATCTCGTTCTTCTCGTTAACCTCGATATCGAGAAGCAGGGTCTGCTGGAAAAAATCTTGGCAGGCAACAGGCATGGAATGCCCCGCTGGATTCATCCCTCCAGGGAGGCGATAAATTGGCCTGCATCCTCAAGCAGTGCGCTCACTAGCCCTGCAGGCGCGACCCCACCCTGGACAAAGCCAAGGGCCCGCATCAATAATCCCACCTGCTCCTGGTTCAAAATCCCCTGCGGCAGGGCCTCGGCATAGGCCCAGACACCTACTTCGGCACGATTGAGCGGAACGTTCAACCCGGCCTTGTCTGCCGCAGCGCTGAGCAGGGCTGCAAAAACCATCTCCAGAGAGCTCTCAAACATTTCCTGCCCGAAGAGCAGCTGTGCGGCAGCGATTTTTTCCATTGCCTGACGGTGGAGCCTCGACTCACCGGGTCCTTCATCTGCAGCTGCCGCGTCAAAATAACTGTGCGCCTCAGCCAATGGCGATCCACCCCCGAGCCGCTGCAACCCCTTCAACGCCAGCCGATCGATAAGCGCCACCGGCACTTCAGCCGAAAGCTGTTCGGCCAGCCGGTCGGCCTCGGCATCAACCCGGTCAAGCACCGTCACCAGTCCGCCGCCCGATCCGAAGATGCGCTCGATACGCGGACCAAAGGCCTGCTGCAGTGCCTCGATGCAGCGACTGATTGCCTGCGCCGCCCGATCCTCTCCTGCTGGAGGTGAAGTTTGGCTGGCAGGGGACGCTGCTTCCGTTGGCGGCGCGTCTTCCGTTACCTCTTCTGCCTCGGCCGATGGAACCGGCTCCTTAACCGGACCAGCCAGATCTTCAACCAGGGTTTCAAGCAGCTTTTTCGAGATACCGATCACATCCTCACTGGCATCTTCACCGACCACGTTGTCGAAAAGATTCTGCTTGTTGCGAACCAGAGCAAAAACCTGTTCCTCATAAGAATCTGCAGCCACCATGGTGATAATCTGCACTGTTCGGGTTTGGCCGAGGCGGTGAATACGGGCATTGCGCTGCTCAAGTACAGCCGGATTCCAGGGTACATCAAGGTTGACCAGCACCGCCCCGCTCTGCAGATTGAGCCCTACTCCACCGGCATCGGTGGAGAGGAACACCTGGATCGAATCATCCTCCCGGAATCGGTCCATCAATTCACCGCGTTTTGCCGTCGGAACCTCGCCGTGCAGCCGTACACAGCCCAAGCCCATCCGTTTAAGCCGCATCTCCACCAGTTGGGTCATCCGTTCCCACTGAGAAAAAACCACCGCCTTCAACCCCGATTGGAGGCAGACCTCGGTAAGGATGTCGGCCAGTTCATCGATTTTGGGCGAGCCCTGGGTCTCCTTGTCGACCAGCCCGGCGGCATTGCACGCCATCCGCGCCTGTTGCAGGGCAGCGAGCAGGCGGTTTTTCTCACTGGGCGTCAGCGGCCGGTGACGGGCAATCTGCGCCAGACGACCGGCAGCGCTCATGGCGGTATCATGCAGTTCACACTGCGCAGGTGTCATGGCTACATCGAGCCGCTGGACAATCTTATCGGGCAGTTGATCCCGCACCAACCGACGGTCGCGGCGCAGCATCACCGGCGCCAGCCGTTTGCGCAACACGGACAAGTTGCGATACCCCAGGACCTTGCCCCGGTTGTCGGTGACATGGAAGTCGACCAGATAACGCCACAGTGGCCCCAGCACCTTGGGATCCACCACCTGCATCAAGCTGTAGAGATCCTCGAGCCTATTTTCCAAGGGCGTTCCCGAAAGGACAAAGGCATAGCGGCTGGGGACACGCTTGACCGCCGAGGCAATTTTGGTGCGCCAGTTCTTGATCCGCTGAGCCTCATCCATGATGACCAGATCCGGACGAAGCAACTCGTTGATCACAGAGAGATCGCGCAGAATCAACTCGTAGTTGATGATAAAAAAGGTAGCCTCACGCCGGTACTGGACGCCGCGCTCCGGAGCAGGCCCCTGAATAATCTGCGTTTCCCGCCCGGTAAATCGCTCAATCTCTCGTGCCCACTGATGTTTAAGCGAAGCCGGACAGATGATCAGGACCCTGCGTACCCCCTCATTGGCACAGAGCCATTCTGCACCGGCGATTGCCTGCAGGGTTTTACCCAGGCCCATGTCGTCAGCCAGCAACGCCCTGCCGGTTCCGGCTAAAAAGGCAACGCCTTCAATCTGATAGGGATAGAGTCTCGCCTTGACTCCCGGCAAACGACCGTTACTCCCCAGAATCTGCCCACGAATTCTTTCTGCCCGCAGACGATGGGCCGCCTTGGTCGCCAGGTGGCGGGCAAAATCCAGGGCATCGTCGCCGATGTGCAGGTCGCTCCGGCTTTCAACCAGCTCAACCATTCGAAAAAAATCATCCGGCAAACGGCCGATAAAATGGCCGCGAGCATCAAAATAGCCGACGAGGAGCCTAGCCAAATCCGGTTGCAGGGAAGAACATCGATACAGGCGAAGTTGTGGAGCATCGTCCACATCCCAAGCGAGATAGACATAGGAGACCGGGGCCTGCAGCTCGCTTATTTTTCCGTAATCCTTACGCTTGCCTATTTTGTGCAGCACCGCCTCGACATGCTTGCAGGTCCCCAACTGATTGATCTGAAAATCCGGGCAGTTGCAGATGTTGGTCCGTTGTTTGAGGCTGCGGATAGTCACTCGATAGCGTTGCGGGAAGTGGGTCTCGGAGCCAATGGTTTCCGCCTGCCACACGCCGAACCAGGGTTTGCCGCTCACATGCTCGACCGCCACCTCGCTCCGGCCACGCTTGATCCGATCGCGAATGGCGGTATCGGCGGCGGAAAACAACTGCCCCGTCGCCTCTTTCTGTTCGGCATAGGCATAGAAGGCCGCCACCATGTGACGGCAAACTTCCTCTCCGTCACGACAGTCGCATGCCAACTGCAACCCCTTTTCCGTCGCGACAACTTCAACCGAGCAGGGGAGCTCCAACTCCTCATCCTCAACCTGCGCCCACAGACGATCCTGATCCTGATCAACCGCAATAACCCTGTGCTCCTTAAAAAAATGCAATCCCTCACCGACCACGGCAACGGCAGCCACGGCTTCCAGTCCTTCACGGTCAAAGAAAAACGGGTCGTTATGCTGGGGGGCAACTGAGCACTGCATCGGATCACTCCTTAGATCGGCCGTTCTCGTAAAAGGTCACGAAAACGACGTTTCGCGCCTCGTAACACGCGGTGTTGACGATGAACGTATTTTGATTATTGCTATGTGATGGACTCGTAAAAAGTCCATCACGCTCTAAGAGATGGCTCAGGAACAACACAGAGAGACAAGGAGGAGTGTTTTTTTCGGAGCCATCATATTTACGAATCCATCACATTGCAGAGTGTTATGCCACAGTGCAACATCCAGATCTTGCCAAAAGAAGACGAATCGGTCGACAGAATTCTCCATTCCAGGTTCAATCGTTGCTCTCAAAGGACATCTTGCGACTAGACGCCGATCATGAACGAACACCTTCTGGTGATTACTCCCAATGCCATCAGAAAAGGTCGCCCAGGAAACCGCCCTCTCCTCGTTCTTTTCAAGCTTTTCCTGGTAGGGCGAGGTACAGGTGAAGCTTTCACTATTTGCGCCTGATATTCATCCTACGCTGACATGCGTGAGAGACGGCCTCTACGTCGGGATCCGGCCACACAGCCTTATTCTGCGGACGGCAATCGACATTACCCCACGTACTCCCTATGCATCTTTTCGACACCCACTGTCATCTTGATGTTTCTCCGCTTTATGGCCAACTCGGTCAGGTTCTTCAACAGGCCCGCGCAGTCGGCGTGCAGGACTTCGTCATCCCCGGGGTGGATCGTGAGGGCTGGGCGCGGCTGATGTCTTTAAGCAACAGTGAATCGGGGATTCATGCCGCACCAGGTTTACACCCGATGTATCTCCCCAATCACCATGCCGCACATCTTGACGAGTTAAAGCTGCTGGCACAAAGCGGCCGGATTGTGGCTATCGGCGAAATTGGCCTTGATTATTTTATAAAAGAGAGCAACTACCAGGCTCAACAGCAGCTGTTTGAAGCACAACTCGATATTGCCCGACAGGCCCAGCTACCGGTGCTGATCCATTCTCGAAAAGCCCATGATCAGGTTTTGGCGACCCTGCGCCGCAAACGCTTTCCCCACGGCGGCATTGTCCATGCCTTTTCCGGCAGTTATCAGCAAGCCGTCGAATATATCAAACGTGGCTTCGCCATCAGTGTCAGCGGGGTAATCACCTACGAACGCGCCAAAAAAGTCCGCAAAAATTGTATAGAGCTTCCCGGCGAATGGTTGGTATTAGAAACCGATGCCCCGGACATTCTCGTTGCCGGCCACCGAGATGAGCCCTACAACCTCCCGGAATACCTGAAGGAAACCCTGACGATTCTCGCCGAACTACGGAACGAAGCTCTGGAAACAACCTCTGCGTATACAACCCAAAACGCGCGCCGCATTTTGGGGTTGGCAAGACACCCCTTGGCAACATCTTCAGTCGGTGGTAACTGCCGCCAGTAGGGTTCGCCGATGAGCATGAGTCCGGCCTGCAGGCTGCGGGAAAGAAGCTCGAGAGGTCCAGAGACTCCCCCACCGATCCAAGTGGCTCCGACACAAGCAGCCACATCGACCTTCTCAGCGGATACATAGCCCGCAGCGTCGTCATGGATGAACTTGACTTGTTCAGCGACACCAAGTTCTTCGTGTAGAGTAGAGCGCTGATGAGAGCACCAAGAACCAACGATTATGTTTTGCCGCACGCGGCTATTCCATATCAGAAGATTTCCTGGTGGCATCAGCGCCCCCTCGTCGAACCGGACGTGCGGGTTTCCCGCATCCGGCTCACCGATGATCTCTTGCCACAGGCATTCGCAAGGAGTTGAAGGCTCTCTCATGCAAGTAGACCAGCCCATTGGATCGCAGCGCCTGATACAGCGAGGACCGTCAAGGTGCCGGCAGCGCCGTTGACTCCTCGTCCTGACAAAGCGACGAAACCGTGTCTGCGGTGAGCACTTTCAGTGATGTTGAATGTTCGTGGAATGTCCATTGCAGAAAAAATCCTTACGAGAAAAATGATGGACTCGTAAAAAGTCCATCACACTCTAAAAAATGGCTACAAACTTCCTTCCAGATAGCAATCATTTTCATAAGTAATACCTAGTTCACGAATCAAATTGTCATAGCGGGCCACAAAGCCCCCGTGCTGGTCAATGGTCAGAGGATGGAATTCCGGCCTGATGACACGCACCCGTTTATATCCCGCCAATTTGGCAACCTCACAAACCTTTTTGAGGAGATAGCCTCGAGGGTCGATTTTTAAACGCGCTCCTAGGCGGGCATAGTCCCGGCTTCGATTTTTCACCGCCTTGTTCACTTGCTGGCCCTGTATGGTGATAATGGTGATCTCCATCTGGGAAGTATCAAGGAAAAAAGAGACCTTTGCGGCGTAGCCATTACCGCCCCCATTAGGGTTTGGTTCATCTTCCTTTGAAATAAAACAGCAAATCCCCAAATTATCCTCAGCAAACCCGTCCTCCATCATCATTTGCAAACCATTGCCAAGCAAGGTCCTGCAGCCATATTGGGCCATATAGCGGGCGCGAACATCCAGGGTCTCATGAATAATCCGACCATTATCTACACACTGTGCCACGCTTTCAGCAATGGTTGCCTTTTCTAAACCGTGCAATAAAAAATGGGGCTCCATGTAACTGGCTGGATCATTGACCGCTAAAGGCTTGGCAAAGCTTTGCACCGCCTGAGCCATAGCAGCACAATAGGTCGTGAGGCGGGCCGGTTTCTGCAGCGAGTGATAGCTATGCTTAAGAAGAATCATGACAAGTTCAATATACTCTTCAAAACAGAGGCCTTGGAGGTCCAGCAAACACCCTTTTTCAACCTGAGGGGAGGTAGGCTGCACCCTTACGGTGACTGTATGAAGTGACGAATCGAAGAATTCTTGCTCAAAGCAGGCGGGGTTGTTGATATACTCTCTGATACGGGCTGCAAAAGCCTGCTGATTGATTTGAGCCATCGCTCTCCCCAAGGGGTATAGATAGACTTTACCCTGGAGAGGACAAAGGATGTTTTTTTGAGTGATAGAAGTAAAATACAGCCTACTCCCTCAAGCACTATCCCACACCTTTTTTCCCTCACAGGTAGCGATAGCGGTGAGTAATAACGATCCAAAATATTGAAAACCTGGCTGGTTTGAGTTTGATTATTTGCACTAGGCTAACTGGTTATTTTTTTGAAAAAATTACCCAGTGCCGTTTGTACTCTTCAAAAGAAGTGCGTTATAAATACACAGCCGGGAGCTGAAAGGTTTTTTTAACCATACACAGCATAGATACGCTCAATTAATTGACAATATTGCATTAAACCATAACACGAGACTCCATTAAGGGTTGGCATGCTGAATGCAACTATATTGCATTCTCCCTCCTTTTCCGGCTTGCTTCCAATTGGAACAAGCCGGTTTTTTTATGTTAAATGGGAATA
Source organism: Desulfobulbus sp. (assembly GCA_028684915.1). The sequence continues at coordinate 15,728 of JAQUEZ010000067.1, forward strand.
TGCCACCAAAATTTCGAGGTACGACCTCGGGCCTTCCCCTACATCACACCAACTGACAAGGAACCAGCTATGGTCTCTCTAGATTATGAACTGGAAAAAAACAATTTTCGAAAATTCTACGACAGTAACCTGAAGCATTTAACTGATGCTAAAAACACATATATTCAGGCCATTAGCTCTTTAATCAAACGCTTTGACATCGGTGAGGTGACGAAAATAGAAGGTCGGGTTAAAGACAAAGAAGAGTGTATACGAAAATTTCATCGTAAATACCAAAACATGCTTGAAGCCGATGAACACTCCTACGAAATCAAGGATTTCATTTCTGACCTGATCGGCATCCGAATCGTTTGTCTGTATGAAGATCAAATCATTCTGGTGGCCGAAATATTGCAAAAACATTTCAAAATACTTGAACTCACCGACAAGATATCATCGGTAGAGAGCACTGAGAGTTCTTTTGGCTACAAGGGCCTCCACATGGACCTTGCCCTCAAAGATGAGATGGCCGCTCTGCCAAAGTACTTGCCCTATGCCGATCTTCCCTTCGAAGTGCAGATCAGATCCCTGATCCAGGATGCCTGGAGTGTACTGGACCACAAAATCAAATACAAAAAGTCGATCCCCATTGACCTTAAACGCAGAATCAATATTCTCTCTGCTCTCTTTGAGTTGGCCGACCGGGAATTCAGGGAAATCCGTAATGCCACCATGGAATTGATCCAGCAGGAAACTGATGCCCCGATCGATGAAGGTTTCGACATCGTCCTTGAAAAAGCGGCCAAAGAAAAGGCTTCAAGCTCTGCAAAAATTGTTAACGCCTTTAATTTTATAGGTATTGCCGGCCATTTTTTCAAAGATTTTGAATTCGATAACTACAAAGTAGATGACTTCGTCCACGACATCCTGGAATTGGACAGTGATTTTCACAAGTCGGATCTCCATAGTTGCTTGAACGAAAACCTGAAAATTGTCAAAATCTACCGCGATCAATTTATGACCGAGAACCCTGATAAATCCTTCAGTCCATTCACGTCGATCCGGCACTGTCTCTATCTCTATGATCGAGAAGTATTTGCAAAAATCTTATTTAAAGGGGCCCGAGGAAGATTTTCCGAATGGCTGAAAAAATATCAGGAAACTACCGTTTGACCTAATGCAGCTGGTAGGCCAAGGCTGTTGAAGTGGCGCGCCTGCACTATTCTGCCACGATTTCACTGACCTTGCGCCTCGGAACCAGAGAGAGCTCGCCCCGCATGAGCCCCAAAAAGTGCACCCCACCATCTTATCCATAAAGGAGTCATCATGTTTACTCAGTCCGTCGAATTTACCCCTCCCTCTTCCCCCGCCGTGGTACCGGGGGACAACGATGTTTTTTTTTCGATCCAGGCAATCAACGAATCGGTCAAAGCCAGTTCTGCCTGGGTTGGTCTGCTTCGCCAGCAAATGGCCAAGGTCATTATCGGGCAGCAGCATCTGATTGAACGTCTCCTGGTCGGGCTGCTCACCGGCGGCCATATCCTGCTCGAAGGCGTACCCGGGCTCGCCAAAACATTGGCGGTCAAGACCCTGGCCACAGCGATCCAGACGGATTTTCGACGCATCCAGTTTACTCCGGACATGCTGCCCGCAGATATCATCGGCACGGAGATCTACAACCCACAGGATACCTCGTTTGTGGTCAAACAAGGGCCAATCTTTGCGTCGATGATCCTGGCCGACGAGATCAACCGGGCGCCTGCCAAGGTCCAGTCAGCTCTTCTTGAGGCCATGCAGGAAAAGCAGGTGACCATCGGCAACCAGAGCTTCAAGCTGCCGGACCTCTTCCTGGTGCTGGCCACGCAGAACCCCATTGAACAGGAAGGGACCTATCCCCTGCCCGAGGCTCAGATCGACCGGTTCATGCTGAAAGTGGTCGTGACCTACCCGACCATGGCCGAGGAGCGGCAGATTCTCGATGCCATGGATCACACGGATTCATTTATTCCGGTGCATCCGGTGGTGAGCCCCGCTGACATCCTGGCCGCCCGTAAGGTTGTCGATTCCATCTACGTGGATAACAAGATCAAGGATTACATCGTCTCCCTGGTGCAGGCCACCCGCGATCCCAAGGCCTATCAGCTGGACCTGCAGGAATATATAGAGATGGGCGCTTCTCCGCGGGCAACCATCAATTTGAAGGCTGTCTCCCGCACCCTGGCCTATCTGGCTGGACGCGGCTACGTGATTCCCGATGATGTCAAGGCGGCGGCTTTGGATGTAATGCGGCATCGGTTGCGGATCAGTTATGAAGCCGAGGCCGAGGCAATTACCAGTGAAGATATCATCCGCAAAATTCTTGAGACCGTACCGGTTCCGTAAGCGTCATGGAACAGCAGCGCACCAAAGAAATCCTGAAAAAGGTCCGCCAAATCGAGCTCCGCACCAACCGCTTGGTCAACGACAGCCTGGCAGGCGACTATCATTCCGTGTTCAAAGGCAGCGGCATGAACTTTGACGAGGTCCGGGAATATGTGCCGGGAGACGAAATCCGCACCATCGACTGGAACGTCACCGCCAGGACCGGTATCCCCCATGTTAAAAAATTCACCGAGGAGCGAGAGTTGACCATACTCCTGTTGATCGACATCAGCGGCTCGGGTGAGTTTGGATCCACCACCGCATCGAAACGGGAGATGATGGCGGAACTGGGATCGGTGCTCGCCTTTTCCGCCATACGCAATAATGATAAGGTTGGGCTGATCCTTTTCACCGATTTTGTCGAACTCTATATCCCGCCGAAAAAAGGCCGCTCGCATATCCTGCGAGTCATCCGGGAAATCCTCTTTTTCCAGCCCCAGGGCAACAAGACCGACCTGCGAATCCCGCTCGATTTCGTGGGCCGAGTTTGTAAACGTAAAAGCGTGGTTTTTCTGATCTCCGATTTCTGCCTGCCTGGTGATTTCGGCCTGAGCCTCGAAGCGCTCCAACCCAAACTCCGCGCTGGCAATAAACGGCACGACCTGATCAGCATGATCGTCTCGGATCCGCGCGAACACCAGCTCCCCGATGTTGGCCTGCTGACCCTTGAGGATGCGGAAAGCGGCCAGCAGGTGGAATTGAACACCTCCGATCCACGCATCCGTCGCGACTATGCAAAGATTGCGGCCCAACGTCAGACAACGGTCTTAAAAACGATCCGCACCGCCGGAATCGATGTGCTCAATCTCTCCACCGATCAACCGTATCTCCCTTCACTCCTCGGATTTTTCAGGACAAGAAAGAGGAGGCTGGGTCGATGAAACATATCATAACAACCATGCTGCTCATCGTGTCCCTCCTGGCACTCTCAGGGACTGTGGCATGGTGCAGCGAAGAGTCCCCTTCTTCCTCCCCCCCATTGAAACTCCAGAATGCGCCCCTGGCCACGCAGAGCAGCCAGCAGGTCGAGGAGATACATGACATCAAGGGGCCGGTACCTGTATCGGATATTCCACGTTTCCTCATCCCGGCCCTTGCCACCATTGCCCTCCTGATTATTGCGGTCCTGGTGTTCTTTTTCCTGAAACGACGAAGAAAGCCAGCAGTGATAGGCTCTCCGCCGGATGTTATTGCCCTGGCGGAATTGGATCAGGCGCGAAGCCTGATGGCACAGCCCCTTATCTACGCGGAGCGGATTTCCGCTCTCCTGCGGCAGTATATAGAATCCCGTTTTCAGATTCGTTCCACCAGGCAGACCACCCGGGAATTTTTTTCCGGTCTTAAAAGCGACGCAACCATTGCCGGGGCAGGCATTGCCAACCATGCCGGCGACCTGCAGGAATGCATGGAACAGTGCGATCTGGCAAAATTCGCCCACGGCACCCCGAATCAGGAAAGGATGCTCGGGATGGACCGGGCTGTACGCGATTTTATCGAGACAACCCGGCAACGGGAGACTCCATGAGAGGTTTTTGATGAACAGTACGGGAATACTTTTTTTGTGCATCACCGCTCAAGGAGACGATGCTGTTGTCCTTGCATGCACAAGACTTTTGACTGGTTTTCTAGCTAAGGAACAGGCTGATGCGCTTTCTTACTCCTGAACTGCTGTGGCTCCTGGTCCTGCTGCCGCTGCTTGCCCTGATCAGGGGCAGAAGAGGCTCTGCCACGGCCCTTATCTTTTCGACCACAGCCATCGCCGCGACCCTGGCCCAGGGACGACGGACCAGTGCCGGCCATATCCTCATGGCCATACGGCTGCTGGCGATCGGGCTGCTTATCGTCGCACTGGCTCGGCCCCAGCTGGGCAATACCACCACGGAGATCAACGCGAGCGGTATCGATATCCTCCTGGCCGTGGATGTATCGGGTTCGATGCAGGCCATGGATTTTACGCTGCACGGCAATCCCGCCAACCGCTTGGATGTTGTCAAATCGGTGGTCGCCCAGTTCATCGACGCCCGTCCCAATGACCGGATCGGCTTGGTGGTCTTTGCCGGAAAACCGTATATGGTCAGCCCGTTGACCCTGGACCATGACTGGCTGCGCAAGCGGTTGGAGGCCTTATCCATCGGTATGGTCGAGGATGGCACCGCCATCGGGTCGGCAATAGGCGCTGGGATCAACCGGCTGCGTGAGAAAGATGCCAAGTCACGCATCATGATCCTCCTCACCGACGGGATGAACAATGCCGGCAAAGTACCGCCTCTGGTTGCGGCCGAAGCGGCGGAGACCCTGAAAATAAAGATCTATACCATCGGAGCTGGTACCAGAGGTGAGGCCCCGATGCCGATTATCGACAATTTCGGGCGAAAACGACTGGTTATGGCCAAGGTCGATATCGATGAAGAGACCCTGACCAAGGTCGCGCAGATGACCGGAGCCCGCTACTTCCGAGCCACGGATACCCAATCCCTGGAGAAGATCTACGATGAAATCAACACCATGGAAACCACTACTCGAACCGTAAAAAACTTTGAACATTACCGGGAGCTTTTCCCCCCATTCGTAATAGCTGCGCTGCTGCTGTTCGGCTTTGCACTGCTGCGGGATCATAAACGTCTGCCTTGATGCCTGAAGGAACTGTTATGACTTTTGCACAACCACTCTGGATCATCGCGGGCCTCATCGTCTGCATAGGTTTTCTGTTGCTGTTCCGCAACCTGCAGGCAAGGCGTCAGGAGACCCTGGAAAGATTTGCCGCTGCCCATCTGCTGGGCCGATTGACCAGGAACGTTTCGACCAGAAAACAATTCACCAAGAAATTCATCCTGCTCCTGGCGCTGTTTTGTTGTTTCCTCGCCCTTGCCCGTCCCCAATACGGCTTCAGATGGGAGGAGGTTAAACGCAAAGGGATCGACATCCTTTTTGCCATCGACACCTCCAAAAGTATGTTGGCCGCAGATATCAAACCAAATCGGCTGGAACGGGCTAAACTTGCCGTCATGGACTTCATTGATCAGCTGGACGGTGATCGGGTCGGTCTTCTCCCCTTTGCCGGATCCGCCTTTTTAATGTGCCCGTTGACCGGAGATTACCAGGCTTTTGCAACCTCCCTCAATGCGGTTGATACAACCATTATCCCCAAGGGGGGAACCGATATCGCCGCAGCCATCCGCGAAGCGGCGTCTGTCCTCAACAATGAAGCCAACTACAAACTGCTGGTTCTGATCACCGACGGTGAAAATCTTGAGGGAGATGCACTGCAAGCAGCACAAGAGGCCGCAAAAAAGGGGATGCGGATCTTCACTGTCGGCGTGGGGAGCAGAGAAGGGGAGATCATTCCGGACGCCGAGGGTGGTAAAGGGTTTATCAAGGATGCTTCTGGAAATTTCGTGGTCTCGCGCCTGGATGAAACGACGCTCACGCAGATTGCCGAAAAGAGCGATGGCCTCTATGTTCCCCTAGGAAACAAGGGCCAGGGCCTGCAGACCATCTATGAGAAAAAACTCTCGCTGGTTCCGAAAGAAGAACTGACCGAACGTCGGCACAAGGTACCGCTGGAACGTTTCCAGTGGCCTCTGGCGGCAGCCATCGGACTACTGACCCTCGAATTCATGATGAATACCCGAAAATCCAAGCCGTTCAAATTGCCCTTCAAATTGCCGTTTAGAAAGAGTTCGCAACCCGGCAGAGGAGAGAAGCTGGCTGGCATCCTGCTTCTCCTCATCCTCTCCAGCCTCTCTTTTTGGCCCGCAGCTTTGCATGCCGCCGGGGGGGAAGAGGCGTATAATAAAGGCGATTATCCCAAGGCCCTGGACCACTACAGTCAACTGCTGAAAAAACATCCGGACGATCCGAGGATCCAGTTTGATTTTGGCACCGCTGCCTATAAAAACAAAAAGTTCGACGAGGCCCTTGCCGCCTTTAACGGGGCGCTCAAAAGTAACGACTTGGATCTGCAACAAAAGGCGTACTACAATCGCGGGAACGCTCAGTGCAAAAAAGGCGAGGAAACTCTGAAAACCGACGCGCAGCAGACCTTGGCCCAATGGCAGGAAGCGGTTGATTCGTACACCGCAAGCCTTGAGTTGCAACCCAATGATCAGGACGCCCTCTATAACCGCAAGCTGATCCAGAAAAAGATGGAGGCGTTGAAAAAACAGCAGGAAAACAAACCCCAGCAGCAACAGAAACAGCAACAGGATCAAGACAAAAAGCAAGAATCGAAAGAGACAAAAGACAACCAAGAGGGCTCAAAACAGGATGCTCAGGGGCAGGCTCCCAAGCAGCCAAACCCGCAGCAAAAACCTGATCCGGAGCCGAACGGAAAAAGTGGCGGAGAAGAGAAAAAGGACGACTCTATGCAATCGAAGGATAACGAGTCGCAACAACAAGCCGCCACCCAGGCACAGGAAGCAGCGCAGGAAGCAAAAGATGCAGCAGCCGCCAAAGCCAAGGCAGAAGCCCGCATTGATGATCAACGTCGCAAAGAAGGAAAAATGACCAGAGAGGATGCGGAGCAGTTGCTCAACAGTCTGAAGAACGAGGAAGGCAAGGTGTTGAATTTCGTGCCGACCGGTGAACAAAACAACGACGAACCAAGGAGAGACTGGTAATGACCCATCGTGGATTTCGACTGATTTTGACCAGATCGAAAACAGACCGCCTGCTGTTTACCCTGTTTTTCCTGGCCATCGCCTGCTTTGCCTCCACACGTTGGTGCCAGGCGGAAACCACTGTTTCCGCCTCCCTGCATCCTGCATCATTCACGGTCGACAGGGGCACAATCCTGACCGTCACCGTCAATGGCAGCGGATCGGCCGAGATTCAGCTCCCCGTTGTTGCAGGCGTCAGCTTTCAGGGACGGGGGAGAAGCACCCAGATGCAGATCGTCAATGGTTCGCTTTCTTCCTCTGTTTCGTATACCTACCAGGTCGAGGCGGAACATCCCGGGACCTATACCCTGCCCGCCATCAGCGTATCCATCGACGGCAGCACCCTGACGACCAAGCCGATTACCTTTGAAGTCACCGCGGCAGGAGGAACTTCCCCCAGACAGGGCGGGACCGCTGCCCCTTCAACCGATCCGAGTGTTGGTGGCAACGAAAAAGTTGCCTTTCTCCGCATCAGTGAAATCAAAGGCACCAGTTGGGCTGGCGAGAGCATCCCTGTTCGGATCACGGCGTATTTCCGCCAAGGTATAAAAGTCAGACTGAACACCTTGCCCGTGCTCAAAGGCAATGACTTTGTCATACCGCAACTGGATCAACATCCTCGACAGACCGAGGAAACCGTTAATGGAACCGTCTACTCGGTACTCACCTGGGAGAGTTCGATCTCCGCTGTCAAGGAGGGGCAACGGACCCTGTCGGTGGAACTTGAGGCGACGTTGCTGTTTCCCCATCGAAGAACCCCCTTCCCAGGGTTCGGTGATCAGGACGATTTCCGGGACGATATTTTTCAGAATTTCTTCGGGGGATTCGAGAGCAAGAACATCAAAGTGGCCAGCCAGCCGATAAGCATCGAGGTGAAGCAACTGCCCACAGACCATCAGCCGCATGATTTTTCCGGCGCCATCGGCCATTTCAACCTGTTGGTCGAGGCCAAGCCAACCAAGGTGGAAGTGGGCGACCCTATTACCTTGGATATGACCGTGGCTGGCGAGGGAAATTTTGATCGGGTGGAAACACCAAAATTTTCCGAAGACCCAAAATGGAAGACCTACCCTCCTTCTGCCGAATTTAAAGAGGGAGACCACCCCACCCAAGGAAAGAAACATTTCGAACAGGCAATTGTGGTCAAGGACGATCAGGTCACCGAGATTCCACCTGTTTCCTTTGTCTATTTCGATCCCGCGACGGAACAGTATGTCACCTTGACCAGCCCACCGATCCCGCTCTCGGTGAAACGCGGCCAAGCGGTGGAAGTGGCGATGAAACCATCCGCCTCTGCCTCGCCGGTGCCAGCAACTCCGAAGACAGAGCCGAAAGGACAAGCAATCGCCGGTCTCGCTCCGAACCATCTACACATGGGAGGTCTGCAGAGAAAGATCATCCCGTTGTATGCTCGGCAATGGTTTGTTCTCTTGCTTGCCCTGTGCACACTCCTGATCCTTGCTGTATTTCTCTGGAAGGCACGTCTGAAATATCTGAGGAACAATCCGGAGGTACGCCAAAAGAAAGAGTTGGAGGAACTTTTCGCCAAAAATATGGCTGAAATCAGGCAAGCGGCGGACAACAACGACAGCGGGAAATATCTGGGAGCATGCCGAACAGCTATCCGGGAAATACTCGGCTGCTCCTGGCAGATCGAACCGTCGATAATCACCCTGGCCGACCTGCAGGCACGACTGCCTCCATCCTCCAGCCTCATTGTCCTTTTTACGGCGGCAGAACAGGGCGCCTATGCCAAGCACACCCTTTCGGCTGCGCAGATACGTCAGTACTCGGAGCAAATCGAGAAGGAGCTTGCCGAACTTCTATGAAAATTAGAAAACACGTAAAATTTCTATTGGCAACTTGCATCTTCCTGACCACCTTTTGCGCCATAGCCGGGCCCGCGGCACTCGCTGTTCCTCGACAATCTGCGGAAATTCTCTTTCAACAGGGCAATAACCTCTACGAACAGGGCAAATATCAGCAAGCTCTGCAGATCTTTACCAGCATCGTTACCGAAGACGGATTCTCCGGGCCGCTGCTGTATAATCTGGCGAACTGCTACGCCCAGACTGGGCAGACCGGCCAGGCCATTCTCAATTACCAAAGGGCACTGCGTCTCTCGCCTGGAGATGCCGATATTCAAGGCAACCTCGATCTTCTGCGAAAAAACAACGGCCTATTCCAGGAAGACCGGCCATTGACGCAACGGATGGCCTCCTTGCTTACCTTCGATCAATGGACCTTGTTGGTTGGACTTTTTTTTGTTCTTTTTACTCTCGCGATCCTCCTTGAGTTACGTTTTTCTACCGCCCAATACCTAAAGGGCTGGATCGGCGGAATCTGTCTTCTCGGCACGGTCATAGCGATAGCGGGGGCCTTTTCCCAGTATCGGCAGCAGGATGAGGCCGTAGTCACCAGCCCCGATGCGCACTTACTCCTTTCCCCGTTCCCGTCAGCGGCATCCACCGGAACCATCCAGGAAGGCCGAGCTGTTTATCCTACGACAAAACATGGGCAATTTACCTTCATTGAAGACCAATCAGGCCGCACCGGTTGGATCGAAACAAAGGCAATCACATCAATTATGGCGGTTGTTGCCCCATCGCATAAAATGCCAAATCAATCCGATGCGGACTGATTGATGCCCTTCTGAAAATGCCTTACCGTAACCCCAAAAAGACTTTTGAGAAAATGAGGACGTTAACGGACAAAAAATAAAGCCCCCAATCCTTAAGGAAAGTGGGCTTTATTGGACTTCTTTGGATGTCACTAAACTGTGAAATGGTGGTGGCGCCGGGAAGTGAAGGTTTCGCTCACAACTTACTAATATATAGCCATTATTACGATAATCACAGACATTAATAGCTCGCTCGTAGTCACCAGTGGCCGAAAAATGGCCGAATTGGTGGCTTTGTTCGAGATATCGTCATGAAGCAAACGAAAAATTGACTATTATCCAGTCAGGTTTGAAATTCCTGTTCGGGGGTATTTATTGCCGCTAGAATGGGTTAGGCTCCTCAAGTTCAGGATTTGAAATATCAGTTTGATATTTCTTCCTCATAGCTGTTCGATTGTTGATTACGCTGAACAAATCAATAATTTTTTTTAAAAAATGTAATAGTTGTGCCAAGAATTTATCCAGCGCACTTTTGCAAATGCTGCAATTATGTAAATAAATTCAAATATTATCCAACGCAGGAACTTTTTTCGGGTAGCTAATATTGATGGTCTCGTAAAAAGTCGAAAATTGAACGCCCATACACTACATGTAGCTATTGATCGTGCATAATGATCCTATATATTGATTTCAAATCTTCGCGCCGAGACTTTTTACGACTTCATCAATATTCAAATCCAACGCTCCACTTGTTCGCTTTTTCCTTGGAACCAAACACCGTCAAGATTATGTTGGTAACCCACTGAATAATCAGTCTAATTTTCAACAGCAACCAAGACATATGAACACAGGGGGAAGGAATCTTGAAAAAAATTAGATATTTATTTCAAAACGATTTTATTCAAAAAATTATTTTTTGCGTTGGATGCACAATACTAGCCTCATCTTTTTTTTACTACGTATCGGAACGATATATACTTTCACAGACAGAAAATAACATAGAGACTTTACTGTTATCCCATAAAGGTATTCATCATTATGTCCAAGAGGTTATGCTGCCATCTTTATATGAATACAAAAAAGAGAATAAATTACCTAGAGAATTCTACGCACCTGAATTATTTTCATCATCATATATCGTCAGAAATCAGCATGAATTTTACAACAAAGAATTGTCAAATGCTAATTACCCTCAAATATATTACAAATTAGCATCTAACAACCCAAGAAATCCTATAAACAAAGCTGATACATACGAATCAGAATTGATTCATTTATTCAACAATGACAGGTCACTACAAAAAACAAGCAAAATAATCAACGAAAATGGACAAGATTATTTATTTGTTGCCATTCCATTCTTGGAAAACACTAAAAATTGCATGGCATGTCATGGCTCAGCTAATAATGCACCAAAGCAATTGCTAGATAAATATAAAAATCAAGGAGGATTCAATGAAAAAATTGGAGAAATCAGAGCTATAACATCCATCAAAGCCCCTCTCAAACGAGAGCATACCCAATTATATATAATATCATTTTCACTCGCAGTCGGGACAGCATCATTCGCCTTTTTAATGGTTTTCAACTCACTCTTAAAAAGACAAATTAAAAGCCAAACAATATCATTACATACTGAAATAAATGAAAAAGGATTAATTGCATCAAAGCTAAAAGCCAATGAAACATATCTTCAATCAATGCAAAATTCGATGCAAGCCGGTCTTGTTTTAATAGATAGACATACAAATAAAATTCAAGATATCAATACATTTGCGCTGTCTCTAATTGGCTTACAACGGAATGATGTCATAGGAAAAGTTTCATTACCCATAACTCACTCAGCAAATGATCCAAATATAGTTTTAGAAAAATCAGAAAGAATACTAGTCGACAAGGATGGCAAAGAAATACCCATACTAAACACTACGACCCAAGTAACAATTAACGAAAAAGAATATATACTTGAATCTTTTATCAATATTTCTAAAAGAAAAGAAATTGAAACAGCTAAAACTCAACTTGAAAAACGTTTGCAACACGCCCAGAAGATGGAAGCCATTGGTACACTGGCAGGTGGAATCGCTCACGACTTTAATAATATTCTTGGCGCAATTATCGGTTACGCCGAACTGGCTAAAGAATCCAGCCCAAAAGACTCAATAGTGGCCAAGGATATAGAACGAGTCATCCAAGCCGGAGAAAGAGCTTCAAGTTTAGTCAAACAAATATTGGCTTTTAGCCGCCAAACAGAGCAGGAAAAATGCTCCATCGTTCCAACGTACATTGTAAAGGAAGCAATCAATTTCCTTCGTCCTGTCTTACCTTCAACTATCAGCATCAAGCACCAAATTGACACTACCGACTCGATAATTGCCGATCCAGGCCAATTTCATCAAATAGTTGTCAATCTCTGCACTAACGCTTTTCACGCTATGGAACAAAATGGCGGGACGTTATCAATTTCACTTCACAATAAGGAACTCTTTCAAGAAGACGTGCAACTCCATGCTGAGGTTCAACCTGGAAAATTCGTAATGCTTTCAGTCAAGGATTCAGGAATCGGCATGCTTCCTGAGGTGAAAACTCGAATCTTTGAGCCTTATTTTACCACCAAAGGAGTTGGAAAAGGAACGGGAATGGGTTTGGCTATTATCCATAACATCGTTACCGACCTAGGCGGATTCATCACTTGTGATTCCAGTCCTGGAGAAGGTACACTTTTCCAGGTATTCTTCCCAGCAATCGACCAAGCCGCTCTCCCTGTAACAGACTCCCATCAAGAAATTCCAAATGGCAACGAACGAATTCTTTACGTTGACGATGAAGAAGTTTTAGCAGAAATGGGCAAAAACATGCTTGAACGATTAGGATACCATGTAACTCAATGCACCAGCAGCACAGAAGCGTTAACAATTTTTCAAAATCAAAAAGACCAGTTCGATGTTATTATTACTGATTACACAATGCCAGGTTTGACAGGAGTAGACCTTGCCCGACGTATACTCCAAATCAGACCTGATACCCCGATCATTCTTTGCACTGGCTACAGTAGCCTCTTGGCGCCTGAAAAAATTGAAGATTTTGGGATTCAAGGATTCGTGATGAAACCTATTGCCCTCAAAGACATCGCTATTCTAATTAGAAAACTTCTCGATGCAAAATAATGAGCCACGATTTTAAGCTCATGGACATATGTTGCCAAAGTCAATGCGTCCCATTTCCCTAGAAGGCAGTCCAACAATCCAGAAACCGGAACTTACCCTTCCCGACAACCGCCTTGAGATCGTTTGAAATTTTAAGACGGATGATGTACCCGGATGGAGATTCGTACATATGCGACGTGGAATGCCTGGCGCGAGACGAACACGTGGAAACAGAAAAGCCCGTTCGTAACCTTCTCTTTTGCTATCATTGGATAACAAAAGTGGATACAAATGGGCCCTTAGGTAGAGAATTTGAATTCATCTAATTATTTCGATTACTTAATGGAAGCGCCGAGAGTTTCACCCCGCCTCCACCCTTTCAGCTCAAAACCTTCCGGGTATACCGGGATACCGTCAAGATAAAACGATGTCCCCGATCGATTGTTCACAACCACGGCCCCGCCCCAAAAATGGACGGGAAAATCGCCAGAGAGCTAGGCGTAAATATTAAGCGACTTCATTTCACTGGTTTCTCCCCCAGTTTTTGCCTCACTACTTTTCATGGCAGCACTTTCCATTTTTTCCTCAGAAGGCCCTTGTTGCTGAACTTTCTGTGGTTGCGGCATGACCTGTCTGCCTGTTTTGGTGGACGATAGTTGATATACCTGACTTGCCATTGAGTTGTTCATTCCACCGACGTTCATTTGACACTCCCTACGTTAAATAATTTTGCATTAGGCTGAAAATCCTGTCCCTGACTGAGCAAATGAATCATGCAACGATGTTGATGGTATTCCCAGATTGAACGGGAGACGATGCAGGATCGATTGATTTCGTCATGTCCTGGGTCGTCTGAGCATTTTGCAACCCCGCTATCGTCTTGCTAATCAGATCCCCAGCAAGCTCTGGTTGTTGGTTGGCTGATTTCAATATCGACAGGCCAGCCCGTTGACTTGCCATGGTGCTTGATGAAATTTCCATATTTCACTCTCTTGTTAATAAAAATCATTCTTATCAAAATATACGACCCCGAGACCTTTGAATCAAGGGCTCAACTGCATAATTATTTGGGCAAGAACGAAAACAATGAGCTCCACGATCAGACGGTACTAATTAAAGCTAAATGAGCTGTTGGCGAGTTTTGTCGTCATTCTCGCGTAAGCGGGAATCCAAAATTCTTTGATTTTTCGAGGACTGTATTCCCGATGACTACCTCGGGAATGACAAACCCGTCTTTTTGCAAAAGGCTCAAATTGTTGATTATTCGGCAATCCGCCAGCTATTTTCGTTCTTTCCTTGGTCGTGAAGGAGCGTTCGAACACAAGACTTCCTGCTCCCAAGGTCGCCACTCTGGGAAAATTTCATCGATATTATTAAAGTTACGACACGCCTTTTGCGGCTGCAACCGTGAAAAGCGGTTTGACGGAAGAAAAACCACCACCAAATCCGCCACCGGAGTTTATCTTTGGGGTCTGCCGCGACTGTTACACGAAATACCAAAACCGATCAATCGGTATGGATCTCCCTGGAATTCCCTTTCCAATAATCTCACTTCAAGGAGTCTCTGGTTTTTATTTGGATTGCATGGGACATTACAGTCAGACCTCCTGATCTCGACAATTTCACCTGGTACCTCCGCTGAGCTTTAACCCTCAGAAATTAAATCAAATATCCAGAACGGCCCACAAAGGCGATTTACGACGGCAGCGGATTTCGATATGATA
>JAQUEZ010000287.1 GCA_028684915.1 Desulfobulbus sp.
CGCCTCCCTCGGGCGTAGTGACATACGCCTTGTTTTCGTCGTCGTTAAAAGCAAAAACATCCGGACACAGTTCAACGCAAGCACCACAACCAATACATTCATCCTGATCGATAACGACTTGTTTCATTTTGATCCTCGCAATAGAAAAATGAATATTTACGAAATGTTACAGCGGCGCAAGGGTGAGCCCCCTTGCCACTTTATGCAGATTGGCAAGGGGACGATGAATAATCCTTACCCAAGAATAGCTTTCAGATCAGCTTCCGGGGTATCAATAGGCTTGATGCCAAAAGTGTTGACTAGAAACTCAAGCACTGCCGGGCTGATGAAGGCCGGCAGCGACGGTCCAAGGCGGATATCCTTGATGCCAAGGTAGAGCAGGGTCAGGAGCACTGCCACCGCCTTTTGTTCATACCAGGAGATAATCAGCGACAGTGGCAGGTCGTTCACACCGCAATTAAACGCCTGAGCCAGGGCCACTGCGATTTGGATCGCGGAATATGAGTCGTTACACTGGCCAACATCTAATAGACGCGGAATGCCGCCGATATCCCCCATCTGTTTGTCAAAGAAGCGGAATTTACCACAGGCCAGTGTCAGCACGACACAATCGTTGGGTACCTGTTCGACAAACCGTGTGAAATAATCGCGGCCTGGCTTGGCGCCGTCGCAACCTCCTACCAGGAAGAAGTGGCGGATCGCCTTCGATTTCACCGCCTCGATTACCTTGTCGGCCACACCGAGCACGGCATTGCGGCCAAACCCAACCAAAACTTGGCCATTGTCGACGTCATCAGTGAAACCGGGCATGGCCAGGGCCGTGGCCACCACTGCCGAGTAATCCTTGTTGCTGATGTGCTTGACGCCCGGCCACCCCACCAGACCATTGGTGAAGACGCGGTCGATGTAGTCCTCGCGCGGCTTTTGAATACAGTTGGTGGTGAACAAGATCGGTCCTGGGAAATTGGGAAACTCTTTGTGCTGATTCTGCCAGGCGGTCCCGAAATGGCCATAGAAATGGGGATATTTTTTTAACTCCGGATATCCGTGGCAGGGCAGCATCTCGCCATGGGTGTAGATATCGATCCCCTTGCCCTCGGTCTGCTTCAAGAGCAGTTCGAGATCGTGGAGGTCGTGACCGGTGATGAGAATGCATTTGTTCTTGCGATGCCCCAGGGGGACCGGGGTGGGCACAGGATGACCGTAGGCGCCGGTATTGCCCGCATCCAACAATTCCATAGCTTTCAGGTTGATCTCGCCGGCCTTCATGGCCACCGGCACGCACTGCTCGACGGTCAGGCCGGGAACCAGCAGCACAGCCAGGGCTTCGTAGCAGAAGGCAGCCACCGCCGGGTCGGTTTTACCGAGGATGGCGGCATGATCGGCATAGGCAGCGATTCCCTTGAGGCCGTAGAGCAGGGTTTGTTTGAGCGAACGGATATTGACGTCGGTATCCAGGCTCACGATTAGGTTGAGGGCCTTGCCCTGGGCAGCCAACTCGGCAACGCCACCGGTCGGGATGAAATTGGCTGGAGCCTCGGTGAAATCGGTCTTGCCGCCGGCTGCCGCCACCTTGGCTTTCATCGCCTCACGCAGTTCGACCGTTCGCTTGATTAGGGAGACAAAGCGATCCGGATCAAAATCGACATTGGTCAGGGTGGAGAAAATGGCCTCGAAGGTAAAGAGGTCTGTTGCCTCGTCGACGATGCCGAGCTTGCGTCCTTCCTGGGCGTACAGAGCCAATCCCTGCATGGCATGGATCAGCAGATCCTGGAGATCGGCAACCTCTTCATTTTTGCCGCATACCCCGGCGATGTTGCATCCGATTCCCTTGGCGGTCTGCTCACACTGGTTACAAAACATGCTTTTCCTCCTTCATAAAGGTTAGGTGATGGTGGGCGCCGATATTCGGCATAAATTTTTCTGGGCCATGCCGTTCGTGTAGAACTTTCCTGGGGGAGATCAATGAAAATCATGTAGCTATAGCGTCACGACGCAGCTTAAAACAGCTTTTTTCCCTACAGCCAGAACTCTGGGTATTTGCGAGTCTTGGGAATGTTGTTGACGACCAAGGCAATGACCAGCATGATACAGGCCCCCAGTGCCACCGGCATCGCCACATAGAGATAGCCAAGCTTATGCACGCTTGGGCCGCCGATCACCGCAATCAGGGCCGTGGCTCCTCCAGGAGGATGCAAGGTGCTGGTCAGGTGCATTAAGGCAATTGAGACAGACACCGCCACAGCCGCCGCCAACCAAGGGTGCATTCCCAACCACTGGAAAGCCGTAACGCCTATCACGGCAGAAAGAATATGACCACCAAGCAGATTCCTTGGCTGGGCCAAAGGGCTGCGAACAGCCCCGTAGATCAACACCGCCGACGCACCAAACGATCCAAGAAGCAACATCAATCCCTCTTGGTCGAGCAGCTTGTAATGCAAGAGAGCAACCGCCGCTATGCCAAGAAAGCTGCCGAGCCACGACCAGCAAACCTCTGAGAGACTCACCCGAGGAGGACTTTGACCTTGGCCACGCATTTTTTGTAGATATCCGTTCATTGCTTGCGCCTCTACCGGGTAAGACAATACGACTGGACGAGATCGGTGCGGGTCACGATTCCGAGAGGTCGTCCCTTCGTGTCAACGATGGGCAGGCGATTGATCTGTTTGTCGATGAACAGTGACGAAATCTCCCCCATTGTTATCTCCGGCCCCGCAGTGATTGCCGGCGTGGTCATGATTTCGGAAACGGCATGATTACGAAGAGATGTCGCCATGCATCCCTTGTTGGTGAGGCAATGGGCGACAATCTGCATGAAGGAGAGGGGTTGGCCCAATCCCATTTTGGCCAGAAAATCCTTTTCAGAAAGCACCCCGACAATACTGCCGTTGGTGTCGACGACCGGCACGCCGGAAAACCGTTTTTCCGCTAAAAATGTTGCCGCTTGAATCAGATCCATATCCGCTCCAAGGCATTGAACCGGTTGGGTCATCATATCCTGCGCCACACGGGAATTCCAGATTCTTTGCAGGGCATGCTTATAGGCTACTTGGAATACTTCACGGAAGTCACCCGGGCTGATGTCGAGATACCCCTGAATATCTTTCATTGCCGCAATCACATCTTGTTCAGAGATATCAACTGTTGTGCTGCACGATGCATTTTCATTCTTCATTGATAATGATTATCCTTTTTAAATTTGAAGGCATTTATAAAAAGATAATAAACATGGAAAAAATAATTTCTTTGATCTAAGTCAATTTTTTGGGGGGAAAAATTATGATAGAGTGAAAATGTGAAAATAACAAAATAGTCAAGAGTCCAGAAATTCTGATCGAGAAGAAGTTGTTGCAATACTTGGCTACTGCGCTTGTTATCGTGTCGGTAGAAATGTTGATGTCAACTGATTGTTTCTTCAAGCAAGGAGGGATGCAATGCGTCTTGACAGAAGAGATTTTTTACGGGGAGCTGCGGGCGCCGGTTGCGCGGTAGCTTTTGGGTTAAAATTCTTCCACTTCTTAGATGATCCGATCGCTTACGCTGCAGAAGTTGACCAGCTGGTTCGCTCTACCTGTTCGCCCAACTGTACCGGAGCCTGCGGTTTCAAGGCGCGCGTCACTGACGGGCGCATCAGCACTCTGATTCAAGCGGCCGATTATCCCGAAGAATCCTATAATCCGCGTGGATGTCTGCGCGGGTTGTCGATGATGGATCTCATCTACGGCAAGGATCGTCTCAAATATCCCCTCATCCGTACCGGTCCCCGGGGCAGCGGCAAGTTCCGGCGGGCCACCTGGGACGAGGCGCTCGATTACACGGCCGGCAAATTAAAAGAAATCAGCGACAAATATGGTCCGGAAGCGATTGCCTCCACCATTCAGGTTCCAGGCACCGGTTATGTCCAAAAAGGTGCGCTGGTCGCTCTCACCGGGTTGGCTGGTTGGACCATGCACCATGGCTATGATCAGAATGGTGATTTGCCCATGTTCTGGCCGATGACCTTCGGCGTACAGAGCGAGGAGCTGGAATCACTCGAGTGGATCAATGCTCGGACCACCCTCATTTTCGGTTCCAACGTCATTCAAACCCGTCTCCCCGATGCCCATCATCTCATGGAGGCAAAGCGCAGAGGCCGGGTCGTGGTTATTGATCCCGACTTTTGCAGTACCGCTGCCAAAGCCGACGAATGGCTGCCGATCAAGGCCGACACCGACGCAGCCCTCGGACTCGGCATGGCCAGGGTCATCATAGATCGTCAACTCTACGACGCAGCTTTTCTCCAAGATTTCACAGATTTCCCGATCCTGGTGCGCCAGGATACAGGCAAATGCCTACTGGCAGGGGAGGTGGCCGCTCTCGTCTCGGAAGCAGAAGGCCGGAATATCCCCGAGTACCGCCGGCTTTTTGTCGTTCGCTGCGGGGAAGATTTTCGCATCCTCGATCCGGAAAAACTGGACCCGACCCACGCTGAGCTTGAAGGAGAGTTCGAGGTAACGCTTAGCGACGGTAACACTATTCAAGTGGAAACCGTCTTCACGGCGTTGCGAAAAAACCTTGCCCCGTACACGCTTGATCAGGTCGCCGCCATAACCGGTCTTAATCCGGTGCAAATTGAACGAGTTGCTGTGGATGCAGCAGAAAATGGACCCATTCACGTCATTTACGGCGCCAGCAACTATCAATGGTACAATGGCGACCTGAAGGGTCGGGCACTTTCCCTTTTGCCGGTCCTCACCGGCAGCATCGGCAAGAGCGGGGCAGGCATCTCCACCTATGCCGGTCAGTATCGGATTCGCTTCAATGTGAAAAGCTGGTGGTTCCCAGAGGGATCGAAGATCAACTGGGTCGCCTATCTGCATTTCTTACAGGGAAAAGGTCCCAACTATCCCAAGAACGGTATTAAGGCTATGGTGGGAGGTTGGGGAAATCCGTTTGATCAGCACAACATGAGTAACCGCCTCAAGGAACGGGCAACCTCCGGTGAATTGGAATTTATCCTCACCACCGATTTCCAGATGTCCACGTCCTGCATGTGGTCGGATGTGGTCCTTCCCGCTCCCTCTTGGTATGAGAAGTATGACCTGACCGCCACCATCCTCCACCCGTATCTGCAGCTGCAGCAACCGGCAATCAAACCGTTGTTTGAGAGCAAATCCGAGCTGTGGATATTCCGTGAGCTGGCCAAACGGATCAACCCCGCATTTGAGGGCCATTTTTTCCCGCAACTTGATGAACAGCAGGCCGCACTCAAGGTCATCGAACTACTGCTGGCAACGGGCGGCGCGGAAACAACAGGCATCACTTTGGAGATGCTGAAGAAGGGTCCGGTTCGCCTGCATTCACCCGCTCCTGGTGATCGGCAGGTGCCCTTTTATGAGCAGGTGCAGCATCGTGTCCCCTTTCCGCCACCGAGTTATCCGGCGCCAATCAAGGCCACTGCACAATTTCTCCGCAGTGGCCGCATCGAATTTTACAAAGACGAAGATCTTTTCTTGAAGGAGGGTGAACAACTGCCCGTCCACAAAGAGACCTATGCCGAAACCGAATACAAGGTCAATCCCGCTGCCAAGGAGAAGTATCAGCTTCGCTATGTGACCAAAAATTCACTCTACCGGGTGCACTCCACCCATTCCAACAACACCATCCTTCTGGAGTTGCAGGACAACAAGGCCAAGGTTTTTCTCAATCCTCAAGATGCCGGGTCTCGCGGGATCAAAAATGGAGAGTTAGTTCAAATCTACAATGATCGCGGCAAGACCAGGGCCTATGCGATTCTCGACCCTGGCTGCAGCACGGGAACAGCCATTTTTGAAGAAGGCTGGTGGTCACGCTACCTCGGAGAGGAATCGTACAACTCGCTGACCTATCCCTGGATCAAACCTTTGCATGAAATCTATTTCGTTCCCGGCATTTGGTCACCGACGACGGTCTGGAACGAATGTCTCGTCGATGTCAGGAGGATGAGCGCATGAAGATGGGAATGGTGATAGATCTGGAAAAATGCATCGGCTGCCGGTCCTGCATGGTTGCCTGCAAACAGCATAATGCTCAGCCACCGGAAACGTGGTGGAACCGGGTGTTCACCCCGGGAAGCCACCGTCATTTGACGCCGCCGGCCAAAGGCGTCGAATATTTCCTGCCGGTGCACTGTCAACACTGCGAAAACGCACCCTGTGAAAAGGTCTGCCCGGTCGGGGCCACCTTCCATGCCGAGGATGGAGCGGTGCTCATCGATTTCGATCGTTGCATCGGTTGCCGGTATTGCATGTCGGCCTGTCCCT
This sequence comes from Desulfobulbus sp., assembly GCA_028684915.1. The sequence goes on from JAQUEZ010000287.1 coordinate 6,282, forward strand.
ACGGTGTCCGGCAATTCAACTGGGAAGAAGCGGAAAAAGCGCACAAGCGATCAGGCTATCAGGAAAAATACCACTACGGCTACCCGGAAGAGCACCGTCATGACGGCCGCTTAGTCTACATGCCGTTACGCCCGAAGGGCATAGTCGAAAAATGCACGTTTTGTGCACAGTATCGCGATAAAGGTGAACTGCCCGCCTGCGTCCAGGGGTGCCCGGGGAAAGCTCGTTTTGTTGGCGATCTGGACGACCCGAACAGCGATGTGAGCACAATGATCAAAGCACGGGACGCCTTTACCTTGCTGCCGGAAAAGGGAACTAAGCCCACCGTATTTTATCTCCCGCCCAAACCAAAGGAGGTGTGACCATGTCAATGACCATGAAACGCACTTTGTGGATCAGCGGCGCCATTTTTCTGATGGCGCTTTGCTTCTGGTTCTATCAACTCTGGCACGGGTTGGTCCTCACCAATATGGTGAATTCCTACAGTTGGGGGCTGTATATCTCCGGCTTGGCCTTCTTTGTCGGTAATGCCGCCGGTGGCCTGGTACTCACCTCTTCCATCTATCTCTTTGGGGTTAAGCAACTCAAACCCCTGGCAAAACTCGGCGCTCTCACCGCCTTTGCCAATGTCACTGCCGCTATGCTGATCGTCCTCCCGGATATTGGTCAACCGTTGCGCCTCTACAATCTCATTCTCCATCCCAATTTCATGTCACCCCTGGTGTGGGATGTCATTGTTCTGAATCTGTACGCGCTCGCCTCGGCCATTTATCTGTACATCCTGCTGTTGCCCGAACTGACCGGCAAGCTCAGCTGGCTGGCCATCAAGGTGAAAAATCCGCACGATTTTTCCGAACGCTGGGCTAAAGAATCGCTCCTGTGGCCCTTCTGTTTGCCATCGGCATTCATGTGGTGACAGCCTGGATCTTCTCCACGCAAGGCGCCCGGGGTTGGTGGCATTCCCCGGCCATGGCTCCGGATTTTGTTTCGGTCGCCATTGCGGTTGGCACGACAGTCGTTCTACTAGCGGGTGCATTGGCCTACGGAACAGGCCAGCAGTACGAGGAAGCCTACCGT
>JAQUEZ010000288.1 GCA_028684915.1 Desulfobulbus sp.
ATTCCTTAATTCTCCCTGTGAGCCAAAGGGTTCCGGGTTTTTCGGCGCGTTTGTCGTTTGCAGTGGCTTGAGTCATGGTTTTTTGCTCCTTGAATTTCTTTGATTTTTTGGTGATGGTTGGTCTATATGTTAGGCTGATGTTTCCATTTCGGGCTGTTTGTGGGTCTGCAGGCGGATGCTTGAAAAGCAGTGCCAGCATTGCAGAAAGGTTTCGAGTTCCCCGGCTTCGTTGGTGGTCACGGAGATTTCGAACGGTCGATTGCATTTGCTGCATTTCATGTTGTTTATGTCGCCGGGGTCACGGCGCTGTTTTTGCATTTTTGCGAATCCGGATAGTCAGGTTCCGATCTCGGGCTTTCATCTTGGCTTCAACCAGGGTCACGCAGCCGGAGGCGAGCATGCCCGCGACGAGTTCTTCTTTTGAAATGGGTTCTTTGGGGTTGTCGAATGGTGGGCTGATGAGTCGCATGGCTTGGTTTCCTTGATTTTGGGTTCGCAGTTTGGGTAAGGGCTGGTAAGACATTCCTTGTCCTGGCAGGCCTTCATAGCAGATGATCATTTTGCGCTTGGTTCCTGGTTTTCGAGTTGAATGTCTTTTTCCAGTTCCTTGAACATTCGGTCGTATCGTTTGGCGATCAGCGGGAATAAGCGGATATGGAACCGCAGTAGCAGGCCGAGCAATCCGGTGTAGAGCAAAAGGCCGATTCCAAAGAAGGTGGTGAAGAGGCCGAAAAGTACTAGGTAGTCGTTTAGGGTCATGATGCAGCCTCAACATGTGGGGACAATTCGCAGTGGTGCATTTTTGCACCGTTTGACTTTTTATATGCTTAAATTTTCCACCGGTCAAGGGAAAAATGGTTGAAAAATACACCAACTTGAAGTTTGAGGCTATTTTAGGAAGGATAAAGGAAGAAACGGGAATTAAGAGCGTGAGGCAATTGGCTGAAATAATAGGGAAAAATCACACAACAATATTGGCTGCGAAAGCAAAAGATAATTTTCCAGCAAACTGGGCTTTTGAGATAGAAAAAAAATACGGATTGTTAACAAGATGGGTAATGACCGGAGAAGGACCGAAAAGACTAAGCGAAGGAGTCGAGATCAACCCTTTGCTCGTAGATGTGAATGAATGGTTAAACGAGGGGAAAAAACATGAATCTGCTGAATTCAGGCAATTGTTTCGTAGCCAGATGATCAGGGCATTTTTTGATTATGAGGACTGGCGACGAAAAAGAGATCAGCAAGAAAGTTGTGAATATTCAGGCCCAACGCGAAAGGTAGCATAAACGAAAAGCAAGATAAAATTATTCTATTAAAATTTTACAATTGCAATTGTTAAGACTCAACCGAGGAATCTGAAATCATTGAGGTAAAAGATGCGACAAAATCAAAGCCTGTTTGGAGATTTCGTTGAAATTATGTCAAGAATTCCGTGGTGGTTAAATATAATCCTCGCGGCTATCGCATACGCAACACTTCATCAAATAGCCATAACATTTGACGATCCAGCACCTCAATTAGAAGTAGGGCAACTGGGCGCTTTTGCAATGGACAAATTTAAAAGTGTCCTCGCTTTGTTCGGTCAGTTCGTTTTACCCTTTGGTTTTCTCTTGGCAGGACTAATAGGCCTTGTGAAAAAATTCAAAAGAACAGGACAATACAAAGAATTAATAATTTATGTCATATTAAACATACTGTTTTTTGGGTCTGTAATTTCAAAAGACGGTGGGATAAATAATTCGATACAGAAACGGTTGGTAAATTCATCGACAAAACAAAGCGGGAAAAAAGAAGAGACGAAAATTTACAGCTGGATCAACGAGAAAGGAAACAAAGTTTACTCGAATACCCCACCTTCGCAATAAACGAAAATATCGTGTATCTCAGAAGTATACCAACCAAACCGGAAACCCTGAGCACGCCAAGGTGACATCCGTTACGACGCAATCCCAGAAGCTCAGCGAAAGGGCTTAGGACAGCCCATTCTATTATAACATTCAGCTATTTAAAATAGCTGTTGCATATTGGATAAAAATTTCGCAATGAAATTGGTCAATTATTTAAATAATAACGAATTTTTTAAATAGAGGGAATCGTGACAGGAAAAAATAAATACAATGATATTGAAATCGATAATTTTACAATTAGCAAACAAGATAAAAGATATTACAAATTAGCTTCAATTGGATTTTTACTAGCTTTTATATATTCAATTTTCACATCAATTGTTGTCTTTCTTCCTCATATACACTCTAAATTTTTTAATTATATATTATTGTCAACATCATGCATCATCCTTCTTTATCATATTTCAATTGGAAAAAATAATCATAGTTTACTTTATAGTAAATATAGAGAATTTATTTTTATCCCAATGCAAGGCATTATTTTTTATTCTATGTTATATTTAGGTTTTAAATTTATTATTAAATGAGCAGATTGGAAAAAACGGGGACAGTGTAGGGAATTGGAATTAATACAAGCTTGGCGGGTGGCGGATTTGGTGGCGGTTCTTCTTCCGTTGAAACGCTTTTTACGGCAAACGTCGCAAAAGGTGTATTGCAACTTCAGCAATATCGAGCAAATTTTTACCGGCGCGGCGGCCTTGGGAGCAGGGAGCCCACCGTTTCGGCAGCGGGTTTTATCTCGTAAATCTCGTTTGCATCTAGGACCACTCGGAGAAAGCTTCCTGTCCATAGAAAACGCGGTTTCAATTGCTAGCTCCATAATAAATCGGCTTGTTTCACTGTGGTATCTTACATGCTAGGAATGTTTGTAATTCTTAAAAAGATTTTCAATATAGGCTTCTTCCCATGATACTTGATTTACAATATCTAAAAGAATTTGCGGGAACTGATTATATAAATATATCAATCCATCTTGTTTCAGCGTTGGTAGTGGGTGGTATTATTGGATTCGAGCGAAGTTTCCATGGGCGTCCGGCTGGATTCCGCACCCATACATTGGTATGTTTAGCGTCAAGTCTTCTTATGGTAGTGACCTATTATCAATGGAAATGGTTGCCAGGAGTTCCACTTGATACTGTTAAAACCGATCCAACAAGAATGGCTCAAGGAATAATGACTGGCATAGGTTTCCTTGGTGCTGGAGTCATATACAAGGAAGGGAGAAGCGTTCGAGGATTAACGACATCCGCTTCAATTTGGATTACGGCAGCAATAGGCATACTCCTTGGTGTAGGTTTTTATTTTCCAGCTATCATGGCGACTGTTTTGACGTTAGGAATTTTGTCAGTATTTCGTTGGATTGAAGACAAAATGCCTTCGAATTTTTATGCACATCACACACTTTGTTTCGATAGAAACAATGTGATGCAGGAAGAAGAAGTGAGGAATTTGTTATTCGACCATGGATTTACAGTAGCAAATATGAGCTATAGAATATCAGAAAATGGCCGTTTGTTTGAGTATAAAATGGTTATAGGAACAATTGATTCCACTAAAATGGCTACACTTGCCAGTTCGTTACGCAAACTTGACAATGTGCGAACATTTCGAATTTCTCCAACCGGAGATTAGAATTATCAACAGACGTATGAGTGAAACGGAATAGTGATGTTCGGCTGAAAATTTTCCTTGGTTGACTCGAGTGCCGAGTGCTAGGACAATATGCTATGTCTATTAAACATATTACACATTCGAATATAGAGACGCTTGCATCTATATATTCATCTGTCTTTAGTTCGTCCCCTTGGAATGAACCATGGAATCAAGAAAGAGCTATAAAAAGGCTAACTCATATTTATGAATCAAAAGGATTTCTTGGTTTATATTCAGAAGAATATGGGAATATCAATGGATTCCTTTTAGGTAATATTGAGCCTTTCTTAAATGGTGAATATTACTATTTAAGAGAAATGTGCGTCGCGCTCGATAGGCAGGGTGAAGGTATTGGCAAAGAATTAATGTCACGCCTCCATATCGAGCTGGTTCGTATGTCAATCACGCGAGTTTATTTAATAACGCGGAAAAAAACGCTGGCCGCCAAATTTTATTTGGTTAATGGATATCAACTTGAAAAGGAAGATGGAGTTTACGAAATCGATCTAAATATTGAGCACTTTTCCAGGTGCTGAATGATGGGCAATATGGATGTAAAACTAAATCTCTATATATCGCTAGACAGGAGCTGCTGCGGAGGAGCGTTGTGTACTCTGATTTTGAAGCTATTTCGAATTACTACGATGCACTGTTTGTGAAGGCTGAAGAGTATGCTCCGGAGGCCGCAAAGGTAAAAGCGTTGCTTGGTAGACATGGCGTTCCGCAGAAAGGAAATATGCTTATTCTCGCTTGTGGCACCGGCGGGCACATCCCTTATTTTAAGGATGAATATATTGTTTCCGGACTTGATCTGAGTCGCGACATGCTCAATTTGGCGAAGGAAAAATTTCCAGGAATTCAATTTCACCTCGGAGATTTAATTAATTTTAAGCTGGATTCAACTTTTGATGCTTTGGTCTGTCTGTATGGTTCTATCGGATTTGTGAAGACAGTGGACAATTTAAAGGCTGCTATGAAATGTATAGCCAGGCATTTAAGGCTAAATGGTATTGCCCTGATTACGCCCTGGAGCACTGTTGAAGATTTTCAGAACATGTTGGTGGTCGATTCTGTGGATAGGCCGGACTTGAAAATTGCCCGCATGGAGCAAGTTCGACTTAAGGAGCCGCGAATCGTCGAAGTTACGTTTCATCATCTTCTGGGAAAAGATAATGAAGTGACTTATCACAACCAATCAATGGAAATCGGACTCTTTACTGGAGAGGAATACGAATCCGCTATGACTGAGGCAGGGTTGGAAATTGCTGAAATTTATACCGGTACGGATATACGGGGTGGGGCTTACCTTGGAAAACGTACACTGTAGCGGCAAGGAGCCGCTACGGCAGAAGGTTGACAATGTAATCTGCATGTGTCCCGGACCACTCGCGTAAGCCTGTTAATCCACGGTAAACGCGGGTTTAACTCCCGAAGTCACAACATTAAGCCGGTTCCAACTCCAGATGAACGCGTCTTCCTAGGGCCGTTGCAATGTTGACCAGGGCGTCTAGTGAAAATCGTGAAACGCGACCGCGCAGCAAATCGTTGATTCGCGGCTGCGTAACGCCGCAATGCAAGGCGGCATCGGCCTGTTTCCATGCGTTCGCTTTGATGATGGCTGCGATCTGACGCATCAGTTCGGCCCGTGCCCGCAGATTGGCCGCTTGTTCCGGCGTGTCGGCCAGGGCATCCCACACATTGGAGAAAGTTTCCATTTCGGTCATTTGTTCCCCTTTAAAAGTTCTGAATATCGGATTTGGGCAAGGTCGATATCTCGTTTTGCAGTGGCTTGCGTTTTTTTCTGGAATGCGTGGAGAACGTAAACCGCATCGGCGAGCCTGGCGGTATAGATTACCCGGTATGTCCCCGAATCATCCCAAATTCGGATTTCCTCAACCCCTTTGCCAATGGACGGCATTGGCTTGAAGTCGTCCGGCTGTTCACCGCGTTGCACTTTGTCCAGTTGGTAGCCTGCATCCTGTCGGGCGTCTTCTGGGAAATCCCGCAAACGTTTGAGCGAGTCCCCAATGAATCGGATCAGTTTCATGATTTGATTATATCTGTTTGGATATAAAGTGCAAGGGTGAATGTGCAACTCATTGCCCTGGTATTGATTTCATGACGAGGTCTTTCCGTTCAGCCGTTCAGTGATCGAGCCGGCCACGGTTTCGGCGGCTTTTGTTGCCGCTTCGTCCATCAGGTGCGCGTATCGTTTTGTTGTGCCTTCGGAACGATGACCTAGCAGTTCGCCAATTTGTGACAGCGTATATCCTTCAGAGATTGCCACCGAGGCGAAGCTGTGACGCAGATCATGCAGCCGGAGATCGGGACAACCCGCCTCTAGTCGTGTTGTTTCCCAAAGTCTTTTGGGAGATTTGATCCCGGTTATGCTTGTATTTGGTCCGCATCGCGGTAGGGCTTCCAGAATTTCCATGGCCACGGAAGGAAGATAAATTACCCTGTCATGGCCAGTGTGGTCTGTTTTGTGTGATTTTAGAATCAGCTTGTTGTTTTGCAAATCGCGCCATTTTGCGTTGGCTATTTCGCCGCTTCTGGCTCCGGTGAGGATCAGGAGAAAGATGAAGGCCACCGATCCGGGATCTATGACCTTTTTCCTATGCAGTATAGCCGCTAATTTTTCGGCTTCTTCACTGCTCATATATCGGCGGCGCTTTTGTTCTCTGTATCGTTTGACGTGCTGGCACGGATTGGAGCCGATTGGCCGCAGGCCCCATTGTTCGCACAGGCGGAGGAATTTCGACACAAGGGCAACTGTGCGGTTTGCCTGATAAGGTATGCTTTTCATGCCATCATGCAGCCGGTACACTTCCGGGTAGGCGATGGCGTCGACCGGTAGATTTTTGAACCAGTCGGGGAAATGCTTTTCAAATATCCGTTTATCCTCGCTTGCTGTCTTTTTAGCTTCAGCATGTTCTGACCAGTAACGAGGCCAAACGTCGGCAACCGTGGTGGCTTGGTGAGTTTCCTTGCGATCTAAGACGGGATCTTCCCCGAGGGACACCTTGAAAAGCATGTCGCGCGCCGCCCGTCGTGCTTGGTCCAGGGTGATGTTTCCATAATCGCCAATTTTAGGCCGGCGTTCTTTCTTGGATTTTGTGCGGAAATAGAGATAGAAGGATTTGCGGTTTTCAAAAACTCTGAGGTGAAGGCCGGTGACTTGGTCGTCTCGCAATATCTCGCCAGGAACCGCCGCCTTGATCTGCGCTATGTTCACAACATCCTCCTTTCTGCTGATCGCACATTGGTCGCAACGCATCATGTTTTATGGTGGAGGAACGTACAGGTGATGTTGTGGAAAAGCAAGGTGTTATGATGAATCGTTGATTATATGGAAGCTGTGAAATCTGATTCGTAATCAGTAGGTCAGCGGTTCAAGTCCGCTTATCGGCTCCAGTAAAAACAACGGGTTACATGGTATTTTACCATGTAACCCGTTCCTTTTTAGGACGCCCGTTAAATCGCGGCTTCTGCACTCTTTTTTTTATCGCAACATGCTGTTATACTTATAGGGGGGCTACAGGGGGGCACATAAACCGAGAAACTTTGAATAGCGTGGAATGATGGTACTTTTGAGGTACTTTTTCCAGACTTTATGGGGACTTCCGGGGAATGAGAAAAAAATTTTCGGACAAATTTCTAAAACAAGAAACTTTTCGATTTTGAGGCAAAACGGCTGGGTTTTGCATTTAGAATGAGAAAATTAAGATCCACTTTTTGGGGTCTTAATCCGTAGCGAAGGTTCGGCAGA
>JAQUEZ010000289.1 GCA_028684915.1 Desulfobulbus sp.
GGCTTCCACGGTACTACGAGCCTCTCCGTCACCCTATCGCGCCCGGCCTGTCCGTCACCGGATTCCGGTTGGTCTTTACGCCTCGACCACGCGAAGGGCTTCCCGTGTTGCTCCGATCGTCCTCTTGGGGTCGCCTCAGAATTCGGATAATAAAGCACGGTTAGAATTTTAAAATCCTATTAATTCAATTAGTTGGCAAAAGGAATAATGAGCGACTGACGACCAACGAACAGAACTCCATATCTATTTAGATTTATTGAAATTCCTTTTTGTTAGCGTACGATAAATTCCGAATTCTGAGGCGACCCCTACTTAATCTTGGCCTGTTCCGTCCTATCTTTTCCCCTACCGATTTTATTCAAATCAAAGGACGCGGGACACGCAAACACAACTTTCTTGAGCAACTTTTTGACGACGACCTTAAAGAAACGATAAGTGAGCCGCGCAAGAGTTCCTATAAAATGTTTGATTTCTTCGCCAACTGCGAATATTTCGAGGAAAAATACGATTACGATCAGGTCATAACACTGCCAAAACCTCGCCCGCATGAAGGAGGGGACACCGGAGGAGGCGGAGGAGGCGGAGGAGGGGGATTCACCGCTGGTACTTACGAGCTTATCGGCGCGGATATAATTTCTACAATTGAGGTGGCGGCAATCGGCACCGAGGGCATGAAAATTGATCGCATGTTCTTTGAGAAATTTGAAGACACCGTGCGCGAAAACAAAACCATTGTCGAAGCGGTTGAAGCAGGGCAGTGGGATCGTGTTATCGATCATGTAAACCGCGAAATCTTCGACAAGCCCAACGAGTATTATACGCTCGACAAGTTGCGCAAAGCTGCCGCCGTGGATCGCCGCCTCGGCCTGCGTGAAATCTTGGAAAAAATATTCGGCCTTATCCCACGCTTCAAATCTAAGGATGAGCTGCTCGAAGAAGAATTTTCAAAATTCATCGCTGACTATAAGCCGACAAAAGCGGAATCAATCCCCGCGCTCAAGAATTATTTCAAAGCCTATGTCAGTAGCGACCAAATACGGTATATCATCGAGGCTGAACACTTCACAGACCTTGCCACCAACCCTGTCTTTTCTATGCGCGACCTCAAGGCGGTGCCTCAAGAATACCGCACACTCATTCCGAATTATATCAAGGATTACGTTTCCTTGAATCAGTTTGCTTAAAGGAAACAAATGCTAGACACCGAAACCAAACGCCGCATTGATACCGCTCGCGATATCCTTGTCGGTAAAGTTCCTGATCCAAAGTCCCAAGTTGAACAGATTACCATTGCCCTGATTTACAAGTTCATGGACGACATGGACGCGGAATCCGAGGAGATGGGAGGGCAGCGCAAATTCTTTACCGGCAATTTTGCCCGCTATGGCTGGGCCAAACTGATAAGCCCAGCCCTCGGCGGCCATGAAATGCTCGGCCTCTACGCCGAAGGCATTTCAAAGATGCCGGAAAATGATGGTATTCCGCCGCTCTTTCGTGACATTTTTAAAAATGCTTATCTGCCTTATCGCGACCCTGAAACGCTCAAAAGCTTTCTCAAAATTATCGACGAATTCACCTACGACCATTCCGAACGTCTTGGTGATGCCTTCGAATACCTACTTTCAGTCCTCGGCTCACAAGGCGATGCCGGCCAGTTTCGCACCCCACGCCACATCATTGATTTCATGGTTGAGGCCATCAACCCACAAAAAGGCGAAACCATTTTAGACCCTGCCTGCGGCACGGCTGGCTTTCTCATTTCCTCTTACAAACACATCCTTCGTACCAATACTGACACCAAAGGCAACAGCACCCTAACACCCGACGAGAAAGGACGGCTGGCGCAAAACTTCAAGGGTTATGACATTTCACCCGATATGGTGCGCCTATCGCTTGTGAACCTCTACCTCCACGGCTTCACTGCGCCGCATATTTACGAATACGACACGCTCACCTCTGAAGAGAGGTGGAACGAATTCGCTGACGTGATTCTTGCTAACCCGCCGTTTATGTCTCCAAAAGGGGGGATCAAACCACACAAACGCTTTTCCATTCAGGCTAAACGTAGTGAAGTTCTCTTTGTTGACTACATGGCCGAACATCTCACGCCCACAGGACGCGCCGGTATCATTGTCCCAGAGGGGATCATTTTCCAAAGCCAGACAGCCTATAAAACTCTACGAAAAATGCTCGTCGAGAACTCCCTCGTCGCCGTTGTCTCGCTTCCGGCAGGCTGTTTCAATCCCTACTCTGGCGTGAAGACCTCTATTCTTATCCTTGATAAATCCGTTGCCAGACAAAGCAACACTATAGCCTTCTTCAAAGTCGAGAATGACGGTTTCGGCCTCGGAGCCCAACGTCGCGCTATTGATAAAAACGATCTCTCCCAAGTTCAAGTAGAAATCGACGAATATTTGAGCCACCTGCGTGCAGGGGAAGCTGTTGACGACTATCAACCTTCTCTTGGCTTGATTGTATCAAAAGAAAAAATCGCCTCAAATGGTGACCACAACCTCAGCGTGGAAAGATATCGAGAAGGTGCGGTGGTTATGACTTCTTTTCCTTTAGTTAATCTCGGAGATGTATGCGAGATCACTAAAGGGTCGCCCATTACTCGAGATCAAGTCATTGATGGCAGTGTCCCAGTGATTGCTGGTGGCCAAAAGCCGTCGTGTTTTCACAACCAATCTAACCGTACGGGAGAGACTATTACAGTAAGCGCATCAGGCGCCTACTCGGGCTTCGTCGCTTATTTTGACAAACCTATATTCGCATCAGATTGTTCAACCATCAAACCGAGCACCCAGCAACTAATCACAAAGTTTTTGTTTCATCTGCTCAAGGCTAAACAAACCGACATTTACGCTCTACAGATAGGGATGGGGCAACCTCACGTTTATTCAAAAGATTTAGCAAAAATACAAATTCCACTTCCGCCTCTCGAGGTACAGGAAGAAATAATGGCGGAAATAGTCGGCTACGAAAAAGTTATAGACGGAAGCCGTACTGTTCTCGATAACTATCGTCCACACATACCCATTCACCCTGATTGGTCGATCATTAAGCTCGGCGAAATCTGCTCTTTCAAGAATGGTTTAAACTTCAATAAAATCTCGTCGGGTCACTCCGTAAAAATCATCGGGGTGAGTAACTTTCAAAACAATCTCTATGCTCCATTGGCAGAACTCGACAATATCCATTTAGACGCGCCACTCGCAAATGACTATCTCGTCAAAGACGGAGATATTCTTTTTGTGCGCTCCAACGGCAATCCCTCTCTTGTTGGCCGTTCTGTTATCGTTCCGCCTCACTGTGAACCAACTACATTTTCAGGTTTTACAATTCGAGGCCGATTTGCAGACGAGCGAGCATCACCACTTTTTTACGCTCACTTCTTCAAGTCCAGAGACTTCGCAGAAATGATAAAAACGGTTGGACAGGGTGCAAATATTAGAAATCTCTCTCAAAGCATTCTTAACGAAATTAGTATTCCTCTTCCGCCTCTCGCCACGCAGCAAGCCATTGTTGCCGATATTGAAGCCGAGCAAGCTCTTGTTGACGCCAACCGTGAGCTAATCGAGCACTTTGAAAAGAAGATACAAGCCACTCTCGCTCGCGTCTGGGGAAAAAAAGAAACATCCATGACGGGGGCGTAGACATGAAATACTCTCCAGTAAAAAAACTCGACCCGCTATCAACAAACTTTTAATAACGCCTTTTTCAGTCACACGGGAACATCATGCCTCCTAGAAAACAGAAAGCACCTTCAACATTAGAGCGGAAAATTTACTTTTATAGGGCGAACATAGGGAAAAATGAAAACGGAGAACCTTTGCCGTTTGATCCAAATCAAGCATTAACAACCATCAATCAATTACCATTTACAGATACAAATGGACGTTATCTTGAGGGTCTTGATGGAGAGGTTCTTTGTGGTTGGGTTGATGACAACAACCCGCTTCCTCGAATGAGATTTGGATTAATTCGCCGATCTGGGCTTCCTCAAATTGAACATTATGGGAATCTAACCGACCTTAATATAGCTACCGATGCGGGACTCGTTGAACCCGTCCACGTTGTTTTCTTTCCCGATAATATAGTGGGTGTCGATTTCAATTTTCACGGCCCCCGATTATCCCGCCTAGGATATTACTTGAATATCAAGGGCGGAAAACAAAACTTTAATGGAACATTCGATCCTTTGCTTCGCAACGATGTTGTCTCGCAATTAGACCGTCTTGGCGATATTAGGTTGTTTGACCTTAAAATCCGTTCATCTTATGCTGCTCAGGTAAAACAAGCCGACGAAGACCTCGGGGCTGCGTTTGAGTCAGCTCTCCGTGTTGGTGATGCTGACGACCTTGAAATTATAATTCGTCCGGCAAAGATGGGGAGAACATCTATGATGGAACGTCTTATCAATATAGCTAAATCTCTTTCTGGTGCCGGTTTATTCCGAAGCGAGACTTCGAAATTCACCATAAAAGGAAGATGTGAAGACACTTCAAAGGTTGAATCAATAGATTTACTCCATGATCAACTAATCAAGAAAAAGCTAATTATCAGGATGGACGAACGAAGTCGCGCCTTGGATATGAATTCAGCCTATAATGCAATATCGATTGCCTATGAAGAGCTTGGGGATGAATTAAAAACAGCTCCAAGTATATTCTCATGACTTTCCTTCCAAAATGGTGGCGAAGGAAATTCCTGCTAATAGAGTTGTGCCTTGCGGTGGTACTAACAGTTTTATTTGTTGTTTGGTATCTCTTGCTAGGGGGAGAAACGACCCTTTGCTCTTTTCTAGAAGGGAACAGATCGTCAATTTATGGGACAGCAGCTTCTATCTTTGGCTCCCTTCTTGGGTTTTCAATAACCGCAACATCTATTGTTTTAGGATTCTCAACTTCAGATCGTTTAAAAATACTCAGAGATAGCAAACAATTTAAAACCCTCTGGATGGTATTCAGTTCATCAATCTGGGCTTTAAGTCTGGCAACCACCACTTCTTTCCTCGCTTTAATTTTTGACCGCGATTCTCATCATGTTTTTTTTCTGTTAGTCGCAGCATTTTTCGGAGCAATCTTATCTCTCCTTAGACTTGCACGGACTATCTGGGTGTTAGAAAATATCATCACCATTATAACAATGCCCTCAAAACAATCAGAAGGAAACGATCCTCCGGCATAAACTATCCAACTAACAACGAAAAATTCTCTATCTCCACAACTTTTCAAACCGCGCCGGATTTGTGGCCGTATACATGACTGTGTGCTGAATGTTCCGGTGCCCCAGATAGTCCTGAATAAGCCTCGTGTCTGCTCCCTGATCCGCCAGAGCAAAGCCGCAAGCGTGGCGGAGCATGTGGGGGTGGGCCGCCACGGACAGCCCCGCCTTTTCCCCATAGGTGCGGATCGCGGCCCACGCGGTCTTGCGGTTTAGTGGTGTCCGCCGCTCACTCACAAAAAAAGAATCCCCATCTAGTTTCCATTTTGCCCGTTCGGCAAGCCAAGCCTTGATAGCGCGAACCTCATCCAGCCGGAGAGGGTGCGTCGTTGATAGCCCTTTCTTGAGCCGCACGACATGCAGCACGCGACTTTCGATGTCCACCTGTGACAACCGCAGACCACAAGCCTCTGAGATCCGCAGGCCATGCCTGAACATCAGCAGGAGCAAGCACCGGTCGCGGGCTTCATTCCGGCTACCCTTCGTGGCGGCAATCAGCTTCTCAACTTCGGCAGAAACAAGGTGTTTTCGGTCGCTCATCGTTTTGTCTCATGTTGGGGTGTTTTGACGGGCCGCAAACCCGCATCAATCCTCAAGGTCATTTTCAAACATTAGACAAAATAATCTATTTTGTGTGCCGGGTCATAGCGGATTTGCGACAGCAATTCGCGGACTCCAAGAGGAGATAAGCTGCCATCGGAAAACCACACTTGCTTCCTAGGTTACAAAGAACTATATTCATATATAACAAATATGAATATGGAGGCTGTCTATGGCAACAACCAGCCTGAGCCTAGGCGAACATTGGGAAGTTTTTATAAAAACCGAAATAACAAGCGGTCGCTATGGATCGGCCAGCGAGGTTGTACGCGATGCCTTGCGACACATGGAAGAGCGCAATAGCAAATTAGAGGTTCTGCGGCGACATTTAGCCGAGGGCGAGATGCAAGCCATGAGTGGAAATTTTGTAAAAAATTTCTCCATGGAGCAGCTTATCGCGGAACTGGATCAAGAATGACCAGCACCTACCGGATCACCCCGCGAGCCCTACAGGATCTCCAAAACATCGGACGTTATACGCTGAAGCAATGGGGGCGTGAACAACGAAACAAATACCTCCAGGCGCTGGAAAGGCGTTTCAAATGGTTGGCTGCCAATCCCTACGTTGGAGCACATAGACCAGAAATCCGAGAAGGCTATTTCAGCTACGTACAAGGCTCACACCTGATCTTTTATCTCAAAAGATCAGGTGGAATAGATATCATTGGTCTTCCTCATCAATGCATGGACATTGGAGGATATTTTTCCTGAACAGACCAGCCTTCACCTTTCGACTTTTCTCAAAAGGCGAGAAACTGTTGAGGGATGAATATTGAATAGTCGTGCTGCGTCCGCCGCTGTCTTCTGCCCGCTTTGCACTGAACGGATGATCTCGTCTTGCTGGTGAGGTTTCAGCTTGGGCCGTCTGCCGCCGATGCGGCCATGTGACCTCGCCTGTTCCAGGCCCTTGCGGGTCCGCTCGCGAAGCATGGCTCGCTCGAATTCCGCAAAGGTCGCCACAATCTGCATCATCATGCGGCCAGCCGGCGAAGTGGTGTCTATTGCTTCCGTCAGGCTGCGAAAACCAGCCCCAGCCTGGTTGATTTTTTCCATCAAGGTCAACACGTCTTTCAGTGAACGCGACAACCG
This sequence comes from Desulfobulbus sp., assembly GCA_028684915.1. The sequence continues at coordinate 6,916 of JAQUEZ010000289.1, forward strand.
GTCGAGTTTCCAGACGACAAGAACATCCTCCTTTCTGAGATGTCCAAGTACACGGTGCAGCTCCGGGCGATCCCAGCGGCCTCCAGAAGCCTTTTCTTGAAATATCCGTTCACACCCCGCCTTCTCCAGTGCGGCTACTTGTGCAGCCGCATCCTGATCCTGAGTTGAAACCCGCGCATATCCGATAAGCATAGTTGCCTCCTGTTGCATAAATCTATTGCTAAATATTCTTTATATGCAATATATTTATGCAACACGCAAGGCCTTTGTTTGCGTCAGCCCGTGTCATTTTCAGAAGACGATAGCACAAAATATCAGAAGTGAATTGCACCCCAGAATCCATATTTGGTTGACCGTGGGTTGACCGTTTACCACAGAGATCACGAGCATCTCAAAGTCCACAGCGACGA
>JAQUEZ010000290.1 GCA_028684915.1 Desulfobulbus sp.
CTGCCACGGTCTCGCCGTCCTTGGCCAGATACGCCCCTTGGGTGGTGACAAACAAGGTGTTGAGATGTTTTTTCATGCAGCCGCCATGGTGCGCAGATAGTTGCTTACTCTTTTCTTGGTCGCCACTTTGGGCAGGCAAAGCGGCAGGAACGAACAGCTCTCGCAGCGGGCGTCATAGCGGGGCGGCGGCGTTACTCCTGCCGCCAGCATGTCGTGTGCCGCGTCGGCCGTCCGAGCGACCGTCTCCCGCAAGGCCGGATCGAAAACAACGGCCGTCCGTCGCTTCTTTTCGCCGTAATACAAGGCACCTTCCGGCACAACGCAACCGAGCATTTCTTCCAGGCAGATGGCTTGGGCGCAGAGTTGCACCCGGTCGGAAGCGTCTTTTTTAGGCCGCCCACGCTTGTATTCCACCGGCAGCGGCCGCCACAAGCCGCCTTCGCAAAGATGAAACTCGACAATGTCGGCCCGGCCGGCCAACCCCAGCCGCAAGGAACGGATGGGCACGTCGAATTCCACCCGCAGCGTGCGCCGCGACTCGCGGCCGCTGGTGTGCACCCGCTCGTGGAGCACCCGGCCCTCGGCGGTCAGCCGGTTTTCCAGCCACTGCTGTTCGATGTGGATCAGGGCGCACTGGCGCGGACAGAACAGGTAATGCTGCAGGGCGGAGATCATCACCAGATCGTCCTCGTCGTACAACCCCGGCAGCGACGATTGCTGGCCGGATTGTTCCAGGATGCGCTCAGTCATGCGTCCTTCCTCCGTTGGGCAGTGTGGATTCGCCAAGCAGATGAATGATCAGACGGATGAGCACATCTTTCTGGCTCGGGTCAGAGGCGGCAACCAGCAGCGCCAGGGCCACCAGCCCTTTGTTGTCGAAGCGGACCGTATCAACAAGACTGCTTTTCTGGAGGAAAAGAAGAAAGAGAAAGGAACCGATGCGCTTGTTGCCGTCGCTGAATGGGTGATCCTTGATCACGAAATAGAGCAGGTGGGCCGCTTTTTCCTCGATGCTCGGGTAGAGGTCCTCACCGCCAAAGGTTTGGTGGATTGCGCCGAGGATGCCAGCCAGGCTCTCGCCACGCTCGCGGCCGAAAAGGTCGGTGACCTCGCCCCTGGTGGCCAGATCATCACGCAGACAGGCAATGCCCCGGCGCACCACGGCCAGGTCAAAACCCACCGACTCCCGCCGGGTGAGCCCAGATGGCAGGGGCAGCCGATCTTCGTCATATTGGAGCAGCAATTGCCAGCTCAGGCCGTAACGCCGCACCAACTCCACCACAGCTAACCCGGTTGCATCCGCCAGTTGATGCTGCTCCAAGGTGGACGCCAGCAAATCGAGCACCCCGCGCAACTCGGCCACCCCCTGTTCCGCCAGCCGTCGCTGATTGAGGGCATAGCCCTTGATCAGATACTCCTTGAGCACCGACGAGGCCCAGATGCGGAACTGGGTGCCGCGTTTGGAGTTGACCCGATAGCCGACGGCAATGATAACGTCCAGATTGTAAAAATTGGTTTGGTAGGTTTTGCCATCCGCGGCAGTTTGTGCAAATTTTGCACAAACTGCCGTTCTGGTTAACTCTTCTGATTTGAAAACATTGTTAATATGCTTGGTTACGACACTGCGCTCCGTCTGAAAAAGAAAAGCCATCTGCGCTTGCGTTAACCAGACGGTTTCATTCCTCAGTTGGACATCCAGCCTTATTTGCCCGTCATCGGCCTGATAGAGGACGATGGCGCTGTGATCAGAAGGCGAGGTTTGCTGTTCTTGTGAGAACTCCATAGAAAGCTAGCTCCGTTTATCGGTTCAAACAATCACGCGGTCATAATTTTATATCCAATTCCACTCCCTTCGGGACATCGCCTACGGATACGGAGTAATCCTTGAACGAACGGGCCGGACCTGTCGATCCCTCTGCACGCTGGATATCGATCAAGTCAAACAGTGTGTGCGCCGGGGCATTACCCATCTTGTTCTCATGTTTGAACACAAAGAGCTTGCGGCTGCTCATCAATCCACGGGCTGCGGACCGGTCGTGCTCAAACATGTTGATGAGTGCTTCCCACAACAATTCCAAATCATCGTCCGAAAAACCGGTCTTTTCCGCCAAGGCGGCTGAAACAAAACCATGGGCTACATAGAGGCCATACGGCACGATATGTTTACGGCCCATAGTTCGCTCCTTTTCCAAATCTTTCTCATTGGTCACAGCCATCCGGGTAATGCTGATCTCCTGGGGCATGATGCTTTCAACGCTCTTGGCAAAGGCCAGCTGTATCGGCCCTCGCACCTGTCCGCAGTTGACTTCCGTGGTCATCACCGCGCCAAAAGCGCGAATATCGTAAAAATTAGCGCACATCCAGCCAGTGACCTTCTGTGCATCTTCAATGTTTTTGGGCAATTTCTTGGCTTCCGATTTCAATTCAAAGGCTTTGTACGCCTCCTCGTTGGTGCGATTCAATACTGCCTTTTCCTGAATATAAATTTTGAATCCTTCTGTTCCGTCCTTGGCTAACGCCACATGATTTCTGATCTTGCGTTTTAAACATACATCCGTCACTAGGCCATGCCCGGTTTCTGGGTCGACGCGAGGGGTGTTGCCAGCATCCGGGTCACCATTGGGATTGCCGTTTTCCACATCAAAAAGCAGCACAAATTCATAACGATTGGCAATTGCAGTCATAGTCAATTCTCCTCGGTCGTGTTGGCGGTGGTATTTTTGCTCGTATAGAAATCCTTCATCCGTTGGTAATAGCCGATCATGAACAGTCCCTGGTCCTCCAGCGACATTGTTGGCGGAAAGTGAGCAAGATGCGCTACCGAATCCTGGATGGATTTTTCTAAATTGATGGCCCAACCCGTTTTCGCGGGGTCTTTGCGCAATTTTGCGATGTGATTGGCGGCATTTTTCAGCAACATGGGAAAGACCCTGGCTGGCGTTGCAGGCGCCGAGGCGAAAAAACGATCTTTCATAGTGGCTGTTGCTCCTGGAATTGCATCTGCCTGGGCTTTCTCGAGAACGGCAAACAAGCCTCCAAGCAAATAAGGGACCTCTTTCCTGCTGGGGTCGTAATACATAGAAATCTCCATTTGTTTATTACGGACGAGAAAGGCTTTCAGCAAAGACGCCCGAAAATATCCGACTTCACGTTCGGCTCGAATACGACCTAATACCGCCGCAAGCAAACTCTGCGGATACAAGCCGCCATTCAGCATGGCCTTGGTCATGCCGCCCGCAAGCACGGGCAAGACATTCTCACTCTTTCCAAGGGTCGCAGTCTGGCAGAGCAAGCGCCAAAGGGGAGGGAACTCCGGTTCGCTGTCGTACTGGCGGACTATCTCCAGATGACGAAAATGCTCCCCGATATTCTTCAACAAATCCCCCACGGTGCTTGCCATCCAGAAACGGATGGATAAACGTGAGGCATTGGGGGCAAGCCCCAAAATATAAAAACGGACGGACTCATCTAATGCCGGCACAATATCAACTGCTCGTTTACCGGAACGAATGTTATTTAGTAGATGCAATATTTTCCCGGCAGTTTGCTGGTCATCATCGGCCGCTATCGACTTAACGCGGCTTTCATCCGGAGCAAACAGGTCGGCAAACAACTCTTCGGCGACACTGCGGCATTCCGCCCAAAACACAACGGTCGTATCGCCGATCACCACCTTTTGGCGGCTATCAGTTGCCAAAAGTGCATTCAAGGCGGTGGCATAGTTAAAAGCCGCCTTCTCGCTTACCGGGGCGTTGATTGACTGCTCCTTGCCGTAGGATTCAAAAGCCGGAAGGTTAAATGAAACGATGGAAGCGCCTGAAGATTGCGCACCGCGCACCCCTTTAATGGAAGGATGCAAGCGGGCAAGTGGTTGCTCTTCTTCACCTGAGACGAGACATTGCCCAGTTGTGGCAGCCTCACGTTGACCCAGGCACTGTTCCCATGCTCTACGCGCTGCCGCACGGTCGTGGATAAAACCCGGCGTACCACTCAAACGGAAAACCAGGTTTGCACCGCAGATGTCCGCCCAATTTGGCAGGGTGGTTATTGTCCGGAAATCGTGGTCGTAAAAAGAGAGAATTGCCTTGAGACCAGGGTCATCAAACGCGCAGAAAGTTCGCAGCTGCTGGACAAAGGCCTTGTGACATTTATCCGTTCGCTCCTGCTTGCCCTTGTCATCCAGTCCGAGGACATAGCTGGTCGAATCCCAAAGAAAATTTGGTTTGATTCCGCTGGCTTTTTTCTCGGCTGCCGGCACGACCATTTTACGGGGTCGCAGTTGCTTGCCCTCCTGCAGCCGAAGGTCTTCCACATTCAACAATTCCCCATTGCTATCAAGGATAAGAGCAAACGAGATGTTCTCCACACTGGCGCCATAGGCGGGGATTGCAGCATCAGGCTCCGCCGCTTTGCGTTCATAATAGCGGTTCAATTCCTGAAGAATCATGACCGCACCTCCGACGACCGGGGCGCAGGCGGGGTGATGATGCCGTCCTGCATGGTGGCCTTAAAAAAGAGTGGTTTCATGCCGTTGGCAAAATCGATATCCAGCAGCATGTATCCCAACTCTTTTGTTTCCCCCTTGTAGCAAGAGATCGGTAACTCGCCCTCTAACAGCTCAAAAAAAGAAGGGAATTCACGGCAGCCAAAACAAGGCTGGTGGAAAAATTGCCCGGTGCGAGCGCGCCGGTTGAAAATATCAAGGTGTTTGCCCTCATTCTCCCCCGGCCCCGCTTTCTCTGTCAGTTCAAAATGGGCTTCAATCACATAGTCCACTTGACGAAGCAAAGTTGTGGCTCGCTGTTGCCGGTTATCCCCCTCATCCACCAAATAAAACAGCGATTTGTTCTCGCGCATCACCGTTGTCGGATTGGGCTTGGGAATTTTTGACTTCACTTCGTTACGACGAACATTGTCGAATCGAATAGGGTTGAGCACATGAATCCTGTCCACCACCCAACGAATGGCCGGCTTCCAGTGGATTGCCTCTAAAATCCCCCGGGCGGCAGAAGGCGTCATCACGTCATACGACACCCGCTCCACTTTCATTTCCGGCCTGGAGAAACAAGCGTAGTCACCCCAGACACGAAGTTTAACTCCATACCCCATAGGCACACCTCCTTGTGAAGAGGATTCATGGATAGTTGCCTGTCAGGCAACTATCCAATAATAAACGACAAATTGCACCAGCTACTATTTCAATCCGCATCCCCGTGTGGGGGACGACCACAAACAACACCTTTGCCCAAGGGGGTACTTCCCCGGCAATTCCACGGTGACCGACGACAACACAGCGTGTTTATCGTCTCGTCACACAGCATGTCCTTGAGGAGATCATACATGTGCTGATAGTCGCCGCAAAATTATTTTAGTAGATGGTGTATTTTTTCTAAAATTTTTTATCTGCAAAAAAACTCAGGATCCCAAAGCTCGGCCATATCTTCTCGAAATCCCAAGCGTGCATCGTAGGCGGCGGCATTCAACATGATCGGGAAAACATCACGAACCATCTCAATCACCCCTTTTTGTTGCAAGCGAAACAGCACGTTGCTCCGCACCACCACCGCATAGCGTTGCAGTTTTCGCCCTATCGCCTGGGGAAACTGCGCGTGTCGCAATTGCTCAACCAATCGTTGCACCTCGTCTTTGTCTTCGGGGAGCCCCGGCATAATCACGCCAACACCCTCGTCTTCAATGAGGCGGAAATCCTTGGCCATCTCCTGAAACGGCACGATCAGTTCTGAATGCAGGCTGGGATTCGTTCGCTTGACAATGTCTTTTGCATCCAAACTTTCCACGTCGTACAGCAATTCGAAATAACGTTGCATCGGAACGAGTTCCAAGCAGTCACCCGAGGGAAATAATCGCAGAGTTTCCTGGGCACGCGAGATGCGACGCCGTAACCAAGGCATGGCGGGCAGTTCTTCCGGTTCATACACATACACCAGACCAAAATCCGACAGCCCTTCACGATTGCACCGCCCGGCTGCCTGGGCAATGGAATCGAGGCCTGCCATGGCCCGGTAAACAACCGGGAAGTCGAGATCGACACCGGCCTCAACCAAGGAGGTAGAGACCACCCGGCACGGCAACCCATCCGCAAGCCGCTGCCTGATGACACCAAGTACACGCAACCTATGCACCGGGTACATGTTCGTTGACAGGTGGAATGTGCCCTCGGTTTCTCTCATAATTGCAACTGCCTGTTGCGCCTGTTTTTTTGTCGAGACAACGCAAAGCACCTGGGGGGGGCCGTCGAGCTGCCGAGCAAGTTCATCGTTGCTCAAATTGCCGATAAGTTCGACACGAACCCTTTTGAGCTCCGCAAACAATTGATTAGGATCATCAACAATCTCTTTGGTCTCTGGGAGTTGTAAACGCTTCAGGTTCGTATCATCCAACGCTGGCTGAGTGGCGGTGCATAACACGACCGTGCACCGGTAATGAGCGACCAATTCGCGCAACGCGAGGAGGCAAGGTTGAAGAAATTCGGTAGGAATCGCCTGGGCCTCGTCAAGGACGATCACGCTCCCGGCGATATTGTGCAGTTTGCGACAACGTGACGGTTTATTGCTATATAATGACTCAAAAAATTGCACATTAGTGGTCACCACCACCGGCGCGGCCCAGTTCTCGGTCGCAAGTCCCCGCCACTTGTTGTACATGACCGCATCGTCGTCCTCCCGAGCATGGTAATTGCAGTGGTGCTCAAGCACGTTGGCTCCACCAAGGGCCTGGCGGAACACTTCGGCGTTTTGCTCGATGATTGAAGTAAAGGGGATGGCATAAATTACCCGCGAAAGGCCGTGCGTTTCCGCATGCTCCAAGGCAAAGGCCAGCGAAGAAAGTGTTTTTCCGCCGCCAGTCGGTACAGTTAACGAGTAGAATCCTTGGGCTTCTCTCGCTTGCTCAATACACCGCGCCAAAACCCTCTGCCGCGCAGCGTTCACCTTTCCCAGTTCTGCCGATGCCTGTTTTTGAGAAATGAAGGACTGTAAAGAACTCCTCAGATTACCAAAATTATTCTGCTGTAATGCCCGCCGCAGTGCTGATTTGTCAGGGTTACAAAAGGCTTCGGTGTCGAGGAAATCGGCGTCCACCAGACAGGAGAACAGCATGCGGGTAAAAAAAGCCAGATTGAACATGGACCATTCTCTTTCTAATTGAAAAGGAAAGAGTAATGGTTTGGCACCGCCGAGTTCCGGCAATATTTCGGTATTTGTAATTTCTTTGCGTAATCGATGGTGCAGCTGTCCTTCCTGAACACCGCCATCGGGCAATCCACCATGATGTCCACAGATCACA
>JAQUEZ010000291.1 GCA_028684915.1 Desulfobulbus sp.
GCATTCTCCCGAGTATACATAGGAACCCACTATATAGGCGACGTGATAGGCGGCGCGACTACAGCTCTTCTTGCGGCCGTACTTGTGCGTCTCTTCTACCGTGAAGGCTCACGTCTCGATAATATGCTCACTCGAATTTGGTAATGCAGTAGGTCATGGCTCCAGAGATTGAAAAATTTTTCTCCACTATTCTTCCCTCAATAGAGCATTTTCATTTGTTTGGATACTGGGCTGCCTTTTTTGCCGCATTGCTGGAGACGGCTCTCGTGGTTGGACTTTTGCTGCCAGGATCAACATTTCTTCTCTTACTCGGGGCTTTATCAGCCAGTGGACACCTCGATTTCGGCGATTTATTGTGGTTTGCCGTTGCCGGTGCAGTCCTTGGCGACAATTTCAATTACTGGTTGGGTCGACGATATGGTCATCAATGGATAAGGAAAGGCATATGGTTTCTTCCTTCGGAACTTCTCCAGCAGGCTCACCGTTTTTTCGACCGCCATGGAGCTAAAAGTGTATTTCTCGGACGATTCATTCCGAGCGTCAAGGAAATTGTTCCCTTCCTAGCTGGTAGCGTCGGTATGTCACAACGCACGTTTATGGTTTGGAATGTTCTCGGGGCCATTGGCTGGGGCATGGAATGGATCAGTGCCGGCTACGTCTTCGGGCAATCACTCAAACTGGCACAGGTTTGGATATCGCGCGTCGGTATGATGTTGATCGTGATAGTCATAACCTGGGTGCTGTTGTGGCTATTGCAACGGTTTGTGGTACGTCATGGGCGCAAAATGTGGCGCGTCATGGCCTCGTTAGGCGATTCCTTTAATGAGGCGCTGGCGAACAATCCTTATGTGTGCCAATTGGTGCGCCGTCATCCAGACATCATCCGTTTTCTCGGCGCCAGGGCCGACCGTTCGCATTTCACTGGCCTGCCGCTGACACTCTTTGGCCTGGTATTCGTTTATGTGCTGGCTCTGTTCGCGGGTATTGTCGAGGATGTCGTCACTTCCGACCCAATCGTTGCTATCGATCATGCGACTGCTCAATTGATCGCCGCTTTTCGTGCGCCTGAGGTCATCACTCCTGTTATCTGGTTCACCAACCTAGGTACAGCGCCGATAGTCGGAATATTGTTTGGCGCAACATGTCTATTGTTGTGGTTTGTGCACCGTAAATTTGCGGTCATTGGCCTGTTGGTGTCGACGTTGGGGGCATCGATTTTTTCTATGCTTGGCAAGTTGGCCTTCCAACGCCCTAGGCCGATCGAAGCGATAATATTAGAGCCGTCTTACTCGTTTCCAAGTGGTCACGCTACCATCTCCGTTGCCTTCTATGGTTTCCTTGGCTATTTACTGATCCGGTTTTCCAATGGGTGGAATGCGCGGGTTAAGCTGTTCTTCGTAACAGCGGGATTTGTGCTTTTAATCGGCTTGAGCCGCATAGTCCTTGGTGTACATTACCTGAGCGATATTTGGGCAGGTTATTTAGTCGGCACCATGTGGTTGATCATAGGCGTGAGTGTGAATGAATGGCTCACTGCAAATCGACAAATGGCTTGGAATATATCGATTGATCGCCATCATAAGATTATGGCAGTTGGCTTGGCGGTTATCACAATTGCTGGCGTCATTGGCTATATATCGACCCGAAAATTGCCTGTTCATGCGGTACCAGTTGAAACTCATGTTCAGGTTGATCAGCCGATGGTCGACATCTTGCGTGCCGAAAACCAATCTCTGACTACAACCTTGCTTGGCACTTCGGAACAACCGTTATCCTTTATCCTTGTTGCGGCGAGTAAAAATGAGTTGATCGCCAAGTTGCAACAAGCTGGATGGTTAGCTGCGGATCGAATTGCCCACGGGAACATAGTACGCCTATTTAAAGAGGGAATGGATTATACGACGTCTCCGTTAGCACCGGCGTTCTGGAACAATCAAATGAATGGACTGGCATTCGAACGTCCTTTTAAATTGGGACAAGGAAAAGCACTGGCGACGATTCGAATCTGGCATACGTTGCTGCGGTTTGGGCAAGAGGAAATCTTCGTTGGTATTGCACGTGAATATGTTGGTGTACGATGGGGTATCATGCACCTTTCTTCTCCCGATGTTGATGCGGCAGCCGAGCAGTTCGTCAATTCTCTCCAAAAACTCAGCCAGCCCTTGGCGGTTTGCCGCCAAAACCTGGTTTCACCAATGGTGGGGGCCTATTTGCTGGGCGACCGTTTTTTTACGAAAGGGCAAATCTGGCTGCTTTATTTTGGTGCCAATCCTGACGTGCAACGACTCTGTGAAACAAATGGGCCAGAGCAATGAAGAAGGGAAATTTTAAGATAAAATTGTGGCTAATGATTGTTCTCGGCAAATTTGGTTAGCTGTTCAGGCAGTCTTTTTGGGGACCTCCTCTGAAAATTCTCATATCATCAGCCTGAATTTGGTTGAACCCTAGGCTTGGAGTCTGTCGGAAAACAGATGTTTTCCGACAGGAGGCTGACTGGCAGCAACAAAACCAAATCTAATTCATATTTTTTATACGAAAAACTCTGTCGGAAAGCTATAGTGTACGGAAAACCCTTACAGGAGGTTTTCCGTTAATGTTAATCGGCTATATGAGGGTTTCGTCGGATTCGGATCGGCAAAGTACAGACCTGCAGCGCGATGCACTCCTGAAAGCTGGGGTTGATGTCAGGAACATTTTCGAGGATAAAGCTTCGGGAGCCAGGGATGATCGAACCGGGCTGAGTAAGGCGCTGGAGTATGTCAATCCCGGTGATGTGTTTGTTGTCTGGAAACTAGACCGCCTTGGGCGATCCCTGACCCATTTGATTTCCATTGTGAATGAATTGAGGGAAAAACGGGCCGCCTTTTGTTCCCTCACCGAAAACATGGATACCAGTACGCCGTCAGGAGAACTTTTCTTTCACGTTTTTGGTGCGCTTGCACAGTATGAGCGCGCTTTAATCCAAGAACGTGTCATAGCTGGTTTATCTGCCGCTCGGCAGCGTGGCAGGATCGGTGGTCGACCACGCGCCATTGTCGGCGAGAAACTCGACGCGATTATTGTCGCGCTTGATAGTGGGATGTCCAAGGCGGCGGTATGCAGAAACTTCGGTGTCAAACGCACCACCTTGATTGAAACACTCGCGCGGGTCAACTGGGCAGGACCGCGTAGTGTCTCGCCACGATGAAGCCAAAAGCGAGCCTCTGACCATTTAAGAGTGCGAGCCGTTACATATAAAGGTTACATGCGCCCATAAAGCTCTGGCATAATCAGGATTATCATAATGCTTCTCCACCTCAGACGGTTCAGGAACACTCTTCCCCTCTTCAGCCAAAATCTCCAAATGGTCAGAAATAGCCTCTTGGGTATTATTCAGAGCTTCATCGATGGTTTCCCCAGCTGAAAAGCATCCGGGAATATCGGGAACCGATACACCAAAACAAGAGTCCTGATCTTTATGTATTGCGACGGGGTATTTCATTTTTCGGCTCTTCCCTCCAAAATACGGTCTGAACTGCGGAGCTATCCTTTAATACCCATCTATTTTTCTAGTACACTAAAAGTGGCAAAAGTCCACGGAATCTTTTTTAGAATGGATCAAGAAGCAGTAGAATTGAGCAATTAATTGAAAATATAGAATATTTTTAAATGCCTTTGAGAGCTTTTACGACATTCTGTTAACGGGAAAAGTGGCAAAAGTCCCATCGGCCAATGAACAAGATTCGATCTGCTCGCAAGCTTATTTGTACACTGCCCTTATCAAATTGGAATGACCTGATCATAGGTTTTTCCTTCGAATACCCGTAGTGTGCTTTAGCTACCGGGTCATGGAGCCCATTAAACGCTCACGACCCTCGTTTCCGCCACCGTCTCCAATACAATCATTCATCTTCAGGGGTGAAGCAACCCGCATCATGAATGATAGTTGATCACTAACAAAATTTGGCGGCTTTTCTCACGCCCCCCTCCCGTTGGGCCACCTATAGAGAATATTGCAGGTCCATGGACATTGCGCCTGCAGCAACTCTCGACTTTTAAATATTGTGACCATTCTTTATCAGCGGTGATTGAATGCCTGTCGATTTTTTAAACGAAGAGCAGAGGAGTAGTTACGGTCAGTTTTCCGAAGAACCCAACGAAGCACAACTTGCCCGCTATTTTCTGCTTGATGAGGCCGACACCGCCTTTATTTCTGAACGACGCGGAGAACAAAATCGGCTGGGAGTTGCATTACAAATTACCGTTGCCAGGTTTTTAGGAACCTTCCTTCCTGACCTCACCGTCGTGCCGAAAAATGTTAAAGTCTTCGTTGCGAATCAATTATCGATAAAAGACATTAGGGTATTATCCGGTTACGCCCGGCGAGAGAACACCAGGTGGGAGCACATGACTCTGATCCGCGATCAATATGGTTATCGCGATTTTAATAGTCCGCCCTGGGGATTTCGCCTAAGCCGACATCTATACTCACGAGCTTGGATCAGCAACGAAAGGCCAAGTCTGATGTTTGACTTTGCAACAGCATGGCTCATTCAACACAAGGTGCTGCTCCCCGGTGTGACAACGCTCACACGCTTGATTGCGGAAATTCGAGAACGAGCCACTAGCCTCTTGTGGAGTCGACTTTCGACATTGCCCTCGGATGAACAGAGAGTGGAACTGGACAAGCTGCTGGAGATTTCGGAAGGACTACGCAATTCCCAGTTCGACCTATTAAAAAAAGGGCCCGTCAAGATTAGCGGCCCTGCATTTAATGATGCCATTAATCGTTACAAGAAGTTAGAAGCGTTTGGAATTCAACGCCTTGATTTTTCACATATCCCTCTTGCTCGACTGAAAAGCTTAGCTCGACATGCTGGAATGATCTCCATGTACAAGGTTGGGCGCATGGCTGACAAAAAGCGAATAGGCTTTCTGGTTGCTTTTGTCAGAGCCTTCGAAACCATGGCTCTTGACGATGCCCTTGATGTACTGGATATGTTCATTACCAAGATCGTCGGTGAGGCAAAAAAAAATGGTCAGATGAAACGCTTACGTTCGCTGAAAGACTTGGATAAGTCGGCCCTGACCCTAGCCGAGATTTGCGCCATGATCATTAATGATGAAACTAAGGACGACTGTCTAAGGGCAGCGATATATTCAAAAGTTTCAAAAGAGGATCTGGCGGAAACGATTATGATGATCCGCGATTTGGCCAGGCCATCAGATGAGGGCTTTCAAAAGGAGTTGATGGAACAGTATGGCCGTGTGCGGCGCTTCCTGCCAACGTTGCTTCGAGATATTGTTTTCAAATCTGCTCCGGCTGGCCAAACAACCCTGGACGCTTTGAATTATTTGACGGCAGATGGCATTAAGCGAACACAATACTTGGACAATCCACCTCTCGACATCATTTCAGGCCCGTGGAAACGCTTGGTCTTTGACCAGGAAGGCCGTGTCACCCGACGCGGCTACACACTCTGTCTTCTTGATAAGCTCCAGGACGCTCTACGCAGGCGAGACATATACGTTGAACAAAGTGATCGCTGGGGTGATGCCAGATCCAAACTCCTGCAAGGCGAAGAGTGGCAGGCCAATCGCGTTCAGGTTTGTCGTTCACTCGGTCATCCAATCAAGCCCAAGGAAGCCATTGCCAGTTTGGTCCATCAACTGGACACAACCTACAAAAAAGTTTCGGCTAATTTTGACAACAATGCGAATGTGATCCTTGATCTTAAGGGCAAGAATCCTTCTCTGACCATCACCAATCTAGAGAAGCTGGAAGAACCCGAGAGTTTGACCAGATTGAACGAACAGGTCTTGGGCCTGCTTCCAACAGTGGACCTCACTGAACTATTGTTGGAAATTCATGCTCATACCGGCTTTGCTGACGAGTTTACCCATGTCAGTGAAGCTAATGCCCGAGCCGATAATCTGAATGTCAGTATCTGTGCAGTTCTTTTAGCGGAAGCCTGCAATATTGGCCTAGAACCATTGATCAAACATCAGATTCCGGCTTTGACGAGACACCGCCTCAGCTGGGCGAAACAGAACTATCTTCGGTCAGAAACACTCATCCGAGCAAATGCACGGTTGGTCGATTACCAAGCACTTGTTCCATTAGCAAAAGAGTGGGGCGGTGGTGAAGTTGCATCTGCTGATGGAATGCGCTTCGTTACGCCGATCCGAACCATCAATGCAGGTCCGAACCCTAAATATTATGGATCGCGGCAGGGAATCACATGGTACAACTTTATATCAGATCAATACTCCGGGTTCCACGGCATTGTCATTCCGGGAACATTGAGGGATTCCATCTTCGTTTTGGAAGGGTTGCTGGAACAGCAGACAGGACTAAATCCGACGGAAATCATGACCGACACCAGCGGCACCAGCAACATGGTCTTTGGCCTCTTCTGGCTTCTGGGCTACCAATTTTCACCACGCTTGGCAGATGCAGGCGAAGCAATATTTTGGCGGGTCGATAAAGACGCCGATTATGGCCCATTGAATGATTTAGCCCGAGGTCAGGTGAATGTCCCGAAGATCGAACAACACTGGGATGACATGCTGAGGATCGCGGGTTCTCTTAAACTCGGTACTGTGCATGCCTCTGAATTAATCCGCTCGTTGCTGAAAAGTGAACGGCCCTCAAGTCTTGCCAAGGCTATTATCGAGGTTGGACGCATCAATAAGACTTTATATCTTCTCAACTACATTGATGATGAACACTATCGTCGCCGCATTTTGACGCAATTAAATCGCGGCGAGGGGCGGCATGCGGTTGCCCGTGCTATTTGCCACGGGCGACGGGGAGAAATCCGAAAGCGTTACCGCGAGGGGCAGGAGGACCAGTTGGGAGCCCTAGGATTAGTCACGAATGCTTTGGTTTTATGGAACACGATCTATATTCAGGCTGCACTCGATCATCTTCGCCAGAGGTCGGTAGTGATAAACAAGGAGGATGAAGCCCACCTTTCACCTTTGGTTCACGGGCATGTCAACATGCTGGGGCATTATGCATTCACGCTGTCTGATGCAATAAAGAATGGAGAACTCCGCCCTCTGAATCAGCCAATTGAGATGGTGGCTATTGCTTAACGTGGTTTTTCGTTCCATTGGGCTTCAAGCCCCAAGACATAGCGGACCTCCAGGGTTTGCAAAAGGCAGAGACACTGGGCGGTCGCATTCCCGTGGAGGTGGATTAACGAAAAAATGCCACGGTCTCCCGCGGCATTTTCAAGGGTCGAGTCACCGAAG
>JAQUEZ010000292.1 GCA_028684915.1 Desulfobulbus sp.
ATTGGCTCTTGCCATGTTTCCTCCTCGTTGGCCAGGCAAGCAATTTCAGCAACAAAGGCTATAGCCCTGATATTGCCCCTAAAAATCGGCCTATAGGTAGTTTTGAGGGTCTATTTTGAAGAAATATTACAAGATTTCAATAGGTTCACTTGGTCCGACCCCGATGCCATAGGCCGGGCCGGTTTTCGAGGGCCGGTCGTGCCGATGGTTGGAACCTTTGCTTTGTTATCGCATCTTTTTAGAAAAATGAGGAATGGAGAAGGGGGCCTTCATCCTTTTCTCAGTAAACCCTGCTTTCAATTGCATTCCAGGCATTTAGATGATTGGTAAAGTCTCTATTCTTATCAACACTTGAATATTTGCCGTTAACTATCTCTTTTTGGATGGTCTTGCTTAGTCCTCTGGTTTCAAAGCACTTTCCGTCCTTTGTTACCCAAAGATAAACGTTCATAGTCTTCGGTTTTCCGTGAATCAAGTCCAGTCGCTCGGATAGTTCTTCAGGTTCAATGATGATAAATTGAATTCGTCTTTCAATGAAACTATACGGGGCCAAAATCCACAATTCTGCGTTACTGGTTTGAATTTTCTGAGGATTCAACGTCCACCATCCGCATGCAGATAGGCTGCTGTGAAATGTTGCTTCCATTTCAGGCAAGAAATCTTTGGAAAACTTGACTTGAATTCCGGCGTTCTTCTTCCTATCGAGAGAATTTGTAATGAGCAAATCCGTCCCTGTATCTTTTGAAGGTACCCATATTTCACAATTAGAAAATTGTTTCTCCAGAAAGTCGCCAACAAGATATTCGCCAGCATGGATTGTAAAAATTGGTTTCAAGAAAGGCTCCTTTGATTCTTTTACGCGAAGCGTCCACCCAACGTTGAAAGGCGCAGCGATCTTATCGGGACGCCCTTTAGATCTATACATTTGAGACAAGTTGTTGCAATAATCCCTTATTTTTACGACAAGTTCTCCTTTTCGAATGGCAAATGTAAATATGTATAGGGCGTCCCCGAATTCCCTCAACGTCTCTGGAGATTCCCGGCTTTCCACTGAGTGATTAGGTGAAACTGTTAGGGGATTTTGCTTATGATGTCTGTGGCAATCTCGATGACCTTGTCGGCCTGTTTGAGCGCTTTGACTACGTTTTCGGCAATTTTTACTTTTTTCTCAATTTTATCAATAGCATCATCAATTTTGTTGTTTGTTTTATTTAGCGCGATCAGTGTTGCTTCCTTTTCGATGTTCCATTCATGCATTTCATTGGCGATCAACTCATCAATTTTATCTGAGAGGGTATTGTATTTTGCTAGAATTTCATTTGCCTTCTCAGCCTCACTCAGAAAAATCAGCCTGATCTTGATCTTTGTCAAATCAGCGAGTTGATCTGTCATCGAAATTATAATTTTTTGGTTTTCGTTAAGTTCAACTATTGACGCCATGTTACCCCCCTGTTATTCGTTTTCAGATTTTTTTGATTCGTTCATTTCATCGTAAAGATTTTTTAGATGCTTACCGTTGTTGAATATTTCTTTTATAGTTGAAGAGGTGAATTTCGGATCTTCGACAAGCTTTACCATTTCCATGTTTACTCTTGGCAATGTTGCGTATGAGTCATGCAATGATCTCAATACCGCCAAACGATTCGTGTATTGTTGGTTTATTTCTAGGAAAGCGACAATCATCTTTTTCTTTGCTTCTACATTTTTTTCGCCTGAAATCGCAATGTCTTCCATTAATTTCGAGCTTGCATCGGTATAGTTTTTGTTCAGGTTCAGGGCCGCGGTGATAACCGCTGATGTCATTTTCTTTGAGATGTTTTCAACGTTTTCCTGATTCTTCTTCAACGCATCTATGAGTGCGTCTTTTCTTTGCGACTCCAGATAGGACTTGAGGATTTCGGTAGCAGCAACGGAAAAAATAGCCAGCTCTTTGTCTTTGTCTTCGATCTTGAGGGATTTTCCAGCTGACGCTAGGTTAGCGTTCAAGTCTTTGGCCATACTGTCGAAACGTTCGGTTGACAAAAGTTCCGGAGATGCAAGTTCTTTGAGGAGTTCTGCGTACTGCACAAGAGCACTGTTCAAGGTGTAGACGCCAGTTCTGAATTTCTGAGACTCCATAAAGAGGGGAGTTTTTTCCATTTTCCAAGCAAGAGGATCATCTTTTTCAACAGTCAATTGCATGTTAATGATTGCATCGGCGCCGTCTGCGGTCATGCTCTTCTCAGCGGTAGTTTGAATGAAGCGCTCTCTATTGGCTTCTTCGTTGACCTTGAGGGCGGCGTCGGCGCCGTCTCTGAGTTGCTGGGTCGATTCGGAGAACTGGTCGAAGGGTTTTGGGTTGACCTTGGGGCAACCGGCTAGGACCAGTACGGTCATGACTGCCCCCGTTAATAACAAGAGCCGCTTTAATTTTCCTATCATTTTCGATTCCTCCTCATTTAGGTTATTGTCGATGAACTGATCGGCTATGGCTGCGCATTCAGCTTCCTTTCAAGGTATTCGTCGGAGTAGTCAATTTTGGTCTTTAGCGGGACGCCCTTTATATTTCTATATTTGGAGCATATTGAACAAAACGCTGGTGCAAATGTGGAAATATAAAGGGCGTCCCCGAAATCCAATATTGTATGTCCTTCCTTGTGATGTGACCTTATAGGTGTTAGCATCAGAATCAAGTTCTTCTATAATTTGAGCGGGTGACTTTACATGCTTTTGTAGCACTGGCAAGATTTCTTTCTGATATATCTCTCCAATTCTTCCTTCGCCTAATTCTTCAGCGTCTAAAAGGATCATGTTGTCGTAATTAAGTACGTCAACTGTCTTCTCCTGCTTTTTTGAGCATGCAGCAATAATTGCTAATAAAACAAATATGCCGCAGAAAACGATGACTATTTTCATTTTGTCACCTCGTACAACGTGTTTGGGGCTGAGCGGCGGAGCGAAGCGGAGTCCGTCTCCAGCCCTCTGGTTCAACGTAAAACACTGTGGAAATTCACTGGATCCGTCGGGGGATGACACAAGGCAGGGTTAAAAGCTTGAAGAAACATTTTGCTGCGAAGCGACGTGCTTGTCCGCTCCTACGCTTAAACGCGTTGAGCGGCAGCTCGGCGCTTCGTATCATTTTTTGGGCTTTTCTTCAAGTTTTTTAATCTTCTTTTTGTGCATCTTCCGACTTGTTGGATTCAGTGGATTTTGTCTTTGCTTTTGTCTTTAATTATTAGTTTTTATTATGTTTTTCCGTTGAACGGTTCGGGAGAACACCGGCGGTTTTAGGCCGGTGCTTCTGCCTGGTTGGAAACTTCATATTTTCGGTTTGTAAGCGGTATTTCTGTCAGATGTGTAGGCCTGATACTCTGCCTCTCCTCCTTGGACATCATCATTTCAGAACCAGCACCAAGCCGCTGATGCTAGCAATAGTGCCAAGAAAAGCGATGAGTACACCCAACCAATGCTCGGTCATGAACTCAGCAAAAACCTGTGGATGTAGTCCTCGGGCCTTCCACCACGTTGAGTTGGTTTTAAGGCTCCCGTCAAGCGTTCTCCCGAAAATGTTCGCCAGTATATCAACCTTCCTTAGAGTCGATTGATGCAGTTTTACAAACTCTCCCTGCTCAAATGCTGCTGCCTCGTCCTTACCAGACAGAAAACTTTTATCGGTAATTTTATTGAGCTGCACAATATACTCAAGTCGCGGATGGCCTGCGTAACCGATGCCATAGATTGCGATGAGAGCTCTTGCTAGATCGAACTTTCTCTCTTCAGGGAGTCTTGATGGAGGAACTCCTCCTAAGACCTTATGTCGATGTTCAATAGCCTGAAATCCATAACTTATGTCGCGCATATTCCAATGGACCCACGAGCAATGCGAATGGGCTTGCAGAAAGTGACCAAACTCATCGAGCATCTCTTTTTCTAGAGTGTCGTACTGTGCGGCAATCTCGGTGACAGGAATACCCTTTAGCTCGGCTACTTTATGAATTGAAAATGACTCGGTCTGACCTGTCCCGAGATTGCGCACAGCGATTGAAGTGACGCGAGGCGTTGAACCATCGGGACGATCATAGAAGCTCTCACATGAGTAATGAATCAAAACCACTGAATCGCGACGATCGTCAAGCTCACGGAGCCGATTTAGTGTCTCTTTTCTATGCTTGAGCCTTCGAAGTGCATCTCCCACAGTGTCTCTCCTAGTCAGTCCAACGACGCAAATCAGCCGCGCTAATTTTCAGCGTCAGCTGAAGCTGCCTTGTTTTGTGATGCATCGCCTTGAGAATATTTTTCCTTAGCCTCTTTAAATTGTTTTAGTATCTGGTTAAACGATTCTGTTTTGTCTGGCCTATTCTTTCTCATTTTTCTTGACTTATATAAAACTTGAGCCCAAGTGTTTATTCCATGCATAAACGCAATCTTTCTTAGAATTTTCTCCATCTCCTTTTGGTACAGTTCAAAGCCTACTTCAAGAGAGGACAATTGATATATGTATAATTCGTAGTCTTTTGAGGTTTCAGTAAGTTTGGCTTCTTGTAAAAACCAATACCTATTTACAATCCCTTCGAGATTCAAGGCTGTCAACGGTGACAACTCTGCAACCGTGGAAATACTTTCTTTAATCTGCTCCACATAAGCTGCATCGCGCCGAGGATATTTGCGTAAGATGTATTGACGAAATCTTTCATACTCTTGATGCGAATCTGATAGATCCTTAAATACCTCAAACTGGCCTTGGATAAGGATCATTTCCTGATTTAGATAAGCCAGAGAAGATATTGCTCTACCAAGCCTTCTTTTAGACTCTTGTGAAGATTGGAATGCTGTGCTCAGTTCCTTTAGAAACCAACCCAGCGCGATTCCTATTATTGGGTAAAGGTACTTATCTTCCATTTGCCTTCTTTCACACAACGGGGCTGAGGGTGTGCAGGCCTTCACCGCACCACCCGATGGTTATCCATTGGTGTTCGGTACTGTTGAATGCGAAATCGGAGTTTCTTTGTCGTGAAGCATGACGGAGGCATTGTCTTCTTCAAGTACAAGAAGCATTGCCCACCCTTCGCCGTTAATGGCAATCTCGAAGCAGTCTTGCTGTTGTCTTGACCTTGACAGAGTCAAGTCACTTACCCAAAGCTCATCATTCTCCGCCACAACAGTTCCAGTAAATCGCCACTCTATTGATTTAACTCCACTTAACTTCAATTCTGATTTGCAGTAATGAAGCTCTGGTGCATTTTCCCGAACCAAAGCTCCTACTTCCCAGGTGTCCCGTTCGATTTGGATTTTAATTTTGTCTCTTCGTCGCTGAACGTCGCTTCTTGTAAAACGCGCGTCATGAATTAAGCTGCCGAGGAAAATGACGTCATGGTGGAGATTGCTTGTTCCGATTCTCAGCTCATAACGGTGGCGACGTGGGTTACTCCTGAAATGATCGAAGAAAATTGCCTGAAAATCAGGCTGTATAATAGGTTTTCCTTTTTGCATTTCTATTGCCTCTTATTTCTGGATAACGAGGCTGAGGCTGACCGGTCCGGTTTTTGGGCCGGTCGTGCCGATGGTTGTACCGTGTTCTTTAAGTTGCCAGTCCCCGATGCTTCAACTATGACCGTCTCAATTGTTCTTTCTTTTGTTCTTTTCGATCTTCAAGCTCTTTAATTTCCTCAAGAAGTAGCTCTGAAAAAGTCTGTGCCACCTCTCTGGGAAATTCAATGTCGTCGTGGAAGTACTCCAGTATTCTTCCTGATTGATCAAAACAATATCTATCTGCGTTGCCTTGTATTTGAAGGAATGGAACAAGGCCTGAAACTTCAAACTCCGCGCTGAATTCTCGATACTGTGACCGCAAATCCAGCCAATCTGGTATGCCTTCAGCGATCCCAAACACCTTTAGCGCGTAGAGGAAAGACCAAAAAGGGCCAACATCCCCTTCTTTGGGCCGTGGCCATAATTCCTCTTTGACTTCCATATACATGCCACCTAAGTAAGACTTCGTAAACTCTCTAAATTCATCGGGCAAGCGGAACCCAATCTCATTTTCAAAGTCGGTGAGGTCTTTTTCTGTGGGTTGAACTCCTTTGCAGCTGACAACGAAAAACTCTGAATTATCCTTCCGATAGTCGGCAAAGTATTCGTAGATTGCTCTAAGTGACATAACACCTCTTAATTCTTTGTTGATCATTTTTGGTGTACAACGTCGTGGGGGCGCAGCGGTGAAGCGTTAGCGAAACCCGTCTGCCGCCGCCTTGTTGGGCATCAAGTTGGTTCGATCCATAATTCTTCGATGCTTGTGGACATTTTACTGAGTCTCTTCTGAAAATAATCACCCCATTTAAGAACGTCACTTTCGTCGTAAATCCTCATGCGCTCTTGGTTAGATCTAGATGGGGGGAAGGGTATTGGCTGGAACTGTTTCTCTAGATAACCCAGAAATGCTGGATCTGCCGTAGGGTGGCTAGTTTGGTAGTTTTCATCATACTTATGGAATTTACCGATAACCGAATTCTGTATATTCACAAGGTCTTTCATGTCAGCTTCATCTAACAGTTGGGTTAAAAGCGTCACGGGCTTAAGCGACCAAGTTGGCTCCGTCATTTTTGGGTACAAGCCCAGATATAATGTGACATCCGTTCCCGTCCAAAAATTCCAGCCCCACTGATTGCATTGAAACTGGATAATAATGTAATTCGATCCGAAGCTCTTGTGCCATCCCAATCTGCTGAATTTAACCTTCTTGTAGCCAAGAGCTTTAAACGGCTCCTTGAGGCATGTGTTGAGCGTTTTGTAGATTTCGGCCGATTTCAAAGCTTACTCCATGGTCATGGTCATTCTGATTCAGTTTATTTTCCAACGGAGTCCGGCCTTGACCGGTGGCGTCAGCCGTCCGTGTCTGAGGCCGTGGTTGGGCATTCTGTCTAATCCCCGAAGTGCTGGCTTATGACAAAGACCTTGACTCCACTCATAGAGCATTCTTCGCTTGAAGCTTCGTTGCTAGTTATGACTTCAATCGTTTTTCCTGTTTTTTCTGTGAATGCAACGTGGTGTATCTGACGATAAAGGTCTTTGCCAATCTTTTCCGACGCCAGCCTTGTCGTTTTTGTTTTTTTAAAATCTATCTTTTCATTTGTTGATCCTGCATTTTTCAAATGCACAAATGCCATGTTCGTAGGCCACTGATCTACTCCAGCACAGTTGGGATCTTTGGCACCTTTTGCGGCGACCGTTGACGGAAGCATCGCGAGTAAGA
>JAQUEZ010000293.1 GCA_028684915.1 Desulfobulbus sp.
CCGGCTATCCGGCCTGCAAAAATATTCAGCCGCTGATCAAACCGGTCAGCACAGGAGTTGTCTGCCCCGAGTGTAAGGAGGGTGAGCTGACCGAGAAGAAGTCGCGCTTCGGCAAACTGTTTTATTCCTGTAACCGCTATCCACAGTGCAAATTCGCTCTCTGGGATCTACCGGTGGAGAGCCCCTGTCCGAAATGTGGTTTCCCTCTGCTGGTCAAAAAGATCTACAAGCGCAAGGGTGAGTTTTTAAAATGTCCTAAAGAGGGCTGTGATTATAATAGCAGCGAGTGATGCTAACAAAGGTGCTTTAACTAGATAATTAGTGGCTGTTTTCCTTTGACAGAGTGATTAAAAATCGGTACTTAGATAATTCTCTATGTACAAGTGTACAAAAGAATTCTCTGAAAAAAGGTCTCATAGCATGAACAACCGAGCACTTAATCATAACGATGCTGTAGGGCGCATCAGTTTTCCACCAACGGAAACAGTTTATATTGATGATGCCACCATGAAACGTTTATTAGCGGAAGGAATGGAGATTTGCCGTTCAATCGAAAAAAGTGCTGCCAGCATGTTTATGGCATTAGGCACTTCTACAAGAATGAGATGACTTTACTCGATTAATCATTGCCGCAAGCCCTAACATATCAACTCTTGTTAGGGCTTGTTTGTGTGCAAAGGGTGGAAAATGGCTAAAGAATTCCATGAATTACGAGATCCAATCCACGTGTTTATTCGTATGGACTCGGATGAACGAAACGTCCTTAATTCAAGGCCTTTTCAGCGTCTTCGCCATATCCATCAATTGGCTCTTACCAGCCTTGTTTACCCCGGAGCAACCCATAAAAGGTTTGAGCATTGCCTTGGCGTTATGGAACTTGCCAGTCGAGTATATGATGTCATAACGAGCCCTGGTAATATTCATAAGGAAGTACGGGACATTATCCCCGAAAATGATGATAAAAAACGCTATTGGCGCAAAGCGTTACGCATGGCGGCATTGTGTCACGACTTGGGTCACCTTCCTTTCTCACATGCTGCAGAAAAAGAGCTGCTGCCGCCTGAATGGAATCACGAACGGCTGACGGTGGATATTATCAGGTGTGATGAAATGCGGAGAATTTGGGATGCAATGACTCCACCATTAAAGGCTGAAGACATTGTAAAGCTTGCGGTAGGTGAAAAGGAACTTTCCAAATTTGAAAAAGTAAACTTTTTGCCTTGGGAATCTATCCTTGCTGAAATAATCACTGGTGATTCTTTCGGTGTGGACAGGATTGACTACCTCCTCCGTGATTCTTACCATGCGGGAGTTGCATACGGCAAATTTGATCACTACCGTCTTATTGACACCATGCGTATTTTACCGGGAAAACATGACGCTGTAAAAGCTGGTGTGAAGCAAAATGGAGATATCTCCGATGACGATCTGGAAGCGTTGTTGGGAATTGATGAAGGCGGCATCCATTCCGCCGAGGCCTTGCTTTTAGCCAGATATTTCATGTATACCCAACTTTACTTTCACCATGTCAGGCGGATATATGATATACATTTAAAGGAATTTCTGAAAGCATGGCTGCCGGAAGGCGGCTTTCCCGTCACTGTTGAAAAACACCTGGAATATACCGATAACGAAGTTACAGTCGGATTTCTCGCCGCATCCAGAGATTCGTTAGCCGCTGGACACATTCCTGCACGGCGGCTTGTACAGCGTGAACACCTGCGCCTGTTTTATCAGCGTAACCCTGATGATGTAAAACGTAACCCAGATGCAGCCAGAATTATTTACGAAGCGGCATGTAATGAATTCGGTCCTGACTCCGTACAAATTGACGTCTATCGGCAAAAATCATCAGAGTCTCCGCGCTTTCCGGTACTTAAAGGGGATGGTCGTATTGTCTGGTCTGATGAGGAGTCGGAAATTCTCAGCAGCAAGCTTCCGATTCTGGTTATTGAAACTGTCTATGTGGCGCGTGAAAAAATGGTTGCTGCACAGAAGTGGTTGACAAAGAAGAGAGAGTCGTTATTGGACGTGAACATGGAGGAAGATATATGAAGAGATTACAGAGAGCAGCGATTTTGGTGATACTGGCCGAAAAATTGAGAGATCGCGGGAGCTGGTGTGGTGAAACTCATATCCAGAAAGGGGCCTATCTGCTGCAAGAGCTGCTGGGGGTTCCTCTTGAGCTGGATTACTGCCTCTATAAGCATGGTCCTTATTCGTTTGATCTGAGCGATGAGCTGACGTCGTTGCGTGCTGATAAAATCTTTGATCAGGAGAAACAGCCGTATCCGTATGGTCCCAAGCTCAAGCCGGGTGAAATGGCACAAAAGGCGCGGGAACTTTCCCCGAAGACTCTCGCCAAATATGAAAAACATGTTACCTTCATCGCTGATAACCTGGGCGACAATGATGTTAAATCTCTTGAGCGCTTGGCGACAGCACTCTATGTAACCAGAGAGGGGATAAGCGGTGATGACATTGATGCTCGCGCCGCTCGCCTTCATGAGTTTAAATCGCATGTATCACTTGATGAAGCGAGGCAGGCAGTAGAACGGCTCGACAGATTGCGGGAAGAATCTGAAATGTTACTTGCCGCCTAGCTTACCAAATGTTGCAACCGGGGCGAAGATACTGTTAAATGTCTTCGCCCTTTTTACATCAACCCCCAAAATAACTACCGAGAAATGCCTCATGTCCTCCTACGATCACCTGACCAAAGAACAACTGATTGCCCTGCTTCAGCGCCGGGAGCGCGAGGCTTCCTATGGTCTTGTCTGGGAGCGGGACGAGATTGAGCCTGACAAACATATCAACGACGATTTCGTGGCGCTGGATCTGGACCGGGCGCTTTCCTACGGTGCCGGGCCGTGGGAGAACGTGATTATTGAGGGGGATAACTTTGATGCCCTGCGCTATCTGCGCATGACCCACGCCGGCAAGGTCAAGTGCATCTACATCGATCCTCCTTACAACACTGGCAACCGTGATTTTGTCTATAATGACAGGTTTTTCGACAAGACCCACCGCTTCCGCCACTCGGTCTGGCTGGAGTTCATGTACCGCCGCCTGACCCTGGCCCGCGACCTGCTCCACCCGGACGGCGTCATCTTCGTCTCCATAGACGACAACGAACTGTTCCCCTTGGGGATGCTGATGAACCGGGTGTTTGGAGAGAAGAACTTTGTGGCGAACTGCATCTGGCAGAAGCGCTATTCGCGGGAGAACCGGGAAACCATCGGTGATGCCCACGAATATATGTTGATCTATGCCGCCAACACCGAGCGATTTAAAGGGGTGCGTAACAAATTGCCTTTGGATGAAAAACAGCTAAAGGTCTATAAAAACACCAATAAAGACCCTAATGGCCCTTGGAGATCCGTGTCCTTTTCAGCTCAAGGCTATCGACCAAACCAAATGTACGAAATAGTTGCTCCAATTACCGGTAAAAAGCATATTCCCCCCGAAGGCTCGTGCTGGAAGGTTATAGAATCCGAGTATCGTCGCCTACTATCGGAAGGTCGTATGTATTTTGGGAAAGATGGTAATGCTATTCCCGCAAGAATTCAGTATCTCAAGGACATAGAAGGCATTGTCCCCTGGACATGGTGGCCTCACGAAGAGGTTGGACATACTGATGAGGCTCGCAAAGAAATCCAGGACATTCTCGAAACCCAGACCGCTTTTACTACCCCCAAGCCTGTCCGCCTGATCGAGCGCATCCTGCGCATTGCCACCAAGCCGGGCGACCTAGTGCTGGATTTCTTCGCCGGTTCCGGTACCACGGCCCAGGCGGTACTGAATTTAAACGCCGAAGATGGCGGCAAGCGGCGTTTCATTCTGGTTTCCAACAGTGAGGTTACGGAAGACGAGCCGAACAAAAACCTCTGTCGTGACGTCTGTGCCGAGCGGTTACGGCGGATCATGCGCGGCTATCTCAACAGGAAGGGTGATGATGTTCCCGGACTCGGCTCCGGCTTCGCCTACCTGACCACCCGCCTGCACCCCCATCATCGTCTGGATGTACGCCTCGACCACGGTCAGGTCTGGCGCGCTTTGCAGATGCTGCATGATCATCCGGTTGCGGATGGTGCAGCTATCCCACTTTCATGGAGCAGTTGCAACAACCACAACCTGGCTTATCTGACCAATATGCGCGCCGAGAGTGTGACACGGTTGAAAGAGCACCTTGCCGGGAGCGAAGGGGAAATAGTTGTTTACTCGTGGGCCGCAGACCGGTTGGAATCGCTGCTGCCCGGAGTGACAATAAGACCTATTCCTCAAACCCTGGCTGAGCGTTTTGGCAGGCGAAAGATCCC
The DNA here is from genome assembly GCA_028684915.1 of Desulfobulbus sp. The sequence goes on from JAQUEZ010000293.1 coordinate 4,320, forward strand.
TTCACGAAACAACGGAGCTTAGACGATGGCGGTTTTGGAACTACTACGTTTTCAAGAAGAAGCCCATGATGCCCTTGCGGAGCGCTTTCGCGAGGTGCGGGCGCAATATGACCGGCTTGGCAACAATCACGCCGATCAGGACGTTATCCGCAAACGCTCCGGCGCGATCCTGCTTCAGGCACCCACCGGCTCGGGCAAGACTCTGCTGGCCTGCCGCCTGCTGGCAACCCTTTCCGATGAAGAACGGATTGTCTGGTTCTGGTTTGCTCCATTTTCCGGGGTTATCGACCAGACAAAGGCCACCATTCAGGCCCAATCGCCAACACTCCCCCTGCTGGATCTGACAATAGACCGCCGTGTGGACGGACTGCGCCCCGGCGGGATTTTTGTCACAACCTGGCAGAGCGTGGCAACCGGTAACAAGGAGGGACGCAAGGCCCGAGTATCGGGTGATGCCGGTATGGCACTGGACGACCTGATCATTGCCGCGCGGGAGGACGGCTTCCGCATCGGCTGTGTGGTGGACGAAGCGCACCATGGTTTCAAAAAAGCTGCTGAAGCAAAACGGTTCTTTACCGATATCCTTCAGCCGGATTACACCCTGATGATGACAGCCACCCCCAAAGACAGCGACGCCAAAGCGTTTGCCCGTGAAACCGGCTATCAGGTGGGAGACGAGGATGAATGGGCCTCCGTGTCACGTCATGACGGCGTAAAAGCTGGCTTGCTGAAACGGGGCGTCAAGATGGCCCGCTTTATCGTGCGAAATCAGGACGATGCCAAGCTGGTGGATTTTGAGCGTACCGCCATGCGCGAGTGCAGCACCATGCATCGCATGATCAAGGCAACCCTCGGCGACAACGGCATATCTCTGACTCCGCTGATGTTGGTGCAAGTTCCTAATGGCGGCAAGCATATCGATATGGCGCGGGAATATCTGACCGGCACTTTGGGATACCCGGAAAGCGCCGTGCGGGTACATACCGCCAGCGAACCGGACAGCGATTTGATGTCGCTGGCTAATGACCCGAACGTCGAGGTGTTGATCTTCAAAATGGCCGTGGCGCTCGGTTTTGATGCGCCTCGGGCCTGGACACTGGCGGCTCTGCGCGGTTCGCGGGATGCCTCCTTCGGCGTGCAGGTAGTAGGGCGTCTGATGCGGCGTCACCGCCTGCTGCACGGCAAAGAGGGGCTTCCGAAAGAGTTGGACTACGGTTACGTCTTTCTTGCCAACGATGAGGCTCAGGAAGGATTGATGGCGGCAGGTGAGCTGATCAATCAGATGCCGACCCAGGCAAACGAGCTGGGGAGTCAGACCGTGGTGACCATCATCGCCGGAACGCCTGAAGTTCAGGTTGCCCGTTGCGGCGAACCGCTTACTCTTTTCCGTCCCGATACTCAGGAAACAATACGGTCGGAGGCTGCTCCGGGAGAGTCAGGGGACTTCAGATTGACAGCATCGCCAGCCGGTTTCCAGGAGTCTTTTCTTGATCAGGTGGATTGGACACCGGTTGCCCGCAACTTTGCCGGTGATGCGCCGCCGATAACAACATCCGCCGCCTCTGCCCTGACAGCAGCTCTGGCTGCTGATGCGCATTTGGTTTATCGTTATAAGCTCTGTGAGGGCGTACCCTCGGCAGTGGTGACAGAAAAAATGCCCCCTGAACCGGATGACTTTGAGGAACAGGTTGCTTCCAATATTGATTTTACCGCAGTGCTGGCTGACCGCGACCGGGTGCGGACCAGGATCGTGCAGCGCACCATGGATCTTTTTGAACAGAGTGAGATTGTCGATGAAGAAAAATGGGCATCGCTCTCACCGGAAGCCATTGCCGAAAAGGCTCTGCAACTTGTCTTTCAGTTCGACGTGGATCACTATAGTTTTCCCCGTCTGCTTGAGGAACGCTTCAGGAATGCCCTGATCAATCAGGGTATCGAATTGCCCGCCGATGATGAGGTTCTCCTTCAACAGCTGGATCTTGTTTTAATTCGCAATAACCGCCTGATTGCTGAAGCGGTGAAAAGATGTCGTGCTGCTCAGCTTTTCACGGAAGAAGTCTTGCTCGCTCAGGAGGTCACTTCAGAGCTTCGACTTGAACCCTCAAAGCGCAATATCTATGGTGTATTCCCACTTGATCTCAACCAGGATGAACGGCGCTTTGCCGAATTGCTGGACATCGATGATAATGTCCTTTGGTGGCATCGAAATCTCCCGCAGCAACCCGATTCGGTTGGACTTTACGGCTGGTCGCTGGGAAAAGGATTCTTTCCGGATTTTGTCATTGGTATCAAGGATCGAAAGGTTAGCAACGGTATCGCGTTGGTAGAGATGAAAGGGCCACATCTTCAACTCTACGAAAGAGCCAAGGCATCGGCACGTCACAAGGTATATGGGCTGGCTGTCATGGTTGGTTATGACAAGGAAAAGAAGGACTTCGTCATGTTTAGAGAAGAAGCTGACCAATTGTTTGAAAATGGACGTTTTGAAACTTCACGAATGAGATGGGACGGGTGACATGAATTCTGAAATAACCATCATCGGCGGCGGCTTGGCCGGTTGCGAGGCCGCCTGGCAGGCTGCGCAGCGCGGCATTTCCGTAGTTATCTACGAAATGAAGCCGATTAAGTTCTCACCAGCCCACGAATTACCGGGTCTGGCGGAGTTGGTCTGCTCCAATTCGCTGCGCGGTATTTCGCTCGATAATGCCGTGGGTCTTCTCAAGGAGGAGTTGCGCCGCTGCGGGTCCCTGACGATGGAAGCTGCCGAGGCAACATCTGTCCCTGCTGGTGGGGCACTGGCGGTTGACCGCCAGCTGTTTTCTGACTACGTCACGGCAAAGATAGAATCTCACCCGCTGATCCGGATTGAGCGGTGTGAATCAACCGCTATTCCGTCGGAAGGTA
>JAQUEZ010000294.1 GCA_028684915.1 Desulfobulbus sp.
TCGCCTATCCCCGTATCCGCAGAGCCGATCCGCAACGTATTCTCGATGTGTGTCGCCAGTTTCCCGGATTAAAGATGATCGCCACCCACCTCGGTGGTTGGGATGAGTGGAAGGATGTACGCACCCTGCTCACCGGCGAGCCGATCTATATGGAAATCTCTTTTGCCCTGGATTTTCTCGACCAGATCCGACTTAGGGACATTATCCTCAACCATCCTCCCGAATACCTCCTGTTCGGCACCGACTCCCCCTGGTCCGATCAGGCCACCACCCTGAAGATGCTCGCCAAACTTGGCCTGTCCGACACCTTATTCGAAGCGATGATCAGCAGTAACGCCCGCCGCCTGCTTCAACTTTGATCCATAACCAGAGCCCCCACTCCGGTTGTGGTGTTCGCCTCAATGCGCGAACATTGTTTCCAGTCATCTCTGTTGCACTCACGTTCACATCGTTTCATCCTGTATCGCGAAACACTTAACAGTGAAAAATTTATGCATACTGTGCGTAAACACTATTAGCGTGTAGACAAAAACAACACCCACATCCCATCGCAAAAAAATAGCGAAATAATCGCAACTTTTTTCGCAACCATACCAAAAAACACCCTTCATCTCCCCTGCACCGCCAACCAAAAAAGAGTCATTTCAATTTTTTACAACCAAAACAAGTTAATAATTTTTCCATTTTGTGCGTCATGTGCGAAGTGTAAAAAAATATTGCGCACTTTTTCTCGCAATTCTATACAGGTAGGCGAACGATGCGAATGAGCAATGCAAATTCAACAGAATAGATGCAAAGCATCAAAAAAAAACAATGACGGGCTGCGCGTCGGGGGACGGACCGTGAATCCGAAGAGACGCACATCTCGTTGACATTGATCCCCATCAAGAAGGAGGCCTGTATGGCAAAAGTCGGTGTGTACGTCTGTCATTGCGGTTCCAATATTGCCGGCGTCATCGACGTGGCGGCAGTACGCGATTTTGCGGAAACGCTCCCGGACGTTGTGATTGCGCGCAAGGATCTGTTCATGTGTTCGGATTCCGGACAGGAGATGGTCAAACAGGATGTTCGCGACGGGATCGTGGATCGGGTGGTGGTGGCGGCTTGTACCCCGCGGACCCACGAACCGATCTTCCGTGCAGCGGTCGAGAAAGCCGGTCTCAACAAGTACCTGTTCGAGATGGCCAACATCCGTGACCAGGACAGCTGGGTGCATGCCCACGACCACGAGGGGGCGACCGAAAAAGCCAAGCAGATCGTGGCCTCGGCAGTGGCCAAAGCCCGCAATCTCGAGCCCCTGGAAGACAAATACGTGCCGGTCACCGATGCAGCCCTGGTCATCGGAGCGGGTATCGGCGGTATCAGCGCCGCTCTCGAGCTTGCCAATATGGGCCACAAGACCTATCTGGTCGAGAAAAGACCCTCCATAGGAGGTGTTATGGCGCAGCTCGACAAAACCTTTCCCACCAACGACTGTTCCGCCTGTATCCTCACCCCGATGATGGTCGAGGCCTACAACCATCCCAACATCGAAACCATGACCTATTCGGAAGTGGACGATGTCGAGGGCTATATCGGCAACTTCAAAATCAAGGTTCGCCGCAAGCAGACCTATGTCGACTGGAACAAGTGCACCGGTTGCGGAGATTGCGCCTCCAAGTGCCCCTCCAAGACCCCGGATGAGTTCAATGCCGGACTCTCCGACCGTCGGGCCGCCTTTATCATGTTTCCGCAGGCTGTGCCGAAAAAGGCGGTTATCGATATCGACCACTGTATCAACTGTGCTGGACGCGAAATCGGCACCCAGCCCAAGGTCAACGAAAAGACCGGCAAACAGATCCTCGCCCCCTGCGAGCGTGCTTGCCCGGCGGAGGCGATTGACCGCTCCATTGCCCATGACCCGAAAGGCTCCATCACCGAGATCGAGGTCGGCTCCATTGTGGTCGCCACCGGTTATCAGGTTATGGAAAAAGACTGGTTCAAGGAGATGGCTCCGGCCTCACCCAACGTCATCACCGCCCTCCAACTCGAGCGCATCATTTCCGCCACCGGCCCCACAGAGGGCAAACTGTTGCGTCCCTCGGACAAAGAAAAACCGCATACCATCACCTTTGTCTCCTGCATGGGATCGCGGGATGAAAACTTCCACACCTACTGCTCCCGCTTCTGCTGCATGTACATGATCAAGCAGGCCCGGCTGATCAAGGAGAAGTACCCCAACATCGTGATCAACATGCACTTCATCGATGTGCGTGCCTTCGGCAAAGGCTACGAGGAGTACTACACTGGCGCCCGCAAGATGGGGATCAACTTCTTCCGTGGCAAGGTCGGTGGCCTGGAGATGCTGCCGGCAGACAAGCTCCGCGTACTTGCCTATGATATGGAGGCCGCCACTCCAATCGAATACGAGTCCGACCTGGTGGTCCTCGCCACTGCGGTCGAACTGCCCAAGGATGCTGTGCCCCTGGCCCAGAAACTCGGCCTCCAGTTTTGCGGCTCCAATTTCTTCCGCGAACTGCACCCCAAACTCGGTCCGGTTGAGACTGCGGTCGAGGGCCTCTTTGTTGCCGGCTGTTGCCAGGGCCCCAAGGACATCCCAGACACCGTGGCCCAGGCCAAGGGTGCCGCCGCCGCTGCCGCCGTACCGCTGGCCCAGGGCAGAGTCAAGATCGAGCCGATCATCTCCGAGGTCCACCAAGAGACCTGCAGTGGTTGTGGCATCTGCGTTCCACTCTGTCCGTATCATGCAATCGGCATGCAGGTCGGTACCGATGGCCCCAGAGCCAAAATCGAAATGTCCGCCTGCAAGGGATGTGGTGTCTGTACCTCGGCTTGTCCGTCTGGGGCCATTGTCCTCCACGGTTACGAGGAATCGCAGATTTTTGCTCAGATAGAAGCCCTGACGGCCTAAGAGGAGAATCCAGTTATGATTATCGACCAGCATAAAATCGACGAGGCCGTCTCCACCATCATCGGCTACGGCGGCCATAATATTCTCAACTGCATCCAGTGCGGTGCCTGCTCGGCAGTCTGTCCCGGTGTCCGGGCCGGATTCCCGCTTCTGTGCCGCAACCTGATTCGCCATCTGCTCAATGGCGAACTGGAGGAAATCATCGAAGATTCATCCAGTTGGGGTTGCCAGGCCTGCAACCGCTGCACCGAAGTCTGCCCACGCGACGTGCGTCCGCAGGAAGTGGTGTTCGCCTTCCGCCGTTACCAGGCCAACGAGCTGGCCTTCTCGACCTCTTCGGTGACCAGCCAGATGAACCTGTACGAGACCGGACACGCGGTATACACCGATCCCCGCGAGTTGCGCAAAAAGGTGGGGCTGCCGGAAGAAACGCCGACCTCCGCCTTTGACGACCAGGCCAAAAAAGAAATCCAGACGCTGATTAACAACGGGCCTATGGGCGAATTGGGGCTCTTCTAACCAGCGGAGCTGAAGCTGATTTTCCGACCACAACGAATAATGGACATGGAGTCTGTGCAGAATCACTTCTTAGCAGGCTCTCTTCATAGATATAGGTGAGATTCATGGAAAAAATTGGATTATATCTCGGCTGCAACATCCCGCTGAAGGCGCCCGATATCGAGCAGTCTTTTCGCAAGATCCTGCCCGTGTTGGGCATCGAGCCGGTGGACCTGCAAGGCGCCTCCTGCTGCCCGGCCTGGGGTACAGCGCCATCGTTTGACCTCAACACCTGGTGCGCCATCTCGGGCCGCAACATTACCATCGCCGAGGAACAGGGCGTGGACATCATGACCGGCTGCAACTCCTGCTTCGGTGTCCTCTCCGAGGCGAAGCATTTTCTTAAAAATCCGGAGCAGCGCAAGGCAGTCAACCAGAGCCTGGCCACCATCAATCGCGAGTTCAAGGACACCTCGGATATCTACCATGTGGCCCACGTGCTCCATCGCAAGGTAGGCGTGGACAAGATCCGCGAGAACCTCAAGTATTCCCTCGATGGGCTGAAAATTGCCGTACAGACCGGATGCCACACCCTCTGGCCCTCGGAGGTCTATAAGGTCAAGGAGGAAAACCCCTTTTTCCCGACCATCCTCCGTGATCTCTGCGAGGCCACCGGGGCCACCGTGCCCCATTATTCCCGCCTGGAGAGCTGTTGCGGCATGGGTGGCATGCGTTCCACCGATATGGAAAAATCGCTCAAGCTGTTCAAGGACAAGCTTATGTCGATTAAGGAAGAGACCGAGGCCGATTTGATCGTCACCACCTGTTCTTCCTGCTTCCTCCAGTTCGACATGTCCCAGCCGATTCTCAAAGAGCGCGGCCTGATCGACTTCGAACCGATCCCGACCTTTTACTATACCCAGTTACTGGCCCTGGCCATGGGATTTGATTCCACCCAGGTGGCCGCTCTCTCGCAGATCGACCGCAGCAGTATAATCAGCGAGATCCAAAGCGATAAACGTTTGATCAAGGAGGTGGCCTGATGTCCTTTATGCCCAATATTGTCGGCTTTGCCTGCCAATGGTGTACCTATGCCGGTGCTGACCTCGCCGGAAACCTGCGTGCCAAATACCCGCCTTCGATCAAACTGATCAAGGTCCCTTGCTCGGGCCGCGTTGAGCCGGAATACATCATGGAGGCCCTGGCCAACGGTGCCGACGGGGTGCTCGTCGGCGGCTGCCACTTTGGCGATTGCCACTATAAAACCGGCAACTACAAAACAGCCAACCGTATGAAAATTTTGAAAAAATTGATCGAGGATAGCGGTTTTGATTCCCGACGCTTCCGCCTCGAATGGATCTCCGGTGCCGAGGGCTACCGGTTTGCCGAGGTGGTGGAGGAGTTTACCAAAGAGTTGCAGAAGTTGGGACCGAACCCGCTCAAAGGAGGGAATGGCAATGGCAAATAAAATAAAAACCGCCTTTCTGCTGGCTGGCGGCTGCGCTGGCTGTGAAATGAGCGTGGTCGATCTCTCGGAAAAATTGGTTGATGCCCTGGAGCACCTGGAAATCGTCTTTTGGGCCCCGACCGTGGCCGATGTCAAATACCAAGATCTCGAAGACATGCCGGACAAATCCATTGATCTGGCCTTTGTCGACGGTATGATCCGCAACAGCGAAAACCTGCATACCGTGCAGGTACTGCGGGCCAAATCCAAGGTGTTGGTGGCCTTAGGGGCCTGTGCCACTCTCGGCGGCATCGCAGCCCTAGGCGACCTGCACACCAAGGATGAACTATTCCGTCAGGCCTACAGAGATTCCTTTTCCACCGATAACCCAGATGATGTCTATCCATCGCCGGAATACCTCTTGGACGGCAAGTACGACCTGACCCTCCCCGCTATCCTCGACAACTGCTCGACCATCGATCAGGTGGTGGATGTGGATTATTACGTTGGCGGCTGTCCGCCCCATCCCTCCTTTGTCGGCAAACTGATCGGGGCTATTGTCGCCGGAGAGCTGCCGCCGGTAGGATCGTGGCTAACCAGCGGCAAGGCGGTCTGCGACACCTGCAAGCGAAACCCGACCCTCACCGGCCAAGAACGTTTGCCCATTGGCGAGATAAAACGCACCATCGACGACCGGCCCGATCCCAACATCTGCCTGCTCCAACAAGGCTACATGTGTTTTGGTCCGGTGACCCAGGGTGACTGCGGCGCCTCTTGCCTCAACGTCAATATCCCCTGTCGTGGCTGCGGCGGCCCGATTCCTGGGATCAAGGATTTCGGCGCCCGCTGTGTTTCCACCCTGGCCTCGAGCATGGAGAGCGAGGCTGTTGCCGCCCAGTTTATTGAAAAATACAACGATATGGCCAAGATGTTCTATCGCTACAGCCATACGGCCTCGAAACTCAATCATCGGGTCGCCGAGCAGAAGGAGAAAGCAGCATGAAAAAAATTGAAATCAGCCCAATTACCCGTCTCGAGGGTCATGGCAAAATCGCCATTTTCCTGGATGATGCCGGCAATGTGGACGACGCCTTCTTTCAGACCGTCGAGTTCCGCGGCTTTGAGAAATTCCTCCAGGGCATGCCCATGGAAGAGGTACCGCGAACGGTGTCCACTGTTTGCGGTGTCTGTCGTGGTGTCCACTTTACCGCCTCGATGAAGGCCTCGGACGGCGTTTTCGGTGTTACCCCACCTCCGGCAGGGCGCAAGTTGCGCGAGTTGTTCTTCAACGCCCACTATGTCGAGGATCACTCGGTTATTCTTTATGCCCTGGGACTGCCGGACTTTGTCGTCGGGCCGGAAGCCAATCCCGCCGAACGTAACGTGGTCGGCCTAATCAACGCCGTTGGCGCGGAAGTGGGCCGTGAGGTCCTGCGTCGGCGCGGTCTGGCGGTCAAGATCTTCGAGCTCTTGGGCGGCAAGCCCAACCATCCGGTGGCTGCCATTCCCGGTGGCTGGTCGAAACAGCTCAACGAAGAGGAGCGCAAGCAGATCGAAGAATGGTCCAAGGAGTTGGTTGGCTTGGGCGAGATGACGCTCAAAGTCTTTGAGGATGTGGTGCTGAAAAACGACAAGTACATGGAGCTGGTCACCGGTGATATGTACAAGGTCGAGGTCGGCTACATGGGTTCGGTGGACGAAAACGATAACATCACCTACTACGACGGCACCCAGAAGATCATCGACTCCGAGGGCAAGCTGGTCGGATCCTTCAAGGGTAAGGAATATCTTGATTTTATCTCCGAGCGTGTGCAACCCTGGACGTATTTAAAGTTCCCGTATCAGAAAAAAATTGGTCCTTGGAAGGGGATTGTCGAAGGTCCGGGCACTAACATTTACGCAGTTGGACCGCTGGCGCGGATGAACATCGTCAAAGGCATGGACACGCCGCTGGCGCAAAAGCACTTTGAGAAATTCCACGCCACTTTTGGCGCCAAGCCGGTGCACAATGTCCTGGCCTACCACTGGGCGCGGGCCATTGAGTTGCTCAACGCAGCCGAGAAGTGCCTCCAGCTCTCCCGTGATCCGGAGATCACCAGCAAGGACACCTGGAACAAACCGACCTCCTGTCCGGGCGAGGGGGTGGGGATCATTGAGGCGCCGCGCGGCACCCTGATCCACCACTACTGCACCGACGACAAGGGCATCGTCACCAATGCCAACCTGATCGTGGCCACCACCCACAACAACGCCCCAATCAACCTGGCAGTAAAAAAAGCGGCCAAGCACTTCATCAAAAATGGTAATGTATCCCCTGCAATGCTCAACTACGTGGAGATGGC
>JAQUEZ010000295.1 GCA_028684915.1 Desulfobulbus sp.
ACCGTGCCGGCGAGAAGTTCTTCGTCGACTACAGCGGCCAGACTCTACCGATCGTGGACGCCTCAACCGGTGAGATTCGGCAAGCCCAGGTGTTCGTGGGCGTCATGGGCGGCAGCAACCAGACCTATGTCGAGGCCACCTGGACGCAGTCACTTTCGGATTGGACTGGATCCCATGCCCGGGCCTTTGCTTTTCTAGGCGCAGTACCCCGTTGTTTGGTTCCAGACAACTTGCGCTCCGCAGTGACCAAGACCTGCCGTTATGAACCCGACCTCAATCCCACCTATACAGAACTGGCCGATCATTACGGCACCGCTGTCGTTCCTGCCCGTGTCCGTCACCCCAAGGATAAAGCCAAGGTTGAAGGCGGCGTGCTGATTGCCCAACGCTTCATCCTGGCCAGCCTTCGCAACCGGACCTTCTTCAGCCTGGCCGAAGCCAATGTTGCCATTCGTGAACGCCTTGTCCTACTCAACAATCGCCCATTCAGAAAACTGCCCGGTTGCAGACAGAGCCGGTTTGAGGAGATAGACCTCCCCGCCATGCTGCCCTTGCCGGAGACTCCCTACCAATATGCTCAGTGGAAGAAAGCCAGGGTGCATATTGATTACCACGTTGAACTGGAAGGGCATTTCTACAGCGTTCCCCATCGGTTGATAAAGGAGCAGGTGGAGCTCCGTTACACCGAGACGATCGTTGAGTGCTTCTATAAGGGAAACCGGGTTGCCTCTCATCCCAGGTCGTCTGTCCGGGGAATACATACGACAAACCCGGAACATATGCCCAAGGCTCACCAAGAATTTGCCGCGTGGACACCAGCACGGATGATCTCGTGGGCAGCCAAGACCGGAACAGCGACGGCGCAAGTGGTAGAGAACATCCTGTCACGCAAGGCCTATCCCGAACACGGCTTCCGCTCCTGCATGGGGATCATCTCGCTTGCCAAGCGCTATAGTGAAGAAAGGTTGGAAAAGGCCTGTGAACGGGCACTCACCATAAAAGGCGTCTCGTACAGGAGTATCAAATCGATCCTTGTACACAACCTGGATCAGCACCCGCTCCCCCGACAGATAGAACTCCTGCCCGTTATTCACGAGAATATCAGGGGCTCAAATTACTACAACGACACGAGGAAACAGTATGCTGACACAGCCGACCATTGAGAAACTGAACTCTATGAAGCTCACCGCCATGGCCAAGGCCTTTGCCGACCAAATGCAATGCCCGGACATAACACAACTCACCTTTGAGGAACGGTTCGGCTTGATCGTCGATCACCAGGTGACGGATCTGGAAAATCGGGGAATGCAAAACCGGCTTAAAAAAGCCAAGCTGAGACTACCCGCTTCTCTTGAGGATCTTGACTTCAAGCAAGGACGCGGACTGGACCGTGCAGCTGTTATGTCCCTTGCCCTGAATCAGTGGGTGACAATCCATCATAATATCCTGGTGACCGGACCGACCGGAGCCGGCAAGAGCTACCTGGCCTGCGCCCTGGCCCAAAAGGCCTGTCGAGATGGGTACGCAACACTTTATCAAAGAGTGCCACGACTGCTTCAGGAGATTGCGGTTTCCAGACTGGACGGCCGCTACGCCAAGCACATTGCGCCGATAACCAAATGCGAGGTGCTGATCTTGGATGATCTTCTCATCTCTCCCCTAACGCGAGAAGAACAACGGGAACTCTTGGAAATCGTGGAAGAACGCTATGATCGAAAGGCCACTATCGTTACCAGCCAATTGCCCGTGAAAGCCTGGCATGATGCCATGCAGGATCCGACTTTGGCTGACGCTATCTTGGACAGACTGGTTCACAACGCTTATAAACTTGAACTGAAAGGAGAATCTATGCGACGAAAACGATCAATGCTTGACCAAAAAGCCGAAACCGTGACAGTATAAAAACATCAGCCCCGAGACCCTCTCTTGGCACTGGTCTTTTTCACCGGAATGGTGGCCACTTTCACAGCGGAACAGCGGCCGCTTTCGCGGCAGTTCGACTGGCCTTTTTCACCGGAATACCAAGTGATATCGATAAATGAGCCATTTCTGATATCGCTATATGAGTCAATGCATGGGGCGCTGCAACCGGCTTAGCGTACTTTGCAATCCGTTTTCTGAAGCGCCCCATGCAGGATAGAGTTGGGATGACGGAATTTTCTGGGGTTCCGGCTTACAACCCCAGGATGAAAATAAAGTCGGTAACTTCAAAATAAAGTTGGTAACTATCAGCCTCAATATTCTTATATTTGCCCTCCTTCTTTTTTCTTGGAGTCCAAATACATCCCCCACATGAGTCAAAATGAATTATTTTGTCTAATGGGCGGCAAGCAGGGGAATAACGCCATTCATCCAGTGGAGCCAATGAATTTGCCGCGTCAGCGCCGCCGAAGTTCTCGCCATATGGTGCAAGAAATTGTTGGGCAATTTTCGTAATATTTTTCCCATTCACATTTCAACATTCAGGTGCGTCCTCAAGCCTCCCTATTGTTTTAACTATCAATGCGGGGGTCTCGGCACTGTTGAACCCAAACGTCTCCATCTCGAGCGAAGATGAAACGGGGATTGTTTACAAATTTATCGAAGGGAAGTTGTTCGGTCGCTCTCACTTCAACCTTAAACCGAGCGTCGGTCGAACATAGAACAATGGAACTAACCGGCGACAGTTGCCGCGTATGAAGAATTTCCACCTCATTGGGTGCTTCCAGCCTGAATCTTGCGCATTGTGGAGGTGGAACCGCCTTAGTCCCATGCTCTGCCGAAAGAAGATGAAGCCATTCAAGAGTCGACGCTGAAACCGAAGCTGAAAGTGCTTTCACAATGGCAGAATCCAACAAAGTCGTTCGAATCATCGAGACACTCGCAGCAGGATTTGTTACAAAGTGGCTCAACTCAACAGCCGCTGCGCGGGATCGCACTCCCGCCAAGAAGACTTTGGCAGCAGTTTCCGTTGGTAAACCAAGTTCCACGAGAAGGCCCACCTTGGCCAGCGTCTCTACCCGATTCTCTTCGGCCAGCTTGTCGAGTTTCTGGGCAACTGCGTGGAAAAGCCAAGGAAGCTGGTAGCCATAGAGGCCGGTGCAAATACCCGTGGCATTATCTCCACACGTTTCGACGATCATTCTCAATGAGCCACCACCAAGCCATTGAGGGCGAATTCTATCCAACTGCTCCTGTTCAGGCATTTCTTCGACAATGATCTTCGCATGTTGACGAGCCCAAGCCTCAAACTCCATGACCAACAATCCTAGTGCGTCGGCGTCAGTTCCAGAGGCTAAACAGCGATCCACCATTCCGCGAAATACATCCAACTGATTGAATGCCAAAATGCCGACTGATAAGGGAAGACCTGATGAAATAACCGCTCGCCGCGCCTCAGACGAAGGAACCTTCCGTTGCACACCTGCAGCCCGAGCCTTCAAGAAGTTTATCAATTGGTCATCATGGGCAGGTTCCCGTCTGGCCCTCTCTTGAATGGCCGCAAGTGAATCTCGAAATGCATCATCCACCCAGTCGACGGTTAGCTCTAGGGCATCACCCTTATATGCGACATGCAACGCCAACAACTGATCGTCAATCCAATCCATGACTCCTTCCACGTTCAGTCTAGCTTCGCCGCATCGATCAAAACTGTCGTTTGCTGTCATCTCCAATAGGGTTGCGAAGGGAATTCCAGCCTCAGTGGCAATATTGAACATATACTGTACCACCTGAAGTATGCCGCTCTCCACCTGATCTAGATGAACGATATCAAAATAGTCTGTAGCAGTGGCCTCATCGTTTCGGACGTTCCAAGCGCTACGGGTTCCGTCAATTGCGAACAGTATCTTGCCTTCGCCATCTACAAATGCTCTGCCAGCGCGTCCACAAATATTCCAAAAATCACGTTTGCTGATCTGCAAATTTTTACCGATATAAGTTGTAGCAACGATAACGGAGGAAATACCTATGTTTACCCCTTGTCCCAGCGTCGTAGTTGCGACAATTATTCGTGGAGGATGCTTTGCCATTAGCTTTTCCAAGGCAATCCGAACCTGAGGAGGTAGTTTATTGCTGTGGCACACGACTCCTAAACGTGCTGCTGTGATTTCAACCGAATCATCGCCAAGCTCTTCTCTGCAAACTGCATCAAGAAGCCGCCATTCTGTGTCAGGCCACGGGTGAACCGGTGCTTCAGGACCGAGAGAAAGCATCACTGCCCGCACCATAGACGGTACCCACTGAGCTTGTCCCGCGAAGATCAAAACTGGACCAAGTGTCGCAAGTCGAGTGGCTGTTGCCGCTACGGCCTCCGTCTTGTTCTTGGGAAAGACGCGTGATTTAATTTTCCCTTTGGGTGTTACGTGAGGCACCTTCTTAAACTCGATAAAATGTGGATTGAAACTGCGTTCCTCTCCTAACCATTCAATAGTGACACCTGTATTTCTCCATTGAAGAATTCCTCGTCTCTCGGCTGATGGCTTCCAATTCGATTTCACCAAAGCACTAGGGGTTCCACCAACCCAAGCTGCCAAGTCTTCGGCGTTTGGAAGGACAGCCGAAAGTAACAGTATTCTTGCGCCACGCGCTCGAGCCCAAAGGCGTAAATGTTCTAGGAACATTTCGTTTCGAACATTCCGTTCATTGTTCCCTAGAAGATGGCCTTCATCGATGACAACAAGTTTTACTGGATCCAAAAGTTCCGGTGAAGCCCGCAACATAGCTTTGGTTTTTTCGGGCGTGGCGATGGTGATATGGCCCTCATTAAACAGCTCACGATCCACACCACTGAAACGTGACCCACCATAAAGGTGCGAAACGGAATATCCCAATGGTGCTAGGGTTTTGCTGAAGGTTCTCTCCAGTTCGAAGGCGAGCGACCGGAACGGTGCGAGATATAGAACCTTTGCGCTTGGATCAGCCCGTAGTGTATGGAGGATCGCCAATTCCGCGACTCTGGTTTTTCCTGCGCTGGTTCGGAGGTTGATTACACCACCTAGATTTTGCGGATTTAGGGCCAGTCGTAGAGCTACTGTCTGAGACTGCCACAACTCAATTATTGGCTGCTTTTGGAAAGCAAGGAGCTTCACATAGCTGTCCACTTGTGCCTTGCCATCCGGCTCAAAGAAAGGTGGCAGCACAGACCACAAAGACCCGTTAGCATAATCCTTGAGCATCAACCGTAACAGGCGAGCAAGCCACCAAAAGGCCGGATGTGAAGCGCCTTCGCTGATTGTCATTGCGTCGCGAAGGATCGTGTCCGAAATCGCGAGAAGTTCAGCTTGGCCCGAGATAGCGTGTTCCGTCGCTATTGATAATGAGCGAGCTACACAGATTGTTAGAGCCCAATCGTCGAATTGATTCTTTTCATTAAAGAACGGAACTGGAGCAAGCAATACCTCATTTAATTTTTCGATTAGGTGTGTCCGATCCTTCCTTAAGAATGAAGCTATGATACCAGCCGAAGGTGTAATCGCTTCTATGTTTTTGATCAGTACAAATGCCCTCGAATATTGGCCACAAGCATAGAATGCCATAGCGCCAATCAGGCAGTGCATCGCACTTGCCTGATTGGTGCCAATCTCTGTGCTGTGTGCCGATTCAAGTATATCTGCGGCGGCCTGCAGCTCCATATGGCCCTCGGCTGTTTCATTCAGTTCAATCAGACTGCAACCGGCGGCCAACAGCCCATACGCAACAAACGTAACCAGATCATCAAGGTCTGGTTCAAATTTTGGGAAGTTTGCGGAGTCTTCGCGTACCTCTCTTAAAACCTGTTTGGCCTTAGATTGTGCTACGAGATTTTGGATTCTCCTTGTGCGCATTGACTGCACTAAAATATGAGCGTTCTGGACGGAGAGACTCATAAGTATTCACCAGCCCTGACATAGGATGCAGTCACAGTTCCCTCAGGGTCTGATAACCCGAGCGATATTACTGCAAGACGGTGAACGTTTAATTTCGCGTTCCTCTCCATGTGACGATGAGCATCCCTTGTGCTTACGAGTAAGCCAACATAATCCAACTGTAGCTGTCCTTGAGCAAACAGGACATTGCAAGCCATGACCTTCGCACCCAACTCGTCGTTCCCAGAATCAAATAAGCGATCAGCAACAAACTGCAGAGATGCAGGAATATTTCCCGAGTGAGATCTAACCAGTGCGTCAACAATCTCCTCAACTACAGCTTTTGACGGAGTCGATCTAAACTTAGCTTCTCCGACTAACACACGAACAGGGTTTGAATCGAGATCAAATGCAAGTACATCGTCCCCCTTCATTGATTGGTCCACGTTCGGGTTGTAACGAAGACGATACACTGGCACGTTGACATCACATGATGCGGAAACATACTCAGCGAGCAATATCTCTGCCCAATTTCCTTTCTGTGTGCTCAAGTTAATAGGGAAGCGCTGGACAGGGTCGACAAGTCCCTGTCTCGTCAAAGCTTCACAACGTATTCGATCTCGTTCGATGGCTTCGGGGCTAAGGTGGTGATTCACGATCCATTGCGTCATTGCAGCAATGAACTCCGCAGGTTGCAAATGTTCATCTTGAAGCACTCGATGCGGAACATCGTACGCAGTGTTTTGGTCCGTGGCAGTTAAATGAATGCCACAAGGGTGTGGTGGAAGTGGGTGAGGACCGAGAGGGAATATGGTCTTCTTGCCACCGGTCTTAATTTTTGTCATTTAATTCATTCTCACATCATGTGCCAAAATTGAGATTCGGATGTTCTCTGCAGGACATCATTGATGAGGCCCAACAAGTAATTCTGTAGTTCTGGATAACGCACCATTTTTGATGTTATCCAGAAAGATGATAATTTTTTGTTGAAGCGTTGTCTTCTTGTAATACCCCATGTTCTCAATAAATAATTATTTTTTGAATAAATTCTGAAATTTCCATCACGCAAAAATTCAACGTCTATAAGACATTAGACAAAATAGATTATTTTGTGTGCCGGGTCATGTCGCGATTTGCGACAGCAATTCGCGGACTCTTGGGGGCCTCCTGTCGGAGAGGGTTATTTATATTGAACCCGTCCAGTATTGCGCAAACGTTCGTTTGCGCAATACTGGACGGGCTGTCATTTTCAGAAGACGATTGCACCAACTTATTGGAAGTGATGCCTGAAGTGCAGGCAGCTCCTGACAACGAAGTGTCAGAATGCATCTACACCATTCTCGGCTATGCTTAATACTTCTGTGCAC
>JAQUEZ010000296.1 GCA_028684915.1 Desulfobulbus sp.
GGATGAAGAACTGCTGCCGCTCTTGGACGGCACGCCGATCAGCGGGCCGGGCGGCTATACCAGCCAGTCTATCCGCGAGTTGTGGCGTCGGAGGGTGCAGCAAAAGCTGCCCTGGGGCCGGACCGGCGGCCATGCCGACACGACCGAGGCGATCGAGCGCACCCTGGCGCTGGCGGTGCGTTATGCGCTTGAACCGGCGCGGCTGGCGGCCACCATAACCAGCAACACCATCCTGACCCAGAGCGACGATACGGTCGTGTCGATGACCGTGGCCTACGGCGCCGTGCTGGGTCTGCTGGTGCAGGGCCATACCCTGGACGCGCAACTGTCCGGTCTGCTGATGAAGCTGGTGCATAGCGGAGCACTCCCCTTTCATGCCGTAACCGGCGACAATCTGCAGCCGCCCCGTCCCGGCGACCAGGACCCGCCGCGGGCCGGCAGGTTCGCATCTCCGGATGCGCTGCTGACCCCGTCCTATGTGGCGGCCGCCGCCGTTGATCCGGACATCCGCATCGAACCCGCCTGGAAGGTATCCATCGTCTACGGCATGCCCTGTGCCATCTATCACCAGCTGCCGGCCGCCTACCACCTGGCGGCCCGCTTTCACGACAATTTCGAATCCGCCCTGCTGCACGCCATCAACGGCGGAGGCCAGAATCAGGCGCGCGCCATCCTGACCTGCGCCCTGGTCGGCGCCCAGGTGGGTTTCAGCCGCATCCCGCAACGCTTTCTCAATGGGCTGGAAGAGTCCGCAGAGCTGTGCGTATTGGCCGTCAAACTGGCCGCAGACATCGATTAAAAGTGACACCACACAGGCAAGCAGGGGGTTGTGATGAGCACCAAGAGGATCTATTTCCCCAATGGACACGGTGAACAGCTTGCAGCGCGGTTGGAGCTGCCCGGGGACGAAAAGCCACTGGCCTTCGCCCTGTTCGCCCATTGTTTTACCTGTTCCAAGAATCTCAATGCCGCCGTTCACATTTCCCGCGCCCTCAGCAGCAGACGCATTGCCGTGCTGCGCTTCGACTTCACCGGCCTGGGAGAAAGCGAGGGGGATTTTTCGGCAACGACCTTTTCCTCGGAGGTGAGCGACCTGGTGGCGGCGGCCGACTTTCTGGCGCGGGAGTACCAGGCGCCGCGGCTGCTTATCGGCCATTCCCTGGGTGGCGCGGCCGTACTGGCGGCTGCGGCGAAGATTCCATCGACAGCAGCAGTAACCACCATCGGCGCCCCTTTCCACCCGCTCCAACTGCGGCGTCTGCTGGGTGAGTCTGCCAAACAGATCGAGCAGGCCGGCAAGGCCACGGTGCGCATCGGCGGCCGCGAGTTCACCATCCGCAAGAGTTTGCTGGACGACCTGGAGGCCCAGCAGCCGGCCGAGAACCTGCGCCGACTCAAGATTGCGCTGCTGATCATGCATTCCCCGCTCGATCGGGTGGTGGGCATCGACAATGCCTCCGAGATCTTCCGGGCCGCCAGCCACCCGAAGAGCTTCATCTCCCTCGACAAGGCCGATCACCTGCTGTCGGAATCCGGGGATTCACGCTATGTGGGCGGCATCATCGCCTCCTGGGCCGGGCGCTACCTGGCGCTTTCCGATGAACCGGAAACCACGCACATACCGGCCGGGGTGATCGACAACCGGGTCACGGTGTCCACCGGGGCAGAGGGATTTCGCAGCGAGGTCTTCGTCAACGGTTTCCCGCTTGTTGCCGACGAGCCGCTGGAGTACGGCGGCACCAATGAAGGCCCCTCCCCCTACGAGTACCTGCTGGTTGCCCTCGGCGCCTGCACGGCGATGACGCTGCAGATGTATGCCCGCCGCAAGGGTTGGCCGCTGGAGGAGGCGCTGGTGCGGCTTTCCCATCACAAGGTCCATGCCGAGGACTGCCGCGACTGCGACGAGAAGGAACGTAAAATCGACAGGTTCGAACGCGAACTGGAACTGCGGGGGGAGCTGGACGAGACGCAGCGACAGCGTCTGCTGGAGATCGCCGGCATGTGCCCGGTTCACCGCACCCTCACGGGAGAGGTGCGGATCGAGACCACCCTGCGGCCTGGCTGAATTGTCGTTAACGCTTCCCGAAGATGTGCTCGGGAAGATGGGCGCGCTTGAGGCGCAAAAGGCAATGGCACATATTCCGCTGGTTCAGCTGGAAGATTTGATTTCTGCCGATGCGATAATCTTTGGCACCCCCACCCGCTTCGGGAACATGTGCGGACAAATGCGTCAGTTTCTCGATTCAACCGGCCAACTCTGGTTGAAGGGTTCCCTGGTCGGTAAAGTCGGAAGTGTGTTTACCATTTCCGCTACCCAGCACGGCGTCCAGGAGTCCACCATCCTGAGTTTCCATATCACCCTGCTTCATCAGGGAATGGTAGTCGTAGGCCTGCCTTACGCCTTTGCCGGGCAGATGGATAACTCCCAGATAACCGGTGGTTCTCCCTATGGCGCTTCTACCATCGCAGGGACTGACGGTGCACGTACTCCGAGCGAAAACGAAGTCGCCGGCGCCCGTTTCCAGGGTGCCCATGTGGCAAAGATCGCCCGGAAACTTTCGCAAGGGTCGTAAATTCGGGGAAAATCCATTCTGTGCATCCTGCCGGGCGCAATACCACAAAAATGGGACTTTTCCGTGGGAAGAGTCCCTATTTTTATCGGACGACTCATCCGACAAAACCGAGTACTGCAGGGTGGAAACATGTTATAGAAGTATCGAAGTCCCTCCAGACGACTTAGGGACTCGGAAAATACCGGCGTACCGAGATCGCGCCGGGATTTGGGTCGGATTTTGGCGAACCGATTGAGCAAAGCCGCAGGCATAGCAGGGCTATGTCGAGGATTTTGCGATTGAGGCTCGACGAAAGACGGCCCGAAGACGGAATGCGAGATGGTATGTTGGTATTTTCCGAGTCCCTTAGTGAATACCGGTGAAGCGACCCTTCGACCAGGTTACTCGCGGCAAGGAGAATGGCATTGTCGAAATCCGTTGAAATGACGATCGTCCCTGATGACGACATCCCCCGGCAGCAGCAGACCGACCACGATGAGGACGGGATAGATGTGCCCTGGGACAGCATCAATCCGGACACGCTGCGCAACCTGATCGCCGAGTTCGTCACCCGCAAGTGGTCCGACAGCGAGTTTTCCCTCGATACCAAGGTCGAGCAGGTACTGAAACAAATCCGCACCGGGCAGGCGAAAATTGTCTTCGACATGATCTCGAATACCTGTAATATTGTCCCGAGCAAATAGATCCCTTAGGGAAAGACGCTTCCGCCATAAGTTCCGGACGCATTCAAGGACGGGTAAACAATCGGGGTAACCAACCCGAAACGGAGGAACCATGTCCAGGATAACTGTCGTCGCAAAGCTGGTAGCCAGGAAAGAAGCCATTGAAACGGCCAAGGCCGAAGTCCTCAAAATGGTTCAGCCGACCCGGCAGGAACCGGGTTGCATCGAGTACCGTCTCCACCAGGATAACCAGGGCCCTGCGGTATTTTTGTTCTATGAGAACTGGGAAAACCTTTCCTGTCTGGAGCAGCACATTAAATCGGCCCATTATCAGAGCTACGCTGCCGCTGTGGCGAATCTGCTCTCTGAAAAGGTGGTTTGCAAAATGACGGAAATAGCCTGAACCTGGGGATTCGTCATGTTCGATACGCAATACGACTATCAAATCGGCGAGAAGACGACATGTCCGACCAGTCAATGATACTCTGGATTCTCGGGGCCATTCTCACGGTCACCGGCTTGTCAGGACTCCTGCTGCCGATGGTGCCGGGAGCGCCGGTATTGTTCCTCGGGTTGCTGCTTGGGGCTTGGGCCGAGGATTTCCAGTATATAGGTTTCTGGACGCTCCTGGTTCTGGCAGCCAAGGCGGTGCTCACCTATGCGGTCGAGTTCGTCGCTTCCGTTCTGGGGGTGAAGAAATACGGCGGTTCGAAGCGTGCCATGGGGGGAGCCGTTATGGGCGGGATCGTTGGGCTCTTTCTGGGTATTCCCGGCATCCTGTTCGGCCCTTTTGTCGGGGCGGTCAGTCGTCGGCAATGAACTGGACGAGCCGCGGCTTGTCTTTCATTCCTTTGAGCTTGATCTCCTGGTCGAGGGCAACGCCCTTTTCTTTCCGGCCGAGCCGCTTCCTGGAGTATTCCACCAGGGCATTGTCCTTGAGCCGGGTGACGAAGAAGATGCCATTGGTGGTCAGTTCCTGCCATCATAGTCGGTGAAGCCTTTGTCGAAGACGACGAGCGAGCCCTTAGGCAGCTTCAGCATCCTGGCCCATGACATCTCGTGCTTCTTGCCTTCGGTCACGTCAATGAACTCGGGCAAGTAGCCATCGGCATCCAGGCCGAAATGCAGCTTTATTGCGCCTTTCTTCTGCCGGTAAGTGGCCCAGGGAAAGGCTGCCAGACAGAGATTGATGATACTCGCATCCAGCAAATAGATTTCCTCATCGATCTTGAAGCGGTGCTTCGGGGCCACGACCTGACAGCGCTTCAACATTTTGTGAAAGAGCTCTTGGTATAACTCATGCGGCTGTTCATCGTTCACTCTGGCCAGCGTGGAGCGGAAAACCTTCTTCATCCCCAGGTGGTAGAGCTTGTGCCCTTGAGCCTTCAGGTTCTCCACCACATCCCGCAGGCTTTTTCTGCCGGAAAGTTGGCAAACTAGCATGGCCATGAACTGCGACCAGCGATTGAAAGACCGAAACTTGTGCCCGAGATGATGCTTGCTGGCGAGGGATTCAAATTCATGTCTCTTGAAAAAACCGACAACTTGATTCAGTACTGTGTTACAATGTGCTACGGCTCTGATCTCCTTGTGTTTATTGGCTTTTGGCGAACTCAATATACCACAAGTAGCTCTCAGAGCCTTTCTTTTATGTATCAACTATGGGACAGCAGTGAATACCGTTGCGATCAAATTTTCCTTGAAAAAAAATGAGAAAATGCATGGAAGATTGTTGTTCGGAGAAATAACCATGAAAAAAACCACAGGCAACAAAACGATTTATATAACTAGAAAGGATAAGACCCGACTTGAAAAACTGCTGGGTGACGAAATATTGAAATTTGGATCTAATTTCAAGCATCTTGAAGGACTGACAAAGGAACTCATGAAAGCCAATATCGTGGAGTCGGAAAAAGTACCTTCAGATGTCATAACCATGAATTCCAAGGTGCGAATCTACGATCTTGAGAGAAACGAACTCAATGAGTATGTACTCGTGTTTCCGAATGAGGCAGATGTGGATCAAAACAAGATATCCGTTCTCTCACTCGTCGGAACAGCAATGATAGGATGCCGAGTAGGCCATGTTTTTATCGTCAATACCCCGACTGGCGAAAACCAAATGAAGGTAGAACAAATTCTTTATCAACCTGAAGCTGCCAAGGATTATCATTTATAATCTTTCTTCTGTGAAGGTTCTTAATGTGATGAACATTCACGACTTGGACTCAAGGCTACAGTTCTCAGAATTTACTATGAAATCCAGGGAGTTAGAAAAAATACTGAACCCCTGCCTCCATGGTGGAAAACTTCCATAATTCCCGTACTGATGTTCGGGTTTTCCATTCTGATATGGATAGCCGTCAGGGCTTATGGTGATGCGCCGCCGATCCCGGACAAGGTCGTAAACGCCAAGGGTGAAATTATATTCAGCGGAGCTGAAATACGAGTTGGCTTTTGGATTTTGTTGGTGCCGGAATTTTCGGTTTTCTGATAAACCTGCCCATAGTCAGTTGTTTCGAAGTGGGCACCCTGCTCACGCCGAATCACGGCCATGCCGCGATGATGGGAGTCTTCGGCATGCTGGCGCTGGCGATCACGGTTTTTGCCCTGCGCCAGGTATCCACGGAGAAAACGTGGAAAAAAACGGAGAAGTATGTGCGAACCTCCTTCTGGGGGCTGAATGCCGGGCTTGCGTAAATGGTCGTGACGAATCTTTTCCCGGGCGGCGTGCTCCAGTTCGCGGATGTCCTCAACCACGGCTACTGGCATGCCAGGGGAGCGGATTTCACAATTCCATCAGGATCATCAAGTGGTTGCGCATGCCCGCTGATGTAATCTTCATCGGCCTGGGTGTTGTTCCGATTCTGGTCGCGGCCTGGCTCACCTGGACAGGACAGGGAAAGATTGTTGACGACACTGGTCATTGAAAGGAAAAGCGAATTTAACCTTGTCTACCCATGGCGCCTTCGTCATTTCCCTTTTATTTTCTGAACCCGAGTAACGCCTTCAGGAATTCCCGGTTCAGTTTCCCGATGAATCTGACGCTGATCCCTTTGGGACAGACGGCCTCGCATTCATAGTGATTGCCGCAGTTGCAGAAACCCTCTTCGGTCATAGCCCTTGTCATGGCACGCACACGCCTTGCCGCCTCGGGGCTCCACTGGGGCAGGATTGCCAGATGGGAAACTTGGCGCCGGCAAACAGAATGGCGGAGCCATTGGGGCTACCGGCTACGCACGTACCGCAGCAGGTACTCTCTGCACGAGCTATCCCGCAATTACCTTGTAGAAAGCCGGTGAGGGTTTTCCGTCAAACAGGGGGGTTACTTTTTCTCCGAACACGTCGTGAAGGGGGCTGGCGTGCATCTCCTCGAACGCGGCCTGGGCTTCGAACTCTACGACGGCCGCAAAAGTTCCTCCCTTTACAGGATCTAGGTGCCGTCTCCGGATAAAGCCCTTAAACCCGGAAAACACCTGGTTCGAGGACGTAAACCATTGCAAAAAATCGGATTCTTTGCCCGCCCTGATCGGCAGAAAGGAAATTATGACTACGAACATGAGTAACCTCCAGTCTTCATTGCCGCCAGCCCATGCCCAGCCGGCAAGTTATCTTGCCGACATTCAGTTTGGCCGGAGCAAGCGCGGGGGGTCTACAACTTACCTTCGAGGAATGCCTTGAGCGCGACGGCGTTGTTGTGCTCCTCGTCGTGGGCGCTGTAGAGCAGTGTGACCGTTCCCTGTCGTGCCTCATCCAGAAGCGGCTTCCAGGAGTCCTGATTTCCCTCCAGTTCAGTGAAATAGCGGAGCCTGAATTCCTCCCATTTGGTGGGTTCGTGTCCGAACCAGCGACGCAGCGCGTCACTGGGCGCGACATCTTTTATCCAGCCATCCATTCTCAGGTCCTCTTTTTTCATTCCCCGCGGCCAAAGCCTTTCGACGAGAAATCTCTTGCC
>JAQUEZ010000297.1 GCA_028684915.1 Desulfobulbus sp.
CTGAAGAAACAGCAATTATTATGTTTGAAATTGGAGATTTTTCTAATATTCAAAAATCAGCGGATGTAATTTATGCAGGAGTTCTCCGCTACGATCGTGGATTTTGACATGGCTTTCTCGCAACCCGACAGCCGGAACAGTACGCGCACCAATCTTCGTCGCGAGGTGGCAGAAAAGATCTATCGATACACAGGAGACACCGAGGAAGCTTCACGTCGCCTAGAGCCACTGGTACTAGCTTTGATGGAGGGTGCGCCAGCGCAGCAGATCGAAGGTCTCGCCGACTTGGCGGCTTCATTCGCACGTGTTGGGAATACATCTCGTACAAAGGAACTGCTGGCACGCATTCCCCGTGAGTCGCTCGGCTACGCACTTGCGCCGGGGAAGGATCCTCAGTGGGCGATCTGGATAGGGCTACTCCAAGAAGCCAACCGAGTTGAGCCGGAAAGGAGGCCTGGTCGTGTCACTTTACTCATGCGTCAGGTGACCGGCATGATGCAGACCGAAGGTCGTCATTCTGCCTATCGGATGGCCTCGTCACTTCTCGAAGAGGCGATGATGTACGATTCCACAACTGGCTGGTGGGCTGCACATCGTCTCGTCAATGAAGGGGTTATCGGTTGGGCACAGTTGATTGATTCACTGATGCTAGGTTTGATAAGGCGTCGGCAAGACATGGTGCTGGTAGGGACGATTACATGGTGTGAACTCTGTCTGCCGTACTACATAGAGCCGTACTATAATGAGTCGCGCCTCGGAGCGTTTGTTGCAAAAGCGATAGAGATGGCTGCCCCCGAGGATGTCAGCGCTGTGGTCGACATCATTCTATTGGCGATTGAGACCGAGTCCCGTGCACATGAGCGAGTCGGACTGCTACAAAGGATGCGACAGGCAGTAAAAGCGCGAGGGATTGCCAGCCAGAAGATAGATGATGCACATGTCCGCTGGTCAGCGGAAGCCCCACCGCCACGACACTCATATACGCCGATGCAGTATGACGATGTATCGACCTTGGACGATTTGGCCCGACGTCTTGAAGAAGATGCTGCGACCGGTGAGGTCGGCTATGAGGCCTCACGTGCTTTCAGCCGACTGGCAACAGGCGCTGAATTTGCGTTGGCGAAGACGGTGTTCGATCGATGGGAGACCATTCAGAAAGATTCACGCGCTTGGTTCATCGTCATCGATCTAGCCATTGCGGCAGGGCAACTCGAGGTAGCTCGCCAACTGGTGGAAGGCTACCATTTTGACACTGACGAGCGAGCCACTTGGGCATCGTGGACCGGGGGAAGCTTACAGCGGTACTTCCGCTCCAAGCTCAAGCTCGATGGGGTTAGTGTTCATAGGGAGGCGTACGACAATTTCGTTGGGGGCCTATCAGCTGGCCGGGAGGCCGTCTCTTCCGCTCTACTTGAGCATGAGGACATCTTTCCCTTACTAACCGAGTCTCCTGACTGGGCAGCGATGTGGGACAGTTTAGCCGATCAGTTAACAACGACTCGGGAACATGCTATTGGCTCGGAATTCTGCTTAAACAACATTGAACGTGTGAGCGACAACGAACTAATATCATTTCTTTTCTCTTGGGCTCTTAGCATGTCTGTTGTCGAAGTGCATCGACATGCTGTTAGTGGAGCAATTCGGCTGCGTTCGACAACAAACGGATGTACAGCATTTGCTTTGCTGGTCCGCCGACTGCTTGCTGGGCAGGCGGACCAGCCTGCTGAGGGAATTCGACTTCTGTTACTAGAGAAGGAAGGCTCGCTTGTTTCACAGTTCTCAGATGAAGTCATGCAACTTACCGAGCATGCCGACTACGCAGTCGCTGAGTCAGCAGCATCACTGGCCCGAAGGTGGGGATTTTCTCCGGTACGGACGATTGAACCACTATCACCCTTTTATTCATTGCATCTCAAGGACGAAGATGAATTCGTTCCACCACAGTTGGTTGATACAGTGGCAGGGCCGATGCGTGTCGAAGACCCTCTGGGATGGACCTATGCCTTCAAGGATCAGATTGAATATCTTAGTCAGAGCGGCGTTTCGTCGTCACACATTAGGCATCGTTGCAGAATGTTCATTGAACAGTGGGGCGGCCTGGAAGTGTTCGGCTCCGAGGCAACGCGGCATCTCGAGGGTGAACTTCGCAGGCTAGAAATGAAGCTAGCTTATGCACGGCCTCATATAGTTGTTGCGGCCCGTGCATTGCGTTATGTTGCCGGAGAATTACGACGTGGTAGCGCCATTCCTGACGAAGTAACGACCGAGTTGCTCTACATGCTGGGATACCCAGCACCCCAGGCACCACTGTTCCAGCCTGAGCCTAGACCGATGTTCATCCGGAGGCCAACTCTTGACGAGTCACATTGGCAAACTGAAGATGAGGACTGGCTGAAAGGCGTCAGCGACGATCTTGACCGCCTGCTAATGGGCGGTGACACGATGCTCACAGAGGTGTCGGAATTTCACATTCGCCGTTCACGTCGGATATTCAATATGAAGCGCATTCGTGCTCATGCGATGGGGGCCGACAGTAAACATCAAGATATCGATGAGTTCACGCTGCTGCCCGGTGCCGCCTGGGCTGGATATCCACGGCCGTTGTCGTCTAAACCGGCGCGGACAATCGTTCGCCGACTCTCGACTAGTTGGAATCCCGAAGTACCTAGATTTCGGATAGTGATCTGCCCTTATTGGTTACGGCGGCTCGACTGGCATACCTATAGTAAGAATGAACTTGTGTACCTTGATAAGGACGATGTCGTCGTCGCGCGTATGGTCTGGTGGCGAGATGGAGGGCCTGTCGACGTAGATGATGAAGTCATTTGGGGCGAAGGAATGTACATCACTTTGACGCCCGCCGGACGACAACAACTAGAGCAAGTGACAGGCCCCCTGAGTATCGAGGTATATGCTCGCCGAAATTGTAGCCCGGACTCTCGGGATGGGCAGCCGCAAGTTCGAACGGCTGTCTCTATCGACTGAAATCCGTATCGCTTATCCTGGAAGCGAGCGAACCCCTCTTCTGTAGCTGGTCAGGTGTATGCTGGGCATTCAAAGTCAACATTACTCTGAACGAAAGTTACCGGGCGGGATTCGCACCCGCTGAAAGAACAGCGCCTTGCCACGGCGCACGTTAAATATGGGTTAGAAGCTCACATAACCAGTTTACCTTGAATGGAAGTAACCTGACTGTCTTCCTGCCACCGAAGGGAAAAAAGCCAATAATGGATTTAATGCATGAGAGCTGACATAGAACGAACAATTACGCCTGAAGAACTCGAGTTAAACAGAAAGTTACGCAAATTGTCCAAATTAGAAACTGAATTGGTAGAAGGAGAACTAGATCTGACAACACTTAAAGCAGATTTACACTCATTCGATACGAGATATATCCGTATTGTTGGTGTTTGTTATGCTGAGCTTGACGAGATTGAGGCACTGATAGCAGAAGCAAAGGCAAAACTGAAGCCCAAAGATAAAAAGATACAAGAAGGCGCCTTCCAGGCCCGCGCTCAAGCCCGTGCATCTGCTCAAGCCACAGGCTCTGTGAAAGAGCCCAAGGAAGTTAAATTTGTGGCTTCAGAAAATCTGAAAAAGCTATACAGGGAGTTGGCAAAATGTATCCATCCAGATCTTGCAACAGATGAGAATGAGCGTGCCCGATGTCAACAATTAATGGTCCAGGCCAATATAGCTTACGAAGAAGGAGACGACCAAAAATTAAAAGCGATTTTAGTAGAATGGGATAATAGTCCTGAATCTGTAAAAGGTGATGGAACAGCAGCGGAATTAGTTCGAGTTATACGAAAAATAGCCCAAGTTGAAGAACGATTGCGAAAAATATATATTGAGATAGCGCAACTCGAGGAATCTGAACTGTTTCAATTGAAAGAAAAGGTTGAATTTGCTGAAAAACAAGGGAGAGATTTGCTTTTGGAAATGGCTTTGATGATAAAAAAAGAGATCGATTTAGCTAGAAATCATTTAAACGCAATGCAATAAATATTATAACCATGAACGATATCGAGCATCAAAAAAATAGTGACTTGATCGTATCAAAAAAAATATATTTAGATAACAATAGACTGCTTCTTGTTAAGCGTGGTTTTGATCTTATACAAAGAATTCAAAATAGAAATTTTGAAATACTGATAGGTAATTTTGAAGACGCAATTAACGATTTATTTTGTGACCTGATTAAATATGTAGTCCATGAAAGAATTAACATAAATTTTAAACGATTAGAACAAGTAGAAGATTTCTTTAAATATGCGAACGCAATAAATGTCGATATAGCAATATTCCAAGCGAATAATCTGCAATGTTTGCTTAGGGACGAAAATTGTGAGGATAGCTTATTTAAGGTTTTAAATCTTTTCGATAAATTTAAAAATTTATATAAAATTCATATTATTGTCATCAGCGGATCGTCAAAATTTCATAACCTTATGTTAAGTGGAAAAATACAGACCGATTTTTATTTTGATATTCCTTTTGATGCATATGATTTTATGGATGCCATAAAAAAATGTCTCAGGATTACATCTGGAAAAAAGATGTGATTTTTATTAATTAACATATTAGTAAAATAAAATTATATATTTAATTTTTTTCTTGATGCTCATGTAAATCATTTGAACCTAATAATTAGTAAAATATTTGTTTATTGATTTTAACATTTGATGCGACAAATGCCCATAGCCGTAATTTATATTACAGCTCTAATGCTATTGATTGGAGCTGCTCCACTGCCGTATGGTTACTACATGCTTTTGCGTTTGGTGGCAACAGGTGTATTTTTATGGGCTGCCTTTGCAAGTTACGAACGTAAAAACCAATCTCTTCCATGGGTGTTTGGGTTACTCGCGCTTCTCTTTAATCCAGTTGTCAAAATTCACCTGCCAAAAGAAGTATGGGTTGGTATCGATATCTGCGCTGGATTACTTTTGCTAATAACCAAAGAGCATTTTCAACAACTCTCTGGCAAGGATTCCTAGTCGATCAAATCGTACTTATAAGTTGAAGTACCTAGTGTCCCGTTTGGTTAGTCACGTCCTACAATTTTGAGGCTTTTGGGAGTAGTCTGTCTTCTTTAAACCTCGCAATTCTGGCAAATGGCTTCAGGAGTTCCTTAGAAATTAAAAGACGACATTAACCAAACGGGACACTAGGTGGAATCGCTAAAATTGATTTATTTTCAAGTAAAGATATCTCTAGATCTCTCGACTGGAGGATTTCGATAGATGGTTGATCTGTACATCGAAATGGTTAAAGATCCGTCAACCCCTGTGTGTCGGGTGGTAAGAAAGACAGCAATAGTGACGGCCTGTGCCGTTAGCCTTCTGGTGTACTACCGCCATTTCGTTCTTCAACTCAGTTTTGATGGAAATGTACTGGTGACGTTCGGACTGTCACTTGTCGTCATATTCATTGTTGGATTTTTGGGCGGAATTTTGGTTGGGATTGTATACGAATGGTTTTTGAATTATGTGGACATGCAGAAAAGGAAAAGCACCGTTGTTGCGTTCTTAACAGAGTGGATTTTCGCCGCTACAGCCCCGTTATTGGGATATCTTTTCTTTGTGCTACTGAGCCATTTTGGAGATTGAGCCCAGTATAGACAGTATCATAGTCCCTGACCCTCCTAGCTTGGTGCACTAGTACAGCAATACTAACACCACCGTTTTTGATCAAATTCTGGATTCAGCGAGTTAAGATTTCTCCAGTATACCTGGACCAGAAATGTCATTGGCACCAGTGCTTTTTTGCCATGTCTGTCCCGTAAGAAAAGTTACCATCAATTTTACTTGCCTTTTGCAAAACAAGCGTTACCATAATTCCATATTTCCGCCTCATTTCCAATGAGATACCCCTTTCCAGGGCTTAGCTGAACACGATTTTCGTGTTCTTGAACTCCAGTAGTACGCGGCGCTGCCTTTCCCCGGCCAAAGACGTTTAATCGCAGAGGCGAACGTCTTTCTTTGACCTGGAAGAGTCGCGCACGCACCCCTGCAAAACGGATCCAGCGATTCGTTTTCCTCTCGTTCATTTTCCCCGTTTAACCGATAGCCATTCCTTTGTTCTTCCGAAGCCGCATGTTCTTTGCGCGTTCTCGGACAAACTGAACCTATCGTTATCTCAATAGATACCCCACCCCGCTCATCCATCGGGAGCAGTTACGTCATGCTCCCGGCGGAGCCATGTCGTCGTGCTCCCCAAATTTATAGGAGGCAACACCATGGCAACACTACAGGAACAGGTCCAATCGATCAACGAGCGCTTGCGAGCATTTGGCATCGAGGCGATTCAGGAAGTCAAGATGACCGACAAGGGAGGTAACCAAATCGGTCAGATCAAGTACGGCTTCCGGCCGCAGTACGTCTTTGACAGTGTCAATGAGGTGCTCGGTCCGGAGAATTGGCGGTACGAACTGACCAAGGAGGAGATTTTCGAATCCCAGGCGGTTGCTGAAGTTCGATTGTATGTGAAGATCGACGGTGATTGGCTGTGCAAGGGCTCGCACAAGGGACAGATGCAGATCGTTAAAGGCAATGTCGGCGATGCCCAGAAAGGGGCCATTACCGATGCCATCCAGAAATGCATGTCACTGTTATCCATCGGCAGCGACGCCTACAAGGGACTGTTGAAGAACGTCTACCTTCAGGGAACGCAACGAACGCAACCACCCGCGACGCAACCGAAAACAAAACCCGCATCCACAACCAACCAACCCGTTGAACCACCTGTCAATCAAAGCGATCCCTCGGCAACCCTGCCCAAGATCGCAGGCGTCAGTTTCGAGCATCGTCAAGGGGTGATCATCGCCATTGGCGATCATCTCTTCGACAAGAAGGAACTGCTCAAAGCCGCAGGCTTTCAATGGGATAAAACTGGCAAGACCTGGATGAAGCAAGCCGCTTAACCACCCACAACATCACCCAACCCAACCCAACCAAAGAGGGAGCGATACCATTCCCTCGGCGGGAATCCGTGTATCCTCCCTCATTTTTTCAGGAGGATACCACCATGTCAGACCAGCTAATGCTCACCCTGCAGGCCGCTCTTCAGCAGCTTGCCATCCAACTGACCGAGGAAACGCTCGGTGATCGGAGTACCTATCTCGGGGCTTCCGACATCGGCGCCTGCCCACGGAAGA
>JAQUEZ010000068.1 GCA_028684915.1 Desulfobulbus sp.
ATCTTCCAGGCGGCCAAATGCAGGGCCAGAGGCTATAGAAACGACGACACCTTCATCAGCATCATCTACCTGCTGGCCGCACCGATACAGAATTTACTCAAATCCACTTGATTCGTCGAAGAGCCTGTTGACGTTGCCGGTGCTCGCTATTTTGGTTCAACCACAGCAGTCTTTTTCTTGGTTCGGGCGACTATAGCTTTTTGGAGGTTGGCCGGAATGCCGCGTTCCTTCCCTGATACAGACCGTTTTTCGGAAAGCGCTTTCGCACAAAGCGGTTGGCGGGCAGAAAAGCCGTGCTTCTTGCGGTATTCTTTCGAATCGAGGCCATGAGACTTCAGATGCTTTGGGGACAGCATCTTGAATTCTTGGCCGCATTCCAGACAGACGACCTTGTTCTTCTGGATGGATTTTTTAGGATCAACAGTCGGGGCGGTTACCTCTGACTCTACAGCACTGCCTGCTTCAGTGTTCTGCAGCAATTTCAGCGCTTGAAAGGTTTCATTCAGGGCCGCTCTAATTTCATCGGTGGTCATCTGCTTGCTGCTAATTTGCGATTGGACGATTTCTGCTGTCATTTCTACAAGTGTTTTGCTCATTTATTCCTCTTAAAGTTAGTATAAATAGGAGATATCTTACCTAAATTTCATACCAATACAGACACTGAATACTCAGAGATTTCATGTGTGGGTCACACTCAAAAGTGGCTCTATATTGTTAAGTTCGACATAGCTCCCCTTGATACCTTACAAGTGGTTGCTAGATTTTTTTAGGTATCTCCAGCCCCCCCAATCACCTTAAAAACCCAGAATCGCCTGTGAGTAAGCAATTTCTAACTGACTAAGCCCCTCGACCTATTACTTCTGCCCAATTGAGGCGTAGGCTTCGGCGATAACCTGTGTCAAGATCTCTTTATGTTTGTCAATGTCTCCCGGCTGCAGGCGGATACGGTAGTAGCTCCAACGTCCATCGTAGTCCATGACATCAAGACCAGCAGTTTCAAGACGCTCTTGCATTTCAGGAGAGCTTTTAAGGCGGAGTTCAAAGCGAAGAAATCCCTTTTTGGGACGAAAAATGACAAAATTGCACGGCTGCCCGTTCTTGGCAAGTCCAATATAAAATTTATTGTACTTGAGTTCAAAGGATGGGTCGTGGATTTTTGCAATCTCAAGAAGTTGGTCAGCCATTGCCACGGTTTTCTTAGAACCTCGTGACTCCCAATAGGCTCGATCTGTAGGCTCTTGTGCCTCTTCATCTTCGTCGATCAAGCCCAAAGAACGTTGATCAAGGACCGTAGTAAATACGAGACCTACCTGTTTACCTGACCTCAGAGCGCGCATCTGGATCGCTATCAGCGGAATCGTTCCATTAAATAGGCTGATGACATTTAAAAAACGACTGGTTATATCTTCGGCAATGATAACCGCTAGGTGGTCATACTGCGGGTAGCGCTTCCGCTCAATATCCCAGTATTCGACAGTGCGGATGATGTGGCTTTCATCTGTACCCCCCAGTTGGATTTCCACTTCGAACCTTCGACTTGCCTCTGCATCTTGCAACAGCAAATCGAGCCGCCCAGCTCTAGGTTGAATTCTTTCTCTGTCTTTAAGGACGATGTCACCCAGGCCGAGAATTGTCGGGTCTTCTGCAATTCTGTCTTGAACCCAAAGCTCATTTAGTTCTGGATGATTACGAATTGAAATAGTCTCGAATTTCGTATATTCCATTACCCTTCCTTCTCCTGTAGGTTATAGGGTTTACATTATTAATGTTCATCAATATAAATTTTTAAACAGAAAAGTAAATCGTTTCAATACGTTCTAATATGTTGCCTTATGGAATCTAATATGTCTTTTTTTACTTCTTTTCGCATCTTATCTATATCGATTTTTTGATCAGTTGAAATCATCCAGAGTGCAAGTTGTTTAGGTATTTTAAAATGCTCTGTTTTAGTACCATCGGTTGAGCATGCTACAACACTTGGATGAGTGGCATATAAATTTGTTTCACAAACCATCAAATCTTCAGGAATTTTTGTTATTAAACGTAGTTTTTTCTGGGATTCTGCGTGTAACCCACCTGGAACGATGCGGTAATCAATATAATCTCTCTTTTTTTCTTCCAACATGGCTTCACATAGCCTTACACATTAATTGCAGATATTTGGAACTTTATCAGATGCCACAATAATTACTTCGACATCGTTTGCTTTTTTCCAACAAAAACTGCAAATTTGAAAGTTTTGAGAGTGTATATTCTTGTCAATATCTTCTTTTTTGCTCATAATTTTTCATTATTTTGGTTCATATTCGTTTCCGATATCATTTTATTCACAATAAAACATTCGAATGCCATTGAGCTTACAGCTCTTATTCAACCTTTGTCTGAAAACCCGTACGTCTATGATGATTAAAATCTATTATTGTTAAGCAGGTAATGTCAGAAGCTATCGCTGATTCGTCAACTTCAGTAGCGGTATCTTCTAAAATCTCACCCCATGCGATTCTCTCAATAGCATCACGCGTCCCCCATCGGCGTGATTTTTGAAAATTGTCATTTATTACGCTATAGACCTGGAATCGATATATTGTGATTTTGCTCATTTTCCCGCCACCTCGATGTTATGGGCTGACCTATGGGTTAACACTTCATCTTTTTGTGCCGAATTAAAAGAGACTAATTGGTTGTGAAGTGGCTACTAGCAACACCTTTATAAGGTGTACAGGGACAATTAATAGCGAGGCTAATCCGTTAACCTCGCTATTTTGATTCTGGCTCAGGCCTTTATCTTTTGCACTCGACGCCGATACTTAGATCAGTCGGGAGTTGCTCAATTGCAATAAGGATGTTGCAGTCGGAGATGAGTCTACCGTCATTAAGCGTCGCATAGGACGGAAACCACCGGGAAATCTGTGGTTCAAATTCATACACTAACGATGCAGGAGCAACCTCACGACTTCTCATTTCAGCTATCAACTTAGCCGCTTGAGCGGCGGCAATTGGAAGGGCGTCGTGCGCATCATAATTTCGTTTCACGTCCTTACCTCGAAAAAGGAAAGATATTTCACACCCGTCTTGATATGACTGCACCACAACAATCGGGTTTTGGCGTTCAACGAGTTTATCCCAAAGACTACGCAACCATTGATGAATGCCCGCATAGACATCCTTACCGGCCTCTTTGGCAATGGTCGTGACAAAAGGATTCCAAACAATCGCAACAAAAACCAAACCAAGGCGTATTAATTCTCCTTGAGACACAGCCCCATTGTGCGAGAGCTTAATCCGCTCAACTCGCAAAGGAGCATTTTGGATTACATCATCCATCCATTGTGCATCCACTTCTCGTGGATCGGCAGCAAATTCCAGCCAACAGTCGTCGCTTAGACTATTAAGGCTTAAGGGTGACGATACGTTTGGTGTGGAATCCAGTCCAAGATCACCAAAGCTGAGCTGCTGCCTGTCGCCGTACATTCCGAGAATGGCTGCAATAAATCTAGTGCCGTTTAATTTGGTAAAAAGGTTTGCGGCAAGAACCCTTCCAACTGGAAATCCGGGATCATGTCCCTTAAATATAGGCCATCCTGCCGTGTTGATCTCTGCTATATAAGCAGAAGGATTTTCTATTCCGACGAGCTTTTCAGGGTCAATATCGTCCGTCCAAATTATAGCGCTAACCATTTTCTCATAGACATGGACGTTAGTATATTCCCTTATTGCTTGGTTAACCCAAACAGAAGCATCTGGTGTGTCGTTGAGCAGATCAGCCATCCTTATTCAACTCGCTATTTTGGTTCACCTGGTTCAAAAAAAAGGAGCTTGAGTCAACATATTTCAGAGATACGTTGATTCCTAATATTTGGGTTCAGACGCATCGCAACCAGGTCTTCCGCTGAGATGCAGGGGTCCCACACCTACCTTCGGCAGCATTTCTTGAACTTCTTCCCGCTGCCGCATGGGCAAGGTTCGTTGACGCCAACCTTGTGGTCTCTCATCGCCGCCGCCACGCGTTGCCGTCTCAATGCGTTACCATCCTCTTCGGCGCGGGTTCGTTCGGTGGCGGATAGTCCCTCGAGGCTGACATGGCACCAGTGAACGTCAACGACAGTGTCCTCCGCGTCGTATTCCAGCTCGATCATCAGTCGAACCTTTTCATGCGCAGCCGCGAGAACAGCTCTCGTGTGCCTCAAGGCAAATTCAGCGTCCCGCTGGACCGATGGAGACCAGGTCAAGAGCGTGAAGGCGTGATCGCCGTAAGCCGAGAATGGCTTCGGACGCCCGAATTCCGCATTCCCCTTCAGCTGTTCGTCAATGAGCTGGGCAATAGTTTTGCGGTGATCGCCAGCGGCATCGAGAAGAAAGCTAGCGATGGCGGATCGCTGCGGCTTTTGCGACTTGTTCATGCATTTTATGATCTCGGCAATCCGGGCCGGAATCTCCTGGCGCGGCGCAACAGCGGGCTCTCCACGAATCACAGCCGAGTAGTACTCGTCGATCGGCGTGCGATAGCCATCAAACTGAAGCTTCGCCGTGTCAGGTCCGACTAGCTCGGCGGCATACATGGCGTAATTGTTCTCTTTCACATAGAGGCCGAGATGATCCATTTCGCCGAACAGATCTACTAGCTCGGATTGTGCTGCGATCATTCGTTGCTCGACAAAATGCAGGAATGTCAACGGATCACCGATGAGATCCGCGTACACTCGCAAGTCATCGACCGAAAGCAACCAGACGGGCCGTTTACCGAGATCTATTCCGATTTTTTTGAGGTGCTGCGCTCGCGCAGCCAGTGCTGAGAAGGGATCGAGCGTAACCGCGCAGATGGTGACCTGCCTGAAGCTGGAGCGCTGCAGCTTGCCGATCTCATTATGATTGCTGTCCGCGATAACGATCTCAGATACGCTTTCCAGATAATTAACGAAGCGGTTGCCCTGTAAGGCCGGACCGCGAGCCAGGTTCTCAAGTGACGCGATGTGCGCAGATAAGTCCGTTGCGGGCGACGTGTAAGTGAATGCACCGGCCTTTACTTCGACAACGATCAGATGGTCGTCATAAATGACGAGCCCGTCGGCCTCGTGCCATTGGGCTGGCCCTTCACCAGATTTCCAGCGGTAATAGACCGGCCGGATGACTTGAGCACCAGGCAAGAGCCGCGACAGGTATTTGAAAGGCAGCTCTTCGGAAACAGCCTTCTGGCGTTCGTTCCAGACCGTCCGGTAGTCGGGCTTCAAGCGAAACACGATGCGCTGAATGACGCGATAGAACCCGTCGAACAATGCAAACATGTCGAAGCACAGCGTGCGGCCCTTCAGACAGATGAAAGGCCGTTTCATGGTTGGCCACACTCGCACCGGCCAGCCGCAGAATGGACCGGGGGCGAAGAAGTCTTCCTCTTCACCCGGAGACCACGACAGTTCGTCAAGCAGAGCCTGCGGGATGTTCGTGTTTTTCGCAACGTCGTAAAGGTCGAGACCAAAGAACACCCCGCTGACGCGGTGGCGTCGTGCTTCTGATGCAGGATCCTCGAAAACCTTGTCCCTGAGCGTTTCTATATCGGTGGAACCGGTTTCTTTAGCGAGTTGCTCCAGCCTGTTCAACGTGTCTTCCCGAAAGCTCTCAAGCTCGACCATCATGTCCATAAGACCACGCGAAAGCTTGGCCAGAATCTTGTCGAGCTCATCAATCAGGGTTTGTGCGTCGATTCCGAAAAGTTGGACCAACACGTCGGAATGAGGAAGCAAAATATCTTCGAGCGCCTGCTTTTCATGACATTGATAACGCTCCCCTCGAACATTCATCCATATGACCTCAGCCCGATAACGGAACTCTTCGAGCTCCATGTCAAGGTCCTTTTTTTCTTTGGCTTTTGAGGCCGTCAGTGCGATCTGATATTCGAAGGTCAGGCGCGTAAATAGGGTTTTGACGCGCTTGGACAGCCTACGCCATTCCTCTTCACTGACTTCAGGGGCGACTTTTTTCGCAGGCTTCACGGATACGATGACACTCTGTACGTAATCGATCATCCGCATGGAAGCGAGTGAGTCGGATTCGCTTGGGCCGTCGCGCCTAATGTTGATCATGGCGAACTCCCACCAAGCACGATGCAGCAGACGCTCACCGGGAAGCCTTGCGACTTGCTCGGCTATCTGCGCGACTAGATCATCGATTTCTGCAGTGATCGTTGGGAGATGGGCAGCCATCTTGGCGTTGGTTTCTTCCCATTCAGTAACGCTAGCGCGCGAGCGGCCTATAACTTGCCGACCAAAGCGCGCAAATTCGAACGGACCCGCGGCGAAATAATCGTCTGGTGCAACGGAACGAGTCTTCTGTTTTTGTCGGCTCTTTCTACCCATGGTGCGTCTCGAGAAAAATTCAGGGGACATGATGCATAATTCACAGGCCATGGAGGCCAAATCTTACTTTTGGCAGTACAAGGCGCGGCACCAAGTGGTCAACCTATTTCCAATTTATCTTAACCCATCCCTATCGCCCTGAATGTTTTAGGGGTCATCAGCGTTGAAAACTCCGTGAGAAGATTGACCAGGCCTACCTATTCCAAATTGCAACAAGGCATCAAGAAGCCCTGTCGCTCGAACTTGGTATTCACGCTTGTAAGAAGTATCCGAATCCGATTTCAGCTCAACTAATCCGAAAAAATCAGCAAACCGTTCAAGCGATCGTAGGATATATACGCGACGCAGAGTTTCTGTCGGCGTTTCATAGGATTTTTCTTCAACATCCTTCAGTGATAGGGGAAAAGCCTGGGCGAAGGAATCCGCATAATATGCGGCTGGACGCCAATCGGTTCCGTATTGATGCAGCAGATAGAGTGTGAAAAGGAAGGATTGCTGAATTATTTCCAGCGATTCATACCTATCAAGAAATCCCCAATTAAATTTACAGACATAGGCGTTGAAAAACAGAGGGTAGAGTTTTTTCATTCCTCCTGAAACAAGAGCTTCGCTGCATTGATTGCTCAGAAACAGCCTCCCTTTGGTAATGCTGAGCAGACCGCCAAGTTGTGCAGTGAGCCGGACGGTGTTCAACCCCTCAAAGTGTTCCTCTGACCGTATTTTGATCGAGGGTAAGTATCGGTCATCATAGTGTTCAAGATAGCGGGCAGCGATCTCCTGGCAAAGTTTTAGGCTCAGGTTATTTTTGGCAGTCAATTTCACGCCACCCTCGCCAATCCTTTCCACCAGGCTGGAGAGAAGAAGTGCCGCCTTACTTTCAGGTTCTATTGCTATTTGGTCGGAATAATTGACGAGATCCGGTGACTCAAAGGGAAAAT
This sequence comes from Desulfobulbus sp., assembly GCA_028684915.1. The sequence continues at coordinate 7,289 of JAQUEZ010000068.1, forward strand.
GAAGAAATCGGTGCATTTGCTCGGGTGATAGACCGTGAAAATCTTCACTTGGGGTTGTGTTCCTTCGTCGGTTGTAATCGTTGAGCACAGCCTGAACTTCTTCCATCGATCCAAACTGTCGGCCACCGATCAGATTATGGATATCTGCCTTCAAGTCCTGCAGCGGATCGATGTTCTTTTGATCCATACAGCACTTTTTGAACTTTTTACCGCTGCCACAGGGGCAGGGATCGTTTCTGTTTGTTTTCAAAGCCTCAGCGCTCAACGATGAATTCAGTATTTTCTATATTTTTGGAAGCTTTAATGATGCTCTGACATTGAGTTTCGGCATCCATGTCATTTTTCGCCACAATGGTGCGAACAACGGTTTTATCGTCTCTTTTGATAAACGAATACTGGCCAACACCGACACATTCCAATAACCAATCTCTCTATTGATGAATGACTTTTATCTTCATCTCTCACCTCCAACAGGCTGTTGTTCGTCAATCAGCGAAGAGTCAGTTCTTTCGATTTGCATTTATCGATTCTCGAAGCTCCTTGCCAACTTTAAAGAACGGTAATTTTTTTGGTTTTACCAAAATCGAAGCGCCAGTCTTGGGATTTCTTCCGGTATACGTTTCATAATCCTTCACTGTGAAGCTTCCGAAACCGCGCAGTTCGATATTTTCGCCTCTCACCAGCGTCTCGATCATTGTATCCAGAATCGTGTTCACAATGGATGCAGCTGTTTTGATAGGTAAACCTTGATTTTGAGCGAGTGCTTCTATCAATTCTGACTTGTTCATTAGGTATCTCGAAGGTTTTGATAACTCTAAATATTCAGTGCTTATTTGCCATCACTTCCATCGAACACGTTCATTGTCTATTCTTCTCGTAACCACTCAAGCGCTGCTTCCATGTCGTTGATAAATATACGAACCTGTTGGCCAACATTGATGGAGACCGTCTCAAGGAAATTGAAGTCCTCTGATGACCCAGATAAGAGAAACGCTCTCCGACAGGAAATTGGAACTCCTTGTGTGTCAACAATTCTTGGCATATTGTAGATGTCGAATGTTGAGGATGTAATATGAGCTCCTCGGAGGTCATTGAGCAGCTTGCGGCACCCTGAGCGGTTGACAAGTTCAGCAAACTCCGTGGCCATTGCTTTCACAGCATGGGGATCTATTTCGCCTTCAACCTTTCCGACAATAAGGTCTTGTTCTTGATCGTATGAAAGTTTGTATTTCATCATCCTTCTAACTATTCTTTTCAATGCCACCTTATCCCGATAGGCGTTTCAATGCCGTTGACTTAAGGCTTGTCCGGTTGCGGAATCTGTCAACCGTTTGAAATTACTGTTTATTTATTTCTATTACAGTGTTACTATTGGTGCAGGTGCCTAATATCACAATGAAAAATTAAAAAAGGAGATTTTTGGCAATGAAGTTGCAGTGAAAATTGCGTACCAACTAGCTGTGATGACAGTAAAAATGAAGCAAATTATTCACTGGAATTCATTTCTCGATTTCTTCCTCAAAGCAGGCAGGATGTCGATGCCTCCTTCAACGGCGAGGATTTCACTAGAAACCGCAAACTACCTCTGACCATTACGCTCGCCCTGATAATCAATATGGTCAGGCCCGGCAAACGTTTCGGTTACCAGGAGGTGATCAACCGCTTTTTCAGCGACACCAGCCTGGCGCATGAGAAGGGCCTCACCCCACCGGACAAGGCTGCCTTTTTGCGAGCACGAAAAAAAGTGCCCTTCGATGTTTTCAGTGGTCTCTTCAAGAAAGCTGTGGAAAAAGCAACCAGCCTCGCTTCAAGTTACGCAGGCGCGAAATGGAAAGGATTTCGCCTCGTAGCCATCGATGGCACAAAAAAGAATCTACCTCAGAGTAAGGAGTTAGCTCAAGAATTCGGCGTTCCCCATGGCGCCCATTATCCACAGCTCCTCTCCTGTGCGCTTTTCGATGTCTTGCTCAAGATCCCCCTCAATCTGATGTGGGGTGCGCATGACGTGAGCGAGAGGACCATGGCTCTGGAATTGATCAAAAATCTCGGTCCTGGTGACCTGCTCCTACTTGACCGGGGATACCCCGGCTTCGAACTCTTTGAAAAATTACTGAGTCAGGGTGCCGACTTTCTCGTACGCCTGCCAGACAACGGTTTATTCAAGCCAGTCGCCGAGTTTCTTGCACAGGGACATCGGGATGGCAAGGTAACCCTGCACCCTCCTCAAGAATTGGTCCGGCAGCGGTTGAAGAACGGTGAGCCGGCACCGGTGCCAATCCGGTTGCGAGTGGTCAGAATGAGAACCAAGGGAAGCAAGACAGCCCTGTTCATCACCACTTTGACGGACAAAACCGCCTGCCCTGTAAGCACGCTGCGTGAACTTTACCATCTTCGCTGGGAGGAGGAAGAGTTTTACAAACTTATCAAAGAACTCCTGGAGGCCGAGAACTTTCGTGGCAAAAGCCGCCAGTTCATTGACCAGGAAGTCATGGCCATTTATCTCTACTGCCTCTTGGTTCGCATCATGATGATGGAGGCGGCAGTGAAGCACGATATTCCCCTCAGCAGGATATGCCAGCAGGCGGCATTTCTGGCAGTAACGCGGTTCATGGACAAATTGTTGCTCTGTCAAACGCTCGAAGACTGCCAGCACTGGCTGGAGCTCTGCCTTGCTGAGATCAGCTGGCAGCGATACAAAAAACGAACGGGTCGCTCATTTCCCCGGATTTCCAAGCGGAGTTATGGGAAATGGGGACGCCGCTCGGCTTAAGTCAACGGCATTGATAGGCGTTTTGTCCAGACTGGCCCTATTTGCTTATATCCGCAAAAATCCCTTTGGTCAGAGAACACAAATCAGCGGGAGCCAGCTCAATCTCCAGACCACGACGACCTCCGCTGACAAAAATCGTATCAAATACTGTTGCCGAGGTGTCGATCACCGTTTCCAATTTCTTCTTTTGTCCCAATGGGCTGATGCCACCAAGCACATATCCGGTCACCTTTTCTGCATCATTAGCTTGGGCCATGACAGCTTTCTTGGCTCCGAGAGCTCGTGCCAACAATTTCAGATCTAATTGATACGAAACAGGCACTATGCCGACGATAAATTGCCGATCATCGATTTTTACTACCAGGGTTTTGAATACCCTTGCTGGGTCAAGCTGAAGTTTCTCCGCTGCTTCTTCGCCATAAGATTCCGCACTGTTATCGTGTTCATATTCATGTACCCGATGCGGGACCTTGGCTTTGGAAACAGTGGTTATCGCTGGGGTCATGACCTATGAATGAAGCGAGAGGCGTTGGAGCAAAAAACGTGGATTAACATCTCCCCTCTTATGCCTATTTGGAACCATCGGCCCCAAACGCCGAATGAAAGCAAACAGTCCCATGGGGCATGGATGCACCAAAACTTAAGACGAAAAAGACCTCCGGTGGGATCCCTTCCAGCACAAGCGTATCGGTGTTTTTAAAACCAAACTTTTCATAGTATTCAGGATGTCCTACCAAGCAGCAACCTGAGGCGTTGAGCTGTTTCAATCGCTCCAGGCCGGCGGTTATCAAGGCAGAGCCTATTCCTTGGCGCTGATACTCTGGGAGCACAGATACAGGACCAATGGCGTACCAATTTGGAGTATCACCAGATACGGTCACCGGAGAAAAGGCTATATGGCCGACTACCTGACCATCCAGCTCGGCGACGAGCGAGATGATCAGCGCCTTGGCATTGCGCAAGGCCTCAATGATGAATTGTTCGGTGTGGTTGGAGATCGCTAAAGTTCTGAAGGCCGCGATGGTCACTTCGGCTATGACCGCAGCATCTGCAGCGGTTTCGTCACGAAGGACAAGGTGTGGGAGCATGTTCTACCTCTATAGATGAACGAAAAGAGGGTATCTGTGTTAAGCTTTTTTCTAACAGTCTCAGCCACTACACCACCGGTATAGCTTCAACGACACTGCTTTTCACAGGGCACACCGTCATTGTCCCCATCCATCTTGGCGCCAGGGCAGTTTTTCAAGAAGAACTTCGCTTCTTCACAAGAATTCATCTGTGAACATCGGGTTCTACCATCACACTTGAACCCCTCACCTGTGCTCCGATGGTCCCCAAGTGCGGTATCGGGCCTTGAACTGAGGGGAACACCATCTGTCGATTTCTTTGCTGTCGTAGGCTGATACCGCCATTCCCACGGCGGCACAATATTGGATCCCGCCCATAATCCTTTTTTTTGCTGCCGGGCTCTTTCTTCTAAACCGAGCCAGGCGGAGCAAAATCGTTCTTTGCAGTACTGCCGGTACACCCAGGCAAAGCCATTTTGAATGAGCATTTCATTGAGACTCTGACCATCAACACTGACCAGACCGACAGTCCTTCCGTAAAGATCTTTTGCCATGGTCGTCACATCCACATTCCGACCGGTGGTTAGGATTTTGGCTATTTCTTTGGCCTTTTGGCCAAATTCTTGGTCTTTTTCTGGGCTATCAACCCCATACAACCTGATTTTCTCTTGGCGTCCATCGTGAAGGACCGTCAACGTATCTCCATCAGATACAGAAACGACTTGTGCAGGCCAGCAATGGCAGAGGGAGGGGACAAAAAGGAGGATGAGAAGGGCAAGCCAAGAGTGATATGACGCAGAGCGGTACATGCAAATCTCCTCTCAAGAAACGATTAGACCCCGAACACGTCAATCTTTATCGTCTTGAGGCAAATACGGCATTTTTCTTCAGATGGAGTTTCTCCGTTGCTTCGGATCGGGCATTGCTGTTTCAGTTGGTTCTTGTGATGGACCCAGCACTCCAAGGCAGCTTTATGTTCAGGCTCGGTGGTCACCTCTTCATCAGGAGACGAAGAGACAGGTGATGAAAATTCAAATAGACTTTTCTGGCGCAGTTCACCCTGGATAGAACCAATGACATATTTGGGAATATTCGCACCACGCAGTTTGGCTCGCTCTACCATACCTGGCAATCGTGCCAATATTCTATCAGCGACACCTTGTCGGTTAATTTTCAAGGCGTATTCTGCTGCTGTTTTTGCATTTATGCCTATATCAAGTAAATGTCGTTGCAACTCTCTTTCTGGTGTTTCAACTTCAATAACAGAATCATCTGAGCTAGTCGTTTCTATATTGAAAACTATACCAACAACCTGACGTCCTGATTTTTCTTTATGATATTCAATTGTCAAATCTGAAAATTGATTGATATCATCAACGGAAGGTTTAATGACATCTCTGTTCAAAATACTCCAACTTGAGTATTTTCCGGTGATTCCAAGCCTCGCTCGTAGTTCTTCAAGTTCTACGTTCCATGATTTCTTTCGACGCCATTGCGCTAAATTTTCGTATAACTTCCATGTAGTAGCAGATTTAAACTGGTAGACATCCGCTAAACGATATTGGGTAAAATTGTTTTTCAGACCCAATAAAAATGGGCGCATTCTTTCAGCTACGAAAAAGGATATTTCTCCTTTTTTATTTCTATAGGTGAACCCTTCAAACCAATTGAGAAATGTGCAATCACCATTTTCTTCGGTATATTCGAATGGTTTTTTGTTGATATTCAGCAGTGCCCGTCTGACCACGGCATAAGAGCTTTTCTCGTCCATGGACGGGAAAATGGTGGTGAGATCGTTGACCCTGGCGGTGATTTCAGGGTTTTCGGGTTGCCGGCTATCAAGGTGGGCAAGACAGAAGGCTATCAGACGAAGCTCTGAGAGTTCGAATTTTGCCAACTCACCGACCAAATTGTTATTTTTGGCAACGACGGCATTATGGTCAACTTTATTCGCCATGCCAACACGCTACAGTGATATCGACAGCTCGTCAATATCATAGTTTGTAAAGGCGCATAATTCCGTTTTTGTCACCGGAAATCTTCTCATAGTTGCTGCGCTCACCATCGGTTTTGGAGTACGCAACAAGCAGATCCATCCCTTCCCCACGAGACGTTTCCCTCCAAAGCCAGGTGAAAAATCCAGACCGGAAATCCTCTCACGTTTTGCCAGCACTTCTAATTCGACCGGAAATTCTCTCACTTTTCAAAACCGGGCCTATATACACCGGATTTTTTCTCATAGTTCAGGTCGGTTAACAATTATTGCTTGTTCAACTTGAGTGCTGAATCTCACCGAGTTGGCCGAATACACCGGAAATCTTCTCACTTTTCGCTCAATCCGTCGCCATCCCTCCTATTACAACCGGAAATCCTCTCATATATACCTCTGAAATGACGCAGGGGGACGCCGGAAATCTTCTCATAAATAGGGATCCATACAGACACCCTTGGGCCGGAAATCTTCTCATAGTTCGCGATTCACCTGCGAGTGACTCGCTGAAGACGAATTGTTTATTTAACTAATAATAGGTTGAAAATAGAGCCCATAATAAGCGAAAAACCCTATGGTTTATGGTTGGAAAATTTTCCCTGAAAACAGATCACTTTTCACCGGAAATCCTCTCATACAAGGGATGCCAACAAAACAGAAGGCGCCGGAAATCTTCTCATAATTCATAGTGGAACCAAGTTGAAGCCGGAAAAGATCTCATATACGACCGGATAAGTATTCATAGTTCACCGGAAACTCTATCACATATCACCGGAAATCTTCTCACTCTAAACAACGTAACAGTTTGATTTATAGATAAAAAATGGCAAAGAAAAAGCATATAAAGTATAAAATATATAAAAAGTAACTACCAGTTCGATAAAATCGTGATGTTTAGGGTGAAAAAATGTATATTTTTTTGAAAAGCGTTGTTGTTGTATTATGAATAACAACATTAAATAAAAATTAAGGAGGATACATGGCAAAAACACTTGTAGAAATGACAGCGGAAATCATTCAGTCACAAATAAGCACAAAACAGATGACAACCGATGAGATAAAAGCCGCCCTGAATGAGACATTCCAAACTTTGCGTTCATTGCAAGATTCTGAAATATGTCAGTGTGAAGTTGAGGTTGAAAAAACAGCTCCTGAGTTAGATCCGAAAAAATCGATTCAAAGAAACAAAATCGTTTGTTTGGAATGTGGTCAAGAATTCAAAATGCTGTCACCGAAACATCTCAAGTCACATAGTCTCACTTCCAGAGAATATCGTAAGAAATATGGATTCTCGGCACGACAGCCCCTTTGTGCAAAAGCACTGTCTGAAAAAAGATCTCTATCAGGAAAAGAGCGAGGCCTTCCGGACAATCTCCGTAAAGCCATTGAAGCGCGGACAAAAAAATAACAAATCTTCTTCAAATCCGGTTCATTAGAAATGATGGACCGGATTTTCTCTTACCACTCCCTGCAAAATCAACGATGCTTTCTTGCTTCGGTTATATATTTCTCGAATCAGCCCACAAAAAAACAAATAAAACAACCTTGCACGAACAGCCTTAAAATCTTTTCCCGATACTTACAGCTTGCGCTTTTTGGGGCAAGAACATGCTTGGATGGCGTATGTAACGCCTTGTCGCTGGGCAAACCCCACGCGCGTCCCAGGGTATGCCGTGTCACTGACGGACATGCCCTACCCGCCTCAAAGCATGCCTCTTTGTTTAGCTATGGATAATAGTATCCGGTTCTCGTAGCTCACTCTTTGCGCTTCTGAAACATGGATTGTTTCACTTTTTAACTCGCTTTTAATATCATTTATCGCTTGTAGTTTTACCTCTTCAAGTTCATTTACAGATAATCCGGAACGAAGTAATTCAACAGTAGATTGTTCAAGTTCCTGTTGTGCTCTTTGTATTCGTGCAATTTCTTCTTTTTTCTGCTTGTTTTTTAAAATGAGTAGTTTTTCCTTTCGATAGACAAAGCCATTGTCAACCTCGCATATTTCATTGTCTAAGCATTTATTGAGAAATCCTATTTTTCTTTGAATGGCAAACTGAGTCCCTTCTTTTTGTTTAATGACATAAGCGGTTTTGTCTAAAATATTTTGCAATAGAGTAATGTCTTTTTGAAGATGATCATGAATCATCTTAGGTCGTAATCCCCACTGCTCCCATTCGTCCAAATAAAGTTTATCAAAAATCCTATCCCCTTCTTCATCCGAATTTTCCTCAAAAGCTGTAGTTGTAGTTTTATAACTACTACTACTATATGTGTGACGATCTGGCGGTCTGACCGTCTGACTATCTGACGTAAATTGAGGCTGGTCAACTGACGGTGTGACGTACTGACGTACTGACTCGTTTTCGGTCAAAACGTCAGTGGATCCGTTTGGCTGCGTCAATGCTAATGCAAGATGTGCATTGTGGGTAATGCGAACGGCTTTGCCAATGGGTTGTAGACTGTTGGGACGATGGGCAGTATGCGCAATGATAAGGCCTTTCTTGTTAAGTGACTCTATGTGCGTTCTTACTGCACGCTCTGTCACCTTCAATTGAGCGCTGGCCATCTTATAGGTAATAACTACCTCCTGGCTCCCGCAGACCTGCACCAACCATTTGAGGATGGGGAGTTGGCCACGGGTGACCCCCGTATTGATAATGGGTTTTGCCTGACGTAGTGACGTAGTGACGTTATGACTATCTGGCGTGTTTTTCGTCAGGGGTCCTGGCGATGTGACGTACTGACCTTCTGTCGATTTGACCATCGGATCGTCAGACCGTCTTAACGGCACTGGTTCTGACGCATTTTCCGTCACATTGTCTGACGTGACTTGCGTCACATAGTCTGACGATCTGACGATCTGACGTAGTGACGTTGATTGGGCCGGTGGCTCAGGAGTGAGCACCGGATTTGATGGTGATTTCGACTTGAGAGAACCAGCCTTATTGGCAAGAGCTTCGAAATCGAACTCACCAAAGAAACCGGCTATGGCTGCCTTTTCATCTTGCGGCATGATTCTCCCCTGCCCTCATAGTACTCATCGCGTAATTATAGTTGAATGTGTTCGACAATCTGTTTGGCTACATTCATGAACGCTACTGCGCCGCCACTTTTTTTGTCGTAAGCAATGATGGTTTTGAAGAGTGATTCTGCCTTCTGAAAGAGACTTGAAACGGGAATGACTTGATCGAACACCTGATCTTCGCCAAAGGCCTCTTTCAATCGCGTAATGGCAACTTTTCCCAAACTTTTGCGCTTATCTACCTTGTTGACCAGCAAGCGAAGGAGAACGAGGTCTGGATTGGTATCGTCACGCAGATATTTAATTGTCGAGATAGCTGTCTGCAGCCCTTTGATGGAAAAGGCTGAATCAGCTTCAACGGGAACGATGACAAAATCTGCGGCGTTAAGGGCTAAAATAACGAAGGTGCCTTGGTTAGGAGGTGTGTCGATGAGGATGAAGTCGTAGCTGCTTTCTTGAAGAAAGGGGCGCAGAGCCTGCCGCAATTTTAAGAAGCGCTCATGCTTTGGTTTGCTTGTTTCGGAGAAAAGAATGCGTGGCTCCAGGCCAGCAACTTTTTCCTCATTGGGGAGGATATCAACGCGATCATATTTGCTGGCAACAATCACATCCTCGATGGGATCGTCGTTATCGAGAATATGGTAGAGGCTTTTTTCGATTTTCGTCGAGGAGGGAAGACATAATGCTGTGGCATTACACTGATTATCGACGTCAACAACCAAGACACGGTGCCCAAGAATGGCAAGCGCATGGGCCGTATTAACGGTGGCAGTCGACTTGCCTACCCCACCTTTATTATTCTGAAAGCATATAATGCTCTTATTATTCATACCTCTTCGTTGCAACTCCTCTCTGGGTTAAATACAACTTAATCTCAACTTGTTTCCAAGATATAAATAAATGCCTTGTTTTATCAAGAAAAAAATGGGGTCAATATAAAAAAAGTTAAAAAAATTTAACCTAAATATGCCTGTGGTTAAAAAAATAGGTTGGTCCGTGATTGGTATGGGAATGAGGAGGTAACTCTGGATGCAGGTATGGGCGAAACTATATGGGGGGAGATTTGAATTTTGCTGGGCTGGTGTTCGCTTGATTATCGGGTCAATGCCGATTTGGCGGAGAGCTTATAACTACACTAAACTATGACATCTATTAAGGTTATCGCAGGTCTGTTTGAATTAGTATTTAAAAGTTGCTTTCACCGCTTATGAAGGGCGTTTTCTTGTGTGGGCAGGTGTTGTTTTCACGCTATCTTGTCAATGCATCTCAACATTGATGTGGTGTGCCACCCTGGTAAGCCTGAAAGTTTCTTTGCACGATGAAACCAGTACCTCCTCCATTTGGGGTCGCGTCCAACCCCCTTGCATGGATAGGAGAAAAAAATGGACAATTGATACCCACACCCTATCTGAGCGGTGGCATCCCCTACCCTTCAGTAAATGAATATAGATTTACAACTTATTATATTAACGTACTGATTGGAAGGTTACATAGTCAGATGCGGCGGTATATTCGCAGCAACTGAAAACAGCGCCTTGAAGGGGGTGGAAGGAGGCGCAACAAACTCTTCGATGAAGATCTCCTAGGTACGGGCCCCTGGGATTATTCTTCTCGATTTTTTCTACGCTAGGCTCCGCTACGCTAGATGGGGCGGACCCCATTCCCCCTTGATTCGCTGCGCTTACCACTGGCCTCATTCAGGTCACACCGATGATCAGGAAATGGACGTCAGGGAGAACAGCAAGTATTCAAAGTGAGCGATGAAACGGGGAGGCCGCCGGCTCAGCGTTGACACTTGAATGCCTGATGAACCGCGAATTATCACATGCAACCATGTCGGCACCGATGGAGAGCGCATGAGATTCTTGCCGGCGCTAAGATACAATATCGTACTAGAGAAATGGCACCAGTAACACAGAGCTTATTTCACCAAACCATCGCTTGGTACTTTTCCTATGTGGCAAGGTATTATTCTTCCGATGCTGATTTTCAGGACAACATTCTTCTGAAAAAGAAACACAGCCTCAGAGTAGCCGCGCTCAGTGGTGTAATCGCCAGGGAGCTGGGATTGGCCAATGAAGAGATCCTACTGGCGAAAATCATAGGGCTGCTTCACGATATCGCCAGATTCGAACAGTACACCCGATTTCAGACCTTCAATGACAAGATCTCCTTTGATCATGGAGAATTTGGGGCACAACTCCTGTGCCAGGTAGACGGCTTAGAAGAGATTGATAACGATCTACGCGAAATAATCAGCTGTGCTGTTTTCCATCACAACAAGATCAACGTTCCTGCCACTCTTTCTGAACGAGAGGCCCTGTATACCCGTATAGTCCGGGATGCAGATAAACTTGATATCATTTACCTCACTTGTAGGTACCTGAAAAATGGTCACCGGTTTCCTACTGTCTTTCCAGCCAGTAATGGGCAGTTATCGCCAAGAATTGTAGAGGCGCTGGCAGCAAGACAGCTGATAGACTACAGCATGGTGCAGTCCCGCTATGATTTTCATCTTCTGAAAATCGCGTGGGTGTAAGATCTTAATTTCACGCCTTCGTTGACCATTATCAACCAACGAAAGCACATTGATATCCTGAAGGCTGCTCTCCCCACCTCAACCGAGCTTGAAGAGCAATTTATACTTCTAAACCGTTATATCCAGGATGGACTTGGTTGATACTGCAGAGAAGTAGGTTGACTCTCGATTAGTTGTCAGCCAAATTTGCAAGGTTACCAGTTAGCTTAAACCCAAAATGGTAAACCGTAAGACGATTGGGAAGGTTAGTGCAAAATGATTGACATAAACAGGTTAGCAACCTGTTATACTTTTACAAAAAAATATCCAGAGAATAACTTATGGAGAAAAAAGAGTTCAAGAAAAAATATGGTAACCCTGAAATAGTATCTTTTATTACAGGAAAATTAGATATATCTTTCCTAAGATGTATTGCCGATAGATTGAACAAGAACCGACCAAATCTTTGTCAAGAGGAAAAAAAAGAAAAAAATTTAAAAATTGAAATAATTTCACATTTGTTAGAAAATATTGAGGATTGGCTTAAGGAAAACACTAAAATTTCAGAATATGAAGTCCCGTTGAATCCTTGTATTGCTACTGAGCTTTCTCTTCCTTATTTACCTGAGGATGATACTGAACTTATCGAAAGTCTGCCTGTTCAAGACTTCAGTGAATTTAAATGTGATGAGCTTCGCTATTTCATGCCCCCAACAGATATTTGTATAAATGCCACAAGTTGGATTTCTGATCCAATTTTTGCATATTCATTATTAGTAGGCATTGAATTGAAAGTGTTTAAAAAAACTTCAGAATTTTATAAAAAAGACATCATTTCCTTTGAAAAAGATATCAAGAAGGCTATTCTGTACTTACGATATTGCAAAAAATCTTTTGAAGTTGAAGCGAAAAGTGAAAGAGAAATATATAACTATAAATACAAACATATAACAAATGGAAAGGAAATATTTATTCCCAAATTCTTCTTATTATACATTTGCTGCAGTGATGCAGAAGGTGCTGAAATTAGTATAGCTTTAAACAAATATAACGAAAAAATAAATTTAAAACATATTTATCATATAATAAAAGGAAGCCAAACCTTGAATTTAATAGAGATTAACTTGAAAGTATAACATTTTTTTTACAGGACTCGCTGAAGCTTGCCAGTGAACTAACCGTCAGGAGTCAATATTCCTCCAGTTTATAGTAACCAATAAACGTATCACTGACGAGCAAGCAATTTAGTCCCATCCGGCCGCAATTCACCTTTGGGTGAAACGTGCCTATATAAAGTCTGTCGGGTTACACCAAGTTCCTGGCACAAAGCACCGACCTTCGTTTCAGGTTGCCCCATCGCGGCCATGGCCAAACGCAGCTTGGCTGCTGTCATTTTGTACGGTCGCCCACCACTTCGACCTCTTGCTCTCGCCGAAGCAAGCCCTGCCATTGTTCGTTCGGCAATCAGTTCCCGCTCAAATTCGGCCAGCGCAGCAAAAATTCCAAATACCAACTTGCCCGCCGCGGTCGTGGTGTCAATGGCTGCTCCATGCCCTGTCAACACCTTCAGTCCGATTCCACGGTCGTTCATCCCGTGTACCGTGTTGACGAGGTGTCTCAGATTTCGGCCCAGTCGATCAAGTTTCCAAACCACCATGACGTCACCCTGGCGTAGCGCCTTGAGACAAGCGGCCAGACCTGGGCGATCATCGTTCTTCCCGGAGGCGAGGTCTTCATAGATGTGGTCGGTGTCAACGCCGGCTGCGATCAACGCATCACGTTGCAGACCTGTCGACTGGGACCCGTCAGCTTTTGAGACCCGCATGTAACCAATCAGCATATTTTACCTGTCATTTAAACGTTCGATTATGTGACATGCTGAAATAAAAGGCTCTGTTCCCTCTTCTTCGTCACTTAAACCGTTTTTTAATCTAAGTTATATAAAGGGATATTGCTTTATATTTTATGACATAAAATTATAAAAATGAATTTCATTCCTTGCCGGCTCGATGCCATCGACTGTGAACATGAAATTGTTTCTCATTTTCCCAAACGCTCAGGCTGTGCCTATATTATATAGACGGTCATATCAAAATGTGGCTTCACTTAGGGGGAGGCCTCTTTGGTGGGACAGGGGAAAGCCACCTTGGTCGTTTCAAAGGAACCACGATTGTGCGCAAGCGCAGAATGCGTTCAAAGGACACCAAGCTGAGGGTGTTCATACGGAGGAGTATGGGCGAATATATTTTGCAGGCACAGGATCTGACCAAGACCTACTCCATAGGCGATGGTGAGGAATCGGTGGTGAAAGGGGTATCCCTGGACGTTGGGACCGGCGAATTTGTGGTGATCGTCGGCAGCAGCGGCAGCGGTAAAACGACCCTGCTTTCCATTCTCTCCGGACTTGATCGACCAACCAGCGGCCGGGTCGTCATGGTTGGCCGAGACATCACTGATCTGAGCGAGGACGAGCTGGCGCCAGTCCGTAATGCCCTGACAGGGTTTGTTTTCCAGGCCTATCACCTGGTGCCCTCTTTGAATGCCTTGGAAAACGTCATGTTCCCAGCTGAACTGAGGGGAGATGAGATGGCAATGGAGAAGGCTCGCAGGCTGTTGGAACGGGTCGGATTGTGGAGGCGTCGTTTCAATTTTCCCCAACAGCTCTCCGGCGGCGAGAAGCAGCGGGTCGCTATTTGCCGTGCCCTCATCAATACCCCTCGCCTTCTCTTTGCCGACGAGCCGACCGGCAACTTGGATTCGGAGAACTCACGGGCGATCATTGAGCTGCTACTGGAACTGCAACGGGAGAACCAAATCACCCTGGTCATGGCGACCCACAGCAGTGAGATGGCGGCTCGGGCTGATCGAACGATACGGATCCATGATGGGCGATTGGTCGAAAGCAGGGAGGGGCTATGATCATCCACTGGCGCTTTCTCTGGCGGGAAATGCTGGCGGCCCGACGACAGGCTTCTGTCTTCATCCTCTGCGTTGCACTTTCCATCACCAGTTTGGTGGCACTCAATAGCTTCCGCTCAGATGTTTTTCGTTCGATAATCGGTGACGCCCGCGGTCTGCATGGGGGAGACCTGATCGTGCGTTCGTATTACGACCTTTCGCCGGGTCTGCTTGCTGCCGCTGAGGCTCTGGAGAGACAGCAGGTTGCCCAGGGTCGGTTGCGGACCTGGGAGTTCTATACCGTCGTTCGCCATGCTGCCACTGAAGAGACACTTTTTGCAAACATCCTGGCAGCGCAGCCAGGCTATCCCCTCTATGGAGAAGTGCAGCTGGCATCTGGCGAGCCCTTAGCCAAACGGCTTATGCCCGGAAGTGTGATTGTAGGCATGAACCTGCTTGAACGCTTGGGGCTTAAGGTGGGCGACAGCCTGAGTGTTGGCAGCATGGTGTTGACTATTGCCGATGTGGTAGTGCGGGAATCGACCAGGCCGGTGGATGTTTTCAATTTTGGGCCGCGGGTGTTTGTTGCAGCGGCGGACCTCAATGCCATGAATCTGATCCAGCCCGGCAGTCGTGTACAGTACAAGCTGCTGCTGAAAATCACAGACGAGAAGCAATTGGAATCGGCTGCAACTGCGCTGGAGCAGGCGGCTATAGCTGGCCAGGAGCGGGTATCGACCTTTCGCAACGCTCGTTCAGGGCTGAAGCGTTTCTTTGATAACCTGCTTTTTTTCCTTTCGCTGATCGCCATTTTTACTCTGCTGCTTGCGGGGATCGGTATGCAGAGTTCACTGGCCGCGTTGTTGAGGGAAAAAGAAAGAAGTCTGGCCATCGTCAAGTCGCTCGGAGCGAGTCAGCAATTTCTTGTGGTGCACAGTATGCTGTTGGTCCTCCTGTTTGGCCTGGTTGGCAGCTTGCTTGGCATTGGTGCCAGCGTGGTTTTGAAGTATTTAATGCCGCTCTTGTTTGCCGGCATCATACCTGCGGAAAGTGTCGTCGGTCTTGGGCTGGCTGACATCACCGAAGGTATGATCCTGGGTTTTGTGGTTGTGGTGTTTTTCACCTTCTTACCGCTCTATCGGCTGCGCGAGATAAAACCCAATGCCATCTTTCGCCGTGAGTCCATACGATTGCCGAAAGGGGGAGTCTATTATCTGGCAATCATCGCCGGATTCCTGCTACTGACCCTGTTGGTCATCCACCAACTCGACGATTTGAAAACGAGTGTCTATTTCATGGCCGGCTCTACCGCCCTGATTTTGGTTATTGGCGTACTGGCCAAACTCCTGCTCAGGTTGCTCGCACATCTAAAATTCAGCCGATTGTCGATCCGCCAGGCAGTACGGAGCTTACTGAGGCCTGGTAACTCAACCCAGCCGGTGTTGGTGACGTTGGCCTCGGCCCTGTCGGTACTCTTAGCTATCTATCTGGTCGAACACAATCTACGGGCTACCTTTGTCGAATCATATCCTGTCGATGCACCCAATCTATTTTTGGTCGACATCCAACCTAGTCAACGACAGGGCGTTCTCGCTCTGATCGGTAAAGAGGTGGATCTCTATCCGGTGGTGCGGGCACGTTTGAAGGCGATCAATGGCTCGGATGTAAGTCGTAGCGAACGGCGCGGCCGTTTCAGCGACTCCCTGACTCGGGAGTTTAGCCTAACATACCGAAATCAGTTGCTTGACGACGAGGTGGTCATTGCCGGGGGGCCCGGCCTTTATCGCCTCGCCAGCGATGGTCCGATCCCGCTCCAGGTTTCGATTCTCGATACGGTGGCGGATATGGGTGACATGGAATTGGGCGACATCCTCCATTTCAATATTCAGGGTGTGGAGCTGAAAGCGGAAGTAACCTCTATCCGCAGCAGAAACAAATCAAAACTCTATCCCTTCTTTTACTTCGTCTTTCCCACCGAGTACTTGGCAAAAGCTCCCCAGACCCTTTTCGCCGCCATCCATGTGGGCCAGGCAAAGATCGCTGAACTGGAGAATAGAGTGGTGGCCGCCTATCCCAACATCAGCACCATTAACTTGGCCGAGACAGCGGCAGAGTTGAGCCTCGTTATGGCGAAGCTGGTTGGCATCGTCAATGTGTTTGCCGGATTCTCTATTCTTGCCGGGACGTTGATAATTATCAGCTCGGTGCTGGCCACCAGACTCGCCCGCATGCGGGAAGCCGTCTATTATAAGGTGCTGGGCGGAAAATCGACCTTTGTCTTCTCGGTCTTCTTCTATGAGAACCTGTTGCTCGGATTACTCAGCTCGCTGCTGGCGGTGGCACTGGCCCAGGCCGGCAGTTGGGCGCTCTGTAAATTTGTTTTTGACATAGCCTTCCGGTCCTACTGGACTGCGGCGATGATTCTCATCGGTGGGACTATCATGCTGGTGGTTGGGGTGGGGCTGTTCAGCTCCATCAACATTATCCGACAGAAACCCATAGTTTTTTTGCGGGAGCAAACCAATGAATAATACTTCATATTCACGCAGACGATTTGTGCGCGTTCTGTTTGCTTGCCTGCTGCTTTTCATTGGCGGTTGTGACTCAGGAGACAAAAAAGGCCAGATGGTCCAGAAGGCAACGGAATCTTCTCCAACACTCCAAGCCGAACGGAGACCTGGAACCATCGTCGCTCTCGGCGACAGCCTCACCGCTGGCCTGGGGGTGGATGAGCACGACGCCTATCCGGCCAGACTTGAGCGTCGACTGCAGGCTGACGGCCATAATTTTCGAGTGATCAATGCTGGGGTAAGCGGCGAGACCACCAGCGGCACCCTTTCTCGCCTAGAGTGGGTGCTCACCATGAAACCCGACATTGTTATCCTTGAAATCGGAGCCAAAGATGGTCTACGCGGTATCGATCCAGCAGTACCTGCCAAAAATATCCGGGAGATTATCCGAATTCTTCAAGAACGAGGGGTGATAGTAGTGTTTACCGGCATGAAGATGGTCTGGAATCTCGGTCCTGCCTACACCCTGGCGTTCAATGCTATCTATCCCGACATCGCCAAAGAGTTCGATCTGATCTATATGCCGTTCTTCCTTGATGAGGTGGCCACTGTTCGAGAGCTCAACAATGAAGATGGGCTGCATCCCAATGCTCGGGGGTACGAAAAGATTGTCAACAACCTGTCTCCACATGTGCTGGTGGCGATTGACCAGTTCAAGCGGCAGGGAAAGAGGTGAGGAACAATCCTGATTCTACCCAAAATGTGATCGTGCAAGACCGTCCTTCAGGCGCGAGGGAATAAGTGTCTTTCCCTGGCTGCCACGGTATAGTGGTACACGTTTGACAGCATCGAAAATCATACCTTGTAATTATTGCCCCATATAAAAACAACATGTTACGCGATTCTACACCTTGATGTTGCATGCGTTTCACGAGAACGCGAAACACACAATCTCATCCGCACCACCGGTCCCGGAAGGCGAATACATGCATCCCTCTCATCCATCACGGCCCCCGTCCATCTCCTCATCCATGATACCGCCGCAAAGTATCGAAGCGGAACAGGCCGTGCTTGGAACCATTCTTTTGCAGGACAAGGCCCTGCTCAAAATTGTCGAAATGCTGGCAGCCGATGATTTTTACCGCGATGCCCACAAAACCATCTATACTGCGATGCTCACCCTGTTTGAAAAGCGTGAGCCCCACGATCTGATTACGATCACCAGCCTACTCAATGATCAAAACAAACTCGATCAAGTTGGGGGAGCCTCCTACCTGGCCTCGCTGACCGACATCATCCCCTTCAGTGGTACCCTGGTGCACCATGCTCAGATCATACGTAAAAAATCGATCCTGCGCCGTCTAATCCAGACCACCTCCGAGGTGACGGCCCGTTGTTACGATACTCAGGATGATATTGAAACCCTGATCGACCAGGCAGAAAAAACCATCTTTGAAATCGCCCACTCGAACAAGGGGCAGGGCTTTCAGCCCATGTCCACCATCGTGCCCCAGGCCTTTGAACGGATTACCCGCCTGTTTGAGAAGCAGGGGCATATCACTGGTGTGTCCACTGGCTACGACGAGCTTGATCGTATGACTGCGGGTTTACAGCCGGCCGAGTTGATCATCCTCGCAGCCCGCCCCTCCATGGGCAAGACGGCCCTGTCAATGAACATCGTTCAGCATGCCGCCTTGATCGGCAAGGTACCGGTGGCGGTATTCAGTTTGGAAATGTCAATGGAGTCCTTGGCATTGCGTATGCTCTGTTCGGTGGGGCGTATCGACTCGCAGCGCGTTCGTACAGGAAAACTTCACGATAACGACTGGCCCAAACTCACCCGCGCCACCGGTATGCTTTCTGATGCCCCCATTCATATCGACGACACCGCCGGCATGACGGTCCTAGAGATGCGCGCCAAGGCCCGGCGTCTCATGTCTGAACACAACCTCGGGTTGATTGTGGTCGATTACTTGCAGTTGATGCAGGGCAAGAGCAACTCGGAAAACCGAGCCCAGGAGATTTCGGAGATTTCGCGTTCGCTCAAAGCCATGGCCAAGGAGTTGAATGTACCGGTATTGGCCCTTTCCCAGCTCAACCGCAGTCTGGAAAACCGGACCGATAAACGGCCACAACTCTCTGATCTGCGAGAGTCCGGCGCCATTGAACAGGATGCCGACGTCATCATGTTCATCTACCGTGACGAGGTCTACAATCGCGCCGAGGATAACCCCAACCGCGGTCTGGCAGAGGTCATCATCGGCAAACAGCGCAATGGCCCCACCGGCATGATCAAAATGACATTTCTCGGTGAATACACCACCTTTGAAAACTACACCAACCGCATGCCAACCTCGCCTTATCAGCTTGAACCGGATTTTGCCTCTGAGGCTGATTCTCACTAAATAAAGGCTGAAATTGTCCTTCCCTGCATTGATGACAAATTGCTGTTATTATGAATCAATGATCGCCACCGTTCGGTGTCACTTTTCTTTATTTAATGAAATGCGTTTTTCAGTAAATGATGGTGATCAATGCCATTATAGGTTGAACTGGTTTTGCCAAAAATCACATTCATCGCCGTCGATCATTAAGCAGTGCGGTTTCTGTCTAGCCCCCTCCCCTCCCCTCCCCTTCAATCAACTCGCTGATTGAAGGGGCTTTTTTGTTTGGAGTAATAATATTGCAAAACGTGACGATAGATTTTTTTGCTGCTGTTTTTCTGTGCAAATAAGTTTTTACTGAAAAACACATTTGAGTAAATGATGGTTGTGATTTCCAATCACAAACTGAACAAGATCGGTCATAATTATCCAGAATCGCTCGTCGTTAAGCAGAAAAGGATCATTGCAGTCTCCCCTCCTTTCCCCTGATCACAGATCGTGATCCATTGCTATGGAAACGCTATACGTTCAAGTTCAACGTTTCACGTAACTGTTTGCTTGGGCGAAAGGAAATCATTTGGCGCTTGGCAATGGTCAGAGATTCGCCGGTTTTTGGATTACGCCCTCTGCGTGGTGATTTGTTGCGGACATTCAAGCTGCCAAAATTAACCAGCTTGATCGATTCTCCCTGAATCAAAGTGTTTTTTAACGTTTCGAAAAAGGTATCGACGATGATGGCAGCACTGCGTTGCGGTATGCCCAATCGTTCAGTGATAGAGAGGGTCAATTCTTTACGGGTAAGGTTCTTATGGTTCATACTATGGGTTCCAATATCCTCTATTATGGATAATTTTTTGTTTTATTTGGTGGACCAGAAATATTCTTGACCAATCCTGACTAAGGAGATGTGCGAACTATTGGCTAGCTGATATTTAACGATACAACACTGGGTAACCAAAGGATTTGAGCCCATTATCATCAGCCGTTCTTTTTTGTGCGGATTCCCAACCGGGTCGCCAGATTGTGCAGGTTACTCCGGTTCATATCGAGTTCCCGGGCTGCGGCCGCCCAATTGCCCTGATTCCTCTCCAGGGCGTTCTGAATGAGGTTGATTTCAAAGGCCTTGACTTCGGCACGGTACGAAAGAACCCCTTGACCCTGGGCCGGTGTCTTGTCGAGAAGGTTCTGGGGTTCCGGTGTCACCGCAGCGAGGTCGCCGCTGAGGTATGCCGGGGTGACGACCGCCTCCCGACCACCGAGCAGATAGGCGGATGCCTTGAGCACCGACCTGGAAATCACATTATCCAGTTCGCGAACATTGCCGGGCCAATTGTAGCGCATGAGCAGGTTCACAGCATCCGGGCTGATCTGCACCCGTCGCAGGCCAAGATTGACGCGAGCCTTCTCGATAAAAAAATCCGCCAGCACCGGGATGTCTTCAAGTCGATCCCGCAAGGGAGGCACAGTGATAGGGTAAACATTCAGGCGATGATAGAGATCGGCCCGAAAGGTACCGGCGGCCACCTCCTGCTCCAGATTCCGGTTGGTGGCGGTAATCAGGCGGACATCCACATGCTGCAGCTTCTCGGAACCAACACGCTGAATCTCCCCTTCCTGGATTGTTCTCAGCAGCTTTGCCTGGATCTCAAGCGGTAATTCCCCGATTTCATCCAAAAACAGGGTGCCGCCATCGGCCAGTTCAAATTTGCCGGTTCGGTCGGCGATGGCGCCGGTAAAGGCACCCTTGACGTGGCCAAACAGTTCGCTCTCGGCAAGGGCGGTGGGCAGAGCGGCGCAATTCAGATAGAGCATCGGTTGATCCCGCCGCCGGGAATGGTTGTGCACGGACCGCGCCACCAACTCCTTGCCAACCCCGGTTTCCCCCACAATCAGGATAGTGAACTTGGATTTGGCGACCAACTCAATCTCCTGGCGCAGTCGCCTGATCTGGGCACTGGTGCCCAGCATTTCCCGGCCTCTGTGTTGCTGGATATCCTGCATCAGATCATTGGCCAAGAGTCCCTGCCGTTCCGCTTCTTTCTCTAGCGTCGACAACAGGTCGACGGTCTGCATCTGGGCGCTGGTGAGCGAGGCGATCACCTGGATGTACTGTTTGGGCAAGTGGCTAAAAGCGGTCGGGTCGATCGCATCGAACACCAGCACGCCAACCAGTTGATTTCTCATCAACAACGGGCAGCCGAGACAGGCATGGATGTGATCAACGGAATCCAGATCAAGAACCAGCAAACCGTCAAACGGATCGGGCAGTTTGCTGTCGCTGGAGAATAAGGTTGGTTCGGTGGAACTGCATATAATGTCGAGCCGTGGATGGTCCTTGCGGCGAAAATCGGTGGCCATGACCCTGGGTTGCAACCCCTGAGCGGCAATGGGCACCAAGATGTCATTTTCCAAACGGAGCAGGGCGGCAGAATCGTAGGGGATGGCCAGGCGGAGGGCTTCAAGGAGCCGTTGGTAACGATCCTCGGCACCGAGCACCGCAGTCAGGTCATGGGCAATGATCGAGAGGGTTTCCAGTCGCTTCATGTTGCAAAAAATACAACAGTGTTTTCGAAAGCACAACATTCGAATGTTGTATTTTTGTAATCATAAAATCTAATACATTGAAATATGAACAAAAATTTTCTGGCACGGCTCTTGTTATAATAAAGGCACAACGAACGATCAACCCTTTGACGAACAGACAACCCGAGGAACATGCCATGAAAACGATCCAGCTTACAACCACCGACTCCTTCACCCCCGGCGCCATGAAGCGTTATTTTCTGGTTGAAGATTCCGAGTATTTCAAGATCATCAACTTCAATCTCGATGCCGGTGTGACCTTCCCGGTGCATTCCCACGACCTGGATGGCGAACTGTCCATTCTTGTCCTGGAGGGTGAAGGTGCTTTCCTGGACGGGA
>JAQUEZ010000069.1 GCA_028684915.1 Desulfobulbus sp.
GCTCCGGCCTCTCACCGGATCTGCTTGACCCTGCCAAACAACGGCAGGCGCTCGCGGGCTCGTCCAGCAAGTGGACATACCGCCGGTAGGGAATTTCACCCTGCCCTGAGAATAGCCGGCACCATACTACAATCAGCCGTCGGCGCCAAGTCTTTCGCCGATCAGGCCGGCTGCCGCGCCCCGGATTTCGTTGCGTCCTTGCAGGGGACGAAATCACCCCAGCGCCAACACTGTTTCGGACCACTGTCCCGTCACGGGAGGGCGAAGGTCGGGATCTGCCGCCCCTGTTGTTGTTCCTCTTTTTTGTCGAATCAATCCGTCGCAATCCCATACGCCGCCGCTGCACTGCGACGGCTGATAGATCAGGAGCTGAGAACCATGAAGCGCATCACCCTCTGCATGCTTGCCGTACTTCTGCTGTCCCCGTTTGCCTGGGCGGCCCGGACCCCCCTTTAGTGGTCGATTCAGAATTCGGAAAAAATCGTACGTTTACGAAAAATAAATGTAAGCATTACAGGCTGTTCCTGATTCAGCGCTCAGCACACTATGGGTTTCAAAAGGTCGAACATATAACAGGTTGTTTTTTCAAAATTAATATTTCCTTACCGTGCTTAAATTTCCTTTTTCTGCGGCGACCCCATGTAGTCTCATGCTGTGATCGAATTTTTCGTTTTCCTCTTGTAATAAATTTTGAGCTTTTTCATTCGTGCGATCAGCGTGTTGGGATTAATGCGAAGCAACTCAGCCGCTCCACCGGGCCCACTGATTTTTCCTTTCGTTACTTGAAGCGCTCGTGAAATGTGCTTGGCAACAATATCGTCAATTGGCAATAAAATGTCATTATTCCCTGAGAGATCAACATTGGAAGATTCGACTGTCCCATGCTGAACAGCGATGGGAAGTGATTCAAACGTCAGCATACCATCCCGATGAATGATCAACTCTCTTTCGACCAGATTCTCCAATTCGCGCACATTGCCTGGCCAGTTGTAACTCATCAGGCGTTCCAGAGCCCCTGGAGCTATGGCCGGAAGATTTTTAATCCCCATCTCTCGCGATTTCTTGCTGATGAAATGAATGGTCAGTACAGGAATATCCTCCTTTCGCTGTCGTAGTGGAGGGATAATCAAAGGGAAGACATTCAGCCGGAACCAGAGATCTTCCCGAAATTTATCCTCCTTCACCATGCTCTCCAGGTTACGGTGGGTGGCTGCAATCACCCGAATATTGATAGGGAAAGTTTTTTGTCCTCCAACCCGTTCAAGTTCCCTATGCTGCAGTACACGCAAAAGCCGTACCTGTGCCTGTGCAGGTAACTCTCCGATTTCGTCAAGAAAAATGGAACCGGTGTTGGCCCGTTCAAAACGCCCTCGATATTCAGTGACGGCTCCGGTAAAGGCTCCCTTTTCATGTCCGAACAGTTCGCTATCGATCAGATGTTCCGGGATGGCACCACAATTCACTTTAATAAACGGGCCGTCCTTGTAAGAAGAGGAATAGTGAATGGCATTTGCTATCAATTCCTTGCCGGTTCCAGTTTCTCCAAGAAGCAATACCGTATTATTCAGCGGCGCGACTTGCCTCACCATTTGCATGAGATTGTTCAAGCCACCATCGTGACCGATGATCCCTTCGGTTGCCGTCCTGATAAATTCCTTGCGTAGTAACCGATTGTCTTCAGCTAACAATTCGCTTGTTCTTTTAATTTTTTCATGGGCAAGGGCATTTGTCAAAGCAATGGATATAGGTGGTCTAATACTGTTCAAAAGCTCTATGTGATGCCGCGTAAGCAGCTCTTTTTTTGTAGCACGTAAGCCTAGAGCTCCTATCAGCTTGTTGTCTGTCCACAAGGGCAAGACAAGTTCAGCCTTGTCTTCAAGCTTCGCCAATGCCGCAAAACTGGAAAACGGTTCACCCATATCTGCGGTGAAAATAAACGGATCCTGAAGAGCCAAGGCCTGCAATCCGTTCCATAGATCTTTCGATAAGGGGGCAATTTCCTCCGGAAACTCCTTCTGATTATCCGCTGCCAATGCGATACGGCGTAAAGCCCCCAGATCATCATCCTTGATGTTAAGGCTCGCGCCGATGATAGGAAAATGGAGCTTGAAATAGTCGAAAACATCGGCAAGCGCCTTTTCAATCAGCAGACTGCCACAGATCCGCAATGTGGTTTCCTTAAAAAAATCGTCCTTCTTAACCATATATGATTACCACCGAACCTCAGCCAGCTTCAGCAAGCGCTGCGGGATCGGCGAAGTTTTTATAGCGACAGCCGCCAATTGCTCGACCATGGCGGCCAGGTGGAAGCGCCGATTGAACCGATAACAGAATTCGGCCAAATAGCGGGGCAAGTGCCGGTCGCTGATTGCATGGCACGTCCCATGAAGTGCGTTTTTAACATTGCCCAGAATGATGTTGAGCCATTTGAACATACCGCCATTGACATAGCGGCCATCCACATAGGTGGTCACCTTGTTGTGAGTGCAGCCCGATGCCGTTACCCCGGGAAAACAATTCAAGCCATCCGTAAGGATCGAGCTTCCGGGCCGGATATATTTGGCGCTCCAGGCAGAGATCTCCTTCAGTGTGAACTGTTGCACCTGGTTAAATTTGATAAATAACGGATGCCCCTTTTCCGACAGCGAGAGCGCGGCGACAAAAGGCGTTTTGCCGGTGGCCCCACGGCCTCGCCTGCCATCATTTTTTTTGCCGCCCCAGTAGGCGTCATCCATCAAAATGCTTCCCTCCAAGCGGTAACGGTCATCGCGGTTTTTCATGACCTGTTGCAGCTTATGCTTCATACGCAGGGCGGCATTGGCGGAGATTCCGAGACTCCGGGCTAAGTTGAGCGAGGAGATCCCGTCTTTGGATTGAGTGATCAGATAAATGCCGAGCATCCATGTTGTCAGGGGCAATTTGGTCGCTGAAAAAATGGTTCCTTGGATAAGCGACGCCTGGAACCGGCATGCGCAGCATTGATAAAGTTGCCGGTGACGGATTTCGCTGTACGTAGTGTGCCCACACTTGGGGCAAGCAAACCCTGCTGGCCAGCGCATCTTAAATAGAGCTGCTCGGCATTGCTTTTCAGATGAATATCGAGCAAGAAACTCAGGCAAACTTAAACCTTTCTGAAACTGAATTTTGTTTTTCGGCATGGCAAGCGCTCCTGTTGAGTGATTCTTGAGCGCACTATGCCAAACCTGGAGGGACAAATAGTGTCCCACCAGGAAAAAAATTCAGCTGAGGTTTGGTGGTAATCATATAACCATATCCATCCACCTGGATCATTATCTGATCAATTATTTTCACCATATATAATTAAAACTATCGCCATTCACCAAATACAACAACATATTTTCTCAAATATGATGAAAATATGCTTCGCAATTAATAATATCTCGAAATTATTAAATATTTATAATGGCACGATTATCGCTATCCTCTGCATAAACAGATATGCAGAGAAATGTCGGAAGAAAAGCATGACGCACAAATTCCTATGGAGAATCAGATCGGCCGCATTGATTGGCCTGTCCATTGGGGCGTGGTGGTCCATGTACCCCGCCAGACAAAGAGATTGCTTTCTCTGTAGTACCGGCCAGATAGAAACAATAGAAGTTGATATGGTCGCATCGAAACCAGGACGGATTAAACAGGTCCATGTGCACCCAGGCGAGACTATTGCCACAGGACAGGTGGTTGCTCATATGGACACGCAGAACCTGGAGACGCAACTGCACGAGGCCGAGCTCGCTTTGCTAAAAGCACGAGCGGCAGCGGAAGAAGCAAAAAATAAAATGACCTTTTACCGGAGAGCACGAGCGGCGATTTTGCACTCCCTCCCCCTCCATGACTCAATTTTGAAAAACGACCTTAAACAATATTCCGACAGTTTACCATCGCATGATGGCATCACTTGGCAACTCTTGAACAATGATCATACCGTTGCCGCCGAGCAGGAACAGCGGCAACAAGACATCATTAACGCAAAAAATGAAATGGCAGAGTGGAAGGCAAAAGTCATCCCTATCAGATCACAGTTGTTTGCAGCACAATCAGCCATCATTACAGCCCAAACCTCTATCGAGCAACTGCAGGCAGATATCGCCGCCGGCGTCTTGACGGCGCCTATGACTGGCCAAGTCCTTCGTCAATACGTCAAGGATGGCGATTGGGTGGCGCAAGGCGACAAGGTGCTGCAGATCATGGATCTCCATGATGTGAACATGAAATTTTCCCTGCCTGCATACCACGCTGCCGCTTTAGCCATCGGAACCGAAGTGCGGCTGGTGCTTGA
This sequence comes from Desulfobulbus sp., assembly GCA_028684915.1. The sequence goes on from JAQUEZ010000069.1 coordinate 4,301, forward strand.
CCTTCCATCACCGGTAGTTCTTCCAGCTCAAATATCATCCATCGCACCCAACACAGCCAGTTTATTCGCGATATGGAACGAGCTGGTTGATCAGCAACAACAACAGATTGTGGTTAAAGCAAAAATTGCCTATGAACTTCTAAAAACATGCGCTTGTGATCTGACGGACGGCGTAATCGGCAGGGCGTATGTGCGGTTTGACAAAAGCGTTCAATGGCCAACAGACCTAAACGATAGTTGTCAAGATTGCTACAGATTAGAGGATCTGTATAACAGTAAAACAACAACAGCAATCGGAAATTAAACTTTAAACTAACTATGACAATATCTATTTCAAGCAAGTTATCACACAGGATTACACAACGAATGGACACACGAACATCTTTATTTTTCTCATTGCTCATTGCAGTAGTTCTTTTAAGTGCTTGCAGGCAAGAGAATCCCAAAACAATTGCCCCTGGTCCTATGGAAGTCGGCATTTTAACCATCAAACAACAGCCGGTCAATCTAGCAGTGGAATTGCCCGGTCGAACAGCAGCATATCGGATTGCCGAAGTCAGGCCACAAGTCGGAGGCATTATCAAGAAACGACTATTTACCGAGGGGAGTGAGGTCAAGGCTGGGCAACTGCTCTATCAAATCGACCCAGACACCTACCAAGCACGCTTCGACAGTGCCAAGGCTGCGCTAGCCAAGGCGGATGCGCTGGAACATTCCGCCCGACTCAAGGCTGAACGGTACAGGACACTGGTGCAGACTAAAGCGGTGAGCGACCAGGATCAGGTCGAGATGGAGGCAAACTGGAAACAGGCCGTCGCCGATGTTGCCGCCGCCAAGGCCGCAGTCGACAGCGCTCGGATCAATCTCGACTACACCAAGCTCACCGCACCGATCAGTGGCCGCATCGGCAGATCAACTGTCACCGAGGGAGCCTTGGTCACGGCCGAGCAGGCCACGGCGCTATCTACCATCCAGCAACTCGATCCACTGTACGTCGATCTCAACCAATCCAGTACAGAAATGTTGAACTTAAAAAAAGAGCTGTCTTCGGAACAGGCTCAACATCTTGAGAAATCACAGTCACTGGTCAAAGTTCTGTTTGAGGATGGGTCAGAATACAGCCAACCGGGTGCTCTTGAATTTTCCGACGTGACGGTCAATCAGACCACCGGCACGGTTATCCTCCGGGCGATCGTTGCCAATCCAGACCAGAGGTTACTGCCGGGCATGTTTGTCCGGGCGCGGATCGACAAAGGGCAGCGGCCAAACGCCATCCTTGTTCCGGCCGTTAGTATCAGTCGGAACAGCAAGGGGCAACCCATGGTGATGCTGGTCAATAAGGAATCGGTGGTGGAGGCACGGATCATCCAAGCCGGCCAGAACATAGGCGATCAAGTGCTCGTCACCGAGGGGCTGAGCGAGGGCGAGCAAGTAATCGTGGCGGGTCTGCAGAAAATCAAACCCGGAGTTTCGGTCAAGGCCGTCGCCGGGGTAGCGTCCAACACCATCCAATCCCCCGCCAGCGTCCCGACTGCGGTCGCAAAAACGGAGTAAGCCATGGTCAGATTCTTTATTGAACGTCCTATTTTCGCCTGGGTCATCGCCCTGGTAATCATGCTGGCCGGTGGGTTGGCGGCCATCAGGCTACCGATTGCCCAGTACCCAGAGATCGCACCGCCGGAAGTGGAAATCACAACCAAATATCCTGGTGCATCAGCCAAGACCATTGAAGACAGTGTTACCCAGGTCATCGAACAGAACATGACTGGTCTGGATCACTTTATATACATGAAATCGGAGAGTTCGAGTGCCGGCACGGTGACCATTACCCTCACTTTCGAATCGGGCACCAATCCTGACATCGCCCAAGTACAGGTACAGAACAAGCTACAGCAAGCCCTCAGTCTGCTGCCGCAGGAAGTGCAGCGGGAAGGCGTACAGGTCACCAAATCCAACTCGACCTTTCTCATGATTGTCGGCTTGATTTCCACTGACAACAGCCTGGACAGGCACGACCTGAGCGATTTCATGGTTTCCACGCTTCGGGACCCTCTGAGCCGCACGCCTGGCGTGGGAAGCATCCAGATCTTCGGGGCGCAATATTCCATGCGGATTTGGCTCGACCCCCATAAGCTCAACAGTTATCAACTCACCCCGCTCGATGTCAGAACCGCTATCCAGGCGCAAAACAATCAGGTGGCTGTCGGCGACCTCGGCGGGCCCCCTTCGGTTGCCGGCCAACAGGTAAGCGCAAGCATGATGGCCCAGACTAAGATGAGTTCAACGAAAGAGTTTGCGCAGATCCTCTTAAAAGTACAGAACGATGGTTCTCAGATTCGGCTTAAGGATGTAGCCCGGGTGGAGATTGCCGGCGAATCTTACGAGTCGATATCCTCATACAATGGTCAACCTACCGGAGCCCTGGCCATTACGCTGGCCACCGGAGCAAACGCACTGGACACGGCCAAGGGTGTTCGCAAAAAACTTTCGGAATTGCAGCCCTATTTCCCTTCAGGCGTCCAGGTTGTTTACCCCTACGACACCACTCCCTTTATTGAGATTTCCATTGAAGAGGTCGCCCATACCCTGATTGAGGCCGTCATCTTGGTTTTTTTGGTGATGTATCTCTTCTTGCAGAATTTCCGGGCCACCCTGATTCCTACTATTGCCGTACCCGTGGTGCTGCTCGGCACCTTCGGCGTCATGGCGGCCTTCGGATTTTCGATCAACACTCTGACCATGTTCGGCCTGGTTCTGGCAATCGGTCTGCTGGTCGACGACGCTATAGTAGTGGTGGAAAACGTGGAACGGATCATGGCTGAGGAAGGATTGACGCCTCTTGAAGCGACCCGTAAATCTATGGATCAGATCACCGGCGCCTTAATCGGCATCGCTCTGGTGCTCTCCGCCGTGTTCGTTCCCATGGCTTTTTTCGGCGGTTCCACCGGCGCGATTTACCGTCAGTTCTCCCTGACTATCGTCTCGGCCATGGCACTCTCGGTGCTGGTGGCCCTGATTTTGACCCCGGCCCTCTGCGCCACCCTGCTCAAACCGGTACAGCGGGGTACGCATCAGCAGAAACGCGGCTTCTTCGGCTGGTTCAACCGGTCATTTGAAAACGGCGCTGACCGTTATCGAGACAGCGTTGCCTACGTACTCAAGCGTGCCGGTCGTTTCGGCCTGATCTATCTCCTGCTCATTGGGGGCATGGTCTTTCTTTTCAACAAGCTGCCGACCTCGTTCCTGCCCGAGGAAGACCAGGGCGTCTTTTTCACCATGGTGCAACTGCCTACCGGCGCCACGCAGGAACGCACCCAAAAAATTCTCGAGCAGGTACGCGATTATTACTTTACCGAGGAAAAGTCCAATGTCAAATCCGTGCTGACGGTGGCTGGTTTCAGTTTTGCCGGGAGCGGCCAAAATATGGGCATGGCCTTTGTACAATTGAAAGATTGGAGTGAAAGAAAAAAACCAGAGCAGTCGGTTAAAGCCGTCATCGGCCGGGCTATGGGATCGTTCTTCCAGATCAAAGAGGCCATGGTCTTTCCTTTTAACCTGCCCGCCATTACGGCACTAGGGAATTCGACCGGTTTTGACTTCTTCCTACAGGATCGTGCTGGCTTGGGGCATGAGAAATTGATCGAGGCCCGGAACCAATTACTTGGCATGGCCGCCCAGAATCCCAATCTCACCCGCGTCCGACCCAATGGTATGGAGGACGCACCACAGTATAATCTGGATGTCGATTACGAAAAAGCCATGGCTTTCGGGATCACGGTTGCCGACATCAACACCACCCTGTCAACGGCTTGGGGATCGTATTATGTCAATGATTTCATAAACAACGGCCGGATAAAAAAAGTCTATCTTCAGGCCGACGCCCCGTACCGCATGCAGCCGGAAGATATCGCATATTGGTATGTTCGCAACAGTACCGGCGAGATGGTCCCTTTCAACACCTTTACCGCCGGTCACTGGAGCTTTGGCTCCCCCCGGCTGGAACGCTTCAATGGCAACCCGGCTATCGAGATCGTCGGCGAAGCGGCTCCCGGCAAATCAAGTGGCGACGCCATGGCGATCATCGGTCAGTTGGTTGCTCAACTTCCGGGTGGCATCGGTTATGAGTGGACCGGGGCCTCCTTTCAAGAGGCACAGGCCGGTTCACAGGCGCCAGCCCTCTATGCCATTTCGTTGTTGGTAATTTTTCTTTGCCTCGCAGCCCTCTATGAAAGCTGGTCGGTACCTTTCTCGGTCATGCTGGCTGTGCCTCTAGGGATTCTAGGGGCCTTGATGGCGGCCTATATTCGAGGCCTGGAAAATGACGTCTACTTTCAAGTCGGCTTACTCACCACCATAGGATTGTCCGCGAAAAACGCCATCCTGATCGTCGAGTTTGCCAAACGGCGCTATGACAAAGGCAGAGATCTGGTTGAGGCAACGGTGAATGCCTGCAGATTGCGGCTACGTCCTATCATCATGACTTCACTCGCCTTCATGCTCGGTGTCCTGCCATTGGCAATAAGCACAGGCGCCGGCGCCAACAGCAGGCACGCCATCGGCACCGGTGTCTTGGGCGGCATGCTTTCGGCAACAGTGTTGGCAATTGTCTTCATCCCCCTCTTCTTTGTGGTGGTTATGCGTCTGTTTAAAACCCACCGGGCACCGGAGATTACCGCTGTACCGGTTCAGGAGCATTGATATGTTCAATAATTCAAAAAAACACTTGGCTGCCGGGGCGTTGCTGCTCATGCTCGGCGGTTGCACCCTGGCCCCGCGCTATCAGCGGCCGGACCTGCCGGTGGCCGAAATCCTGCCGGATGCCAAACGGAGCAATGCGCCGGCTGCGACAAAAGAGACCGTTATTGACGCGGAGCTTGGCTGGCGGGATTTTTTTGTCGACCCTCAACTCCAGCAACTCATCCAGACAGCGCTTACTAACAACCGTGATTTGCGCACGTCAGCTCTCAACATCGAGTCCTATCAGGCACAATACAGGATTCAACGCTCAGCCTTATTCCCCTCCATCAATGGAGAGGGAGTGGGTAGTAAACAGCGCACCCTCAGTGGCGGTAACTATGTCACTGCGGAAACCTATTCGGCTTCGGTGGGGGTCACGGCCTATGAGCTCGATTTTTTCGGTCGAGTCAGAAGCCTCAAGGACAAGGCACTGGAACAGTATCTGGCCATGGAGGAAACCTATCGGAGCAACCGGATCAGCCTGGTGGCCGAGGTGACCACCGCCTATCTGAGTTGGTTGGCTGACCGGGAACTGCTGATTGTCACCGAAGATACCAAGAAAATTGAAGAAGAATCCTTTCACCTGATCGAACAACGCACTCGGGAGGGTCTGGCGACGCAGCTGGATCTCGCCCAAGCACGCACCAGCCTGGAGACCGCTAAGGCAAATTTGGCGAAATACAATCGTCAGGTCGCGCAGGACCTCAACAATCTGACCTTGCTGCTTGGGGCGCCGTTGCCGACAAGTTTGGCCGAAAAAAAATCTCTGGGCGAACAGATGGTGCTGTCCGCAGTGCCCCCACTGCTGTCTTCACAGGTGTTGCTGCAGCGCCCGGACATCATCGCCGCCGAGCATCAGCTCAAAGGCTCGCATGCTCAGATTGGGGCGGCACGGGCCGCCTTTTTTCCCTCCATCAGCCTGACCGCCAACGCCGGCAAGATCAGCGGCGAACTGTCTGATCTCTTTGACGGCAATTCCGGGACCTGGCTCTTTTCACCGTCCGTCAATCTGCCCATCTTCACTGCGGGAAGATTGGAAGCCGAACTGGATGTGGCCAAGATCAGCAAGGATCTCTCGGTCGCCCAATATGAGAAAGCGATTCAGACGGCCTTTCGAGAAGTTGCCGATGCTCTGGTTGCCAGTGAGACCTACCGGGAACAACTGGTGGCACAAAAAGCTAATTTGATGGCCAACCAAGAGTATTACGCCTTGGCCAGGGATCGATATTTACAAGGCGTGGATAGTTTCCTCACCTTGCTGGACGCTCAACGTTCCCTCTACAGTGCACGTCAGCTCTATTTGAATCTGCAGCTGGCTCAACAGGTCAATCAGGTCGTCGTCTACAAGGTGCTCGGCGGTGGGTGGAAGGAACGCCGCTAACGGTTCTCCACCTCCAGAGCAACCATTTGAACCGAAACAAAAGACGGGCGAGTTGGAGAAACAATCCTGAATGTCACCAGAAAACAGGAAAAGAAAACTATGGCCCGGAAAACAAAACAAGAAGCGGAAAATACACGTAACACCATTCTCAACGCAGCCACACAGGTTTTGCTGGTGAGAGGAATCGCACGAACTCACATTGACGATATCGCCCGCGAGGCAGGGATGACCAGAGGGGCCATCTATTGGCACTTTACCAACAAAGCTGATCTATTACACACGCTCTGGAAGGATTTGATCGATAAAAACGATTTCTTGTTCCAGGTAATGGGTGGCACCGATGAATTTGACCCTCTGAGCTTCCTGATAGAACAACTCTTCATTTTTATTAAAAAAATGCCAGCGAACGTACGACGACGACGGCTTTTTCATCTTTTTCTCAACGATGATGTTCTGCTGCAACATGACCATTCATTTTATTTCGACCGAAAAAGCTTTCAACAGCAGAGGCTAAAAAATATTGAAATCCTGCTGCGCGATGCCGTTGATAAACGGCAGTTACCCGCCAGCATTGATACTTGGTTAGGTGCAATAACCATTGTTTCGTATATCGATGGCTTAACGCCGCAATATCAGCAACTGATGGATGAGCTCGATATCAAGTTGGACGTATCCTTTTTGATTAACGGATTGATGCATATGATCCGTTTCGGATGTGTCTGTCATCATGTTCGTAAAACTTAATCGACAGAAAAATAACATGCGCCAATTGGAGCAAGTCTACCATCTTGAAAACCGCACCTTCACCGTTTTAAAAAATTTGGGTGATTTTCCGGTGCACGCCATCATGTTTTCGTCGTATGAATCGGATAAGATGATCAATGGCACATTACGAGGTGCAGGAATAAATTCAGGAAGATTCCACGGAAGATTTGTTGCATTCTACCAGATCGAGCTATTTTTTCAGTGGCTTGACAGTTCGTCGTTACTTGTAGTCTCTGGACGATTGTGGGGATTTATATGTGGAAATCCATCAAATAAGTTACAGATGTTTCTTAATTGGCATTGCATATACGGCAAAGAAGGCTTTGGACTCTTGAGCTGTACCGAATAACGATGCAGGTGAACATGAAAGCAAGTGATTTGATCAACAGGAATGGAGGCCTTGATGGCTAAACTCTCAACGCAATCGTTCTGGTGGGTTGGCTGCCTTTCTCTCGCCACCGGCCTCTTCTTTCTCTGGCAGCATCTGCAACCCGAGAAACTGGGGGAACATTTTGCCTGCGGCAATGGCCGAATAGAGGCAACCGAGATCGATATTGCCGCCAAGACAGCCGGCCGCATTAAAGACATTTTAGCCGATGAAGGCGATTTTGTCAGCAAGGGGCAGATTCTCGCGCGCATGGATACGCAACAATTGGAGGCGCAACGCCGCGAGGCCGAGGCGCAACTGCAGCAGGCACGCTATGCGGTGGCAACTGCACAAAGCCAGGTGAATCAGAAGGTTAGCGAAAAAGCAGCCGCTATTGCGGTATTGGCCCAGCGGGAAGCAGAACTTGTGGCATTACGCAAGCGTCTCGACCGTGCCGAAGTCTTGTCGAAAAAAGGAGCTAGTTCGATACAGGATCTGGATGATAGTCGGGCTCGCTACCTCAGCGGCCAAGCAGCTATTAGTGCTGCCGAAGCCCAAATAGCCGCTGCCGAGGCGGCTGTCATCACGGCAAAATCACAACTCCTTGGCAGTCATACCGTGATAGTGGCAATTCAAGCTACAATCGACCGACTGCAGGCCGATATTGACGACTGTATCCTCAAGGCACCGTGCGATGGCCGTATTCAATATCGAGTATCCCAACCAGGAGAAGTGTTGGATGGTGGCGGCAAAGTTCTCAATATGGTCGATCTGTCGGACGTATATATGACTTTCTTTCTCCCTACCGCTCTTGCAGGAAAACTTGAGCTGGGAGCGGAAGCGCGCTTAGTGCTCGACGCTGCTCCACAATTTGTTATCCCGGCACTCATTTCTTTTGTTGCAGATGTCGCCCAGTTTACGCCCAAGACAGTTGAGACCGCCAGTGAACGGCAAAAACTGATGTTCAGGGTCAAGGCCAAGATCGAGCCTGAGTTATTGAGAAAACACATTACCCAGGTGAAGACTGGCCTTCCCGGCATCGCGTATGTCCGGCTGGGGCGGCAGGTCGACTGGCCGGCCCATTTGCAGATAAAACTACCGGAAACACCTGTACAGCAATGAACTTTCAAACGAATACCCCTGTCGCTCGTTTGAGCGGGGTGAGTTTACAGTACGGCAAAACCCTGGGCCTGAACGATGTGACCCTTGATCTGCCTTCGGGATGCATGGCTGGGCTGATTGGGCCGGACGGAGTCGGCAAATCCAGCCTCTTTTCTCTGGTGGCAGGCGCCCATGCTATCCAGATCGGCCGGGTTGAAGTACTAGGTGGCGACATCAACCTACGCCACCACCGCCAAATGGTCTGTCCACGTATTGCCTATATGCCGCAGGGGCTGGGGAAGAACTTATATCCAACCCTGTCAGTTTTTGAAAATATCGATTTTTTTGGCCGTCTTTTTGGACAAGGAACTGCGGAGCGACGAGCGCGGATTGACCATCTTGTTACAAGTACCGGACTGGCTCCGTTTTGCGATCGGCCCGCCGGCAAACTTTCCGGTGGGATGAAACAGAAGCTCGGGCTCTGCTGCGCCCTGATCCACGATCCCGATCTGCTGATCCTCGATGAGCCAACCACCGGGGTCGACCCGTTGTCCCGTGCTCAATTTTGGGACCTGATTGAGCAGATTCGAGCTTCCAGGCCGGGAATGAGCGTGCTGGTGGCAACCGCCTACATGGAAGAGGCTGCCCGATTCGACTGGCTGGCGGTCATGGAAGCCGGTCAAGTACTCACGACCGGAACACCGGCCAAGCTGTTAGAGCGGACCGGAAGCAAAACGTTAGAAGAGGCCTTCGTCACCTTGCTTCCGGAGGAGCGCCGCCGCGATCATCAACCAGTGGTGATCGTACCTAAGGGCACGGACGATTCCACGGTGGTGGCTATCGAGGCTCAGAATCTGACTATGCAGTTCGGCGATTTTGTAGCGGTCGACCGGGTCAATTTCCGGATTACAAGCGGCGAGATCTTCGGTTTTCTCGGTTCGAATGGGTGCGGCAAAACTACCACCATGAAGATGTTAACTGGTCTGCTGCCAGCGAGTGCAGGACAGGCCTGGCTCTTCGGCCATCCAGTGAACCCCAAGGATATCGAGACCAGACGTCGAGTCGGCTACATGACTCAGGCGTTCTCGCTCTATACCGAGTTGACGGTGGAGCAGAATTTGGTGCTCCATGCCCGCTTGTTTAGTGTACCGACGGAGCTGATTGCCGGCCGGGTCAAGGAGATGGCAAATCGATTCGATCTGAACGATGTTATGGACGCGCTGCCCGGCAATTTGCCACTTGGCCAACGGCAAAGACTGTCCTTGGCCGTGGCAATGATCCATAAACCGGAGATGCTGATCCTCGACGAGCCCACCTCGGGAGTTGATCCCATAGCCCGGGACGGATTCTGGCGGATCATGATCGAGTTGGCCCGACAAGACGGCGTCACCATTTTTATTTCTACGCATTTTATGAACGAGGCCGAACGGTGCGACCGGATTTCTTTGATGCACGAGGGCAAAGTACTGGTCAGTGGCCGTCCAGCGGACTTGGTGGCCGAACGCCGCACAGCGACGCTGGAACAGGCCTTTATCGGCTACTTGAAGGAGGCAGGTGCGCGGGGCGATCACATGGAGCAAGAGAACGGCAAAGGGTTTAACCCTCCTCCTTTTGCCGGCACCTCCTTTGATTGCCCCTGCGTGCCGCATCAACGTTACAGTTTATCGCGATCCCTGAGTTACACCCGACGCGAAGCCCTGGAACTGCGACGCGACCCGATCCGCGCCACCTTGGCTCTTCTGGGAAGCGTCATCCTGATGGTGATTATGGGTTATGGCATCAGCTTGGATGTCGAAAATCTGGCTTTTGCGGTTCTGGATCGGGATCAGAGCACAGCCAGCCGGGAGTATATTCTCAATCTGTCGGGCTCTCGTTATTTCAGCGAGCACCGACCGATTACCGATTACCAGGATTTGGACCGGCGCATGCGATCAGGGGAATTGAGCCTTGCTATTGAAATGCCCCCAGACTTCGGGCGCGATCTGGCTCGCGGGCGCCAACCGGCCATCGGTGTATGGATCGACGGAGCCAATCCGCAACGGGCCGAAACTATTCAAGGGTATGTAAACGGAATGCACAGCTTGTGGCTGTCCGATCTGGCGACCCGTCAGGCCTTATCCGTATCCGGCGGCAAACTGATAAATATTGAAACCCGTTACCGCTATAATCCCGATGTCAGAAGCCTGGTAGCTATGGTCCCGGCAGTGATGCCTCTCTTGCTGATCATGATTCCAGCCGTGCTCACTGCGCTCAGCGTGGTTCGGGAAAAAGAGCTCGGTTCCATCGTCAATCTGTATGTTACCCCGGTAACCAAATTGGAATTTCTCCTAGGCAAGCAGCTGCCATACATAGGGTTAGCCATGGTCAATTTCGTCCTTTTGGCCCTGCTTGCGGTGGTCCTTTTCCGGGTACCGATCAAGGGTGATCTTGCGTCCCTGTGTATAGCGGCCTTGCTATATGTCACCGCCGCCACGGCACTGGGTCTGCTGATTTCCACATTCATGCGCAGCCAAGTTGCGGCACTTTTTGGGACAGCTCTCCTCACTATTCTGTTTTCGGTCAATTATTCTGGCATGATCAATCCTGTTTCATCCCTGGAGGGAGCGGGGCGCATCATCGGCCAAATCTTTCCAACCGCCCATTTTCTTGTCATCACTAGAGGAATATTCTCCAAGGCCCTTGGGTATATCGACCTCCAGAAGGAATTCTTCGCACTCGTCCTGACCATTGCCGTCCTGTTAATTTTGTGTACTTTTTTCCTCGAAAAACAGGAATCTTGACCATGCGTATAGCCAATATTGTCCATCTAGGATGCAAGGAACTGCATTGTCTGATACGGGATCCAATCCTGCTCTTTTTGATCGGCTACACCTTCACCGTGGGGGTGTATTCTGCCGCCATCGCCATGCCGGACTCCTTGAACAGAGCGCCGGTAGCCATTGTCGATGAAGACGATTCCCCCTTGTCGGCGCGTATCGCAGCTGCCTTCTGCCCACCCTATTTCCTTGCCCCTGTGATGACTAATCTTCGGGAGATGGATTCCCGCATGGATGCCGGACTTGACACATTTGCCATCAACATCCCTCCTGATTTTCAACGCGATCTCCTGGCTGGACGTTCTCCCACCATCCAACTCAATATCGATGCCACCCGCATGTCCCAGGCCTTTACTGGCAACAACCATATCCAGACAATCATCAACAGTGAAGTAGCGGAATTTGTCCGCCGTTATCGGGGAGAGACAGCAACAGTGGCATCTTTGGCCATTCGTGCCCGTTTCAATCAGTCCTTGACCCAAACTTGGTTCGGGGCAGTGATGGAGGTGATCAACAACGTGACTATGCTTTCCATTATCTTGACCGGGGCATCTTTGATCCGTGAACGAGAGCACAGCACGGTCGAGCATCTTTTGGTGATGCCGGTTACCCCTTTAGAGATCATGGCCAGTAAAAGCTGGTCAATGGGGTTGGTCGTGCTGGTCACTTGCGCTTTGAGCCTGACGATAGTAGTGCAGGGGGTGCTGGCGGTGGCCATCGAAGGGTCCCTGCTGCTATTTTTCGCCGGTGCCAGCCTGCACCTCTTTGCCACGACTTCCATGGGCATTTTCATGGGCACGGTGGCCCGTTCCATGCCTCAGTTCGGCCTGTTGGTGATGCTAGTGTTGCTCCCCTTGCAGATGCTTTCCGGCGGAGTCACCCCACGGGAAAGCATGCCCGTTTTTATCCAGATTGTGATGCAGGCGGCCCCTACCACCCATTTTGTCGCCCTGGCCCAAACTATTTTATACCGGGGAGGAGGAATTGAGGCCGTCTGGTCACATTTCCTCGTGTTAATCCTCATCGGTACGATTCTCTTTGTGCTGGCCCTTGTACGCTTCCGAAAAACCATCTCGTTAATGGCCTGAACAATAGACCTCAGCCACCAAGATAGTGAACTGTTATGAAAACAGACCAGAAATACTACATTGGCAAAAACGACAAAATAACCATCCGCTGCCTTGCATGCAAAAAAATTAGAACAATTGCAGTCGCAGATCTCAAGCTGAAACTGCATTCCATCAAGGTGGTGTGCCCTTGCTCACACACCTTTTTCATTCATCTAGAGTTCAGGCAATCATATCGAAAAAAAATGGATATCGAAGGATCGTACAGAAAGAGATCGGAGTCGGTTGAACAGGAAAAATCCTGTCTTATCAGAGATATTTCCTTGGGTGGATTGGGTATTACCATAACAAACGACACCTCTATCCAGGTCGAAGATGAACTGATCGTCTCTTTCAAGCTCGGAACTTTCCAACAGTCAGGGGGCGATGCAATTGTTCGAGTACGGCACATTGATTCCAGGATGAATATCGGTGGGGCGTTCGTCGGGTCGACGCCAGACAACCGTCTTGAGGTCGTGACACTTTTCTTGCAGTAGCGGAACCTGTTACGCAACTATCCCTCGGTGCATTCCGCACCATATAGAGGACATAATCTCTCCTTCTCATGACAAACATTCACCGCGCCATCTTTCTTCACCTCTTTTGGGCCTGGTTATTAGTTTCATTGGCCGGTGGCGGATTATTGTTCTACCTCGAAATAAAGCGGGTCGATTCCAATATCATTGCGCTTGCCGCCAACGAAGCCGACACCTTTTCATCGCAGACCCCCTCTCTGACGGATCAACTCAGCCTGTTCGACATAGAGGGGTGGCAAAATCGCGCCTTGTCGTTCGCCCAAGAACACTTTGTTGTTATCGCATTGTATAATCGATCCGGAGAACAACTTACCGAAGTGGTGAATCCGCGCTATGCCGACATCGAGCAAACAATGCGTCAACGCTACCATCAATTTCCCCTGGATGGACGCCGTCATTTCGAGAAAATGACCGTTGACGGCAAGGTGGTCGTGCAGATATTGATGCCGATTGCACGAGAACACATCCCTATCGACGGCTATTTAGCCGGAACCTTCGTTGTCGATCAAGCCACCATAGATCGCCTGAACAGTAATCTCGTCCGGAGCGTAATCAACATACTGCTCGCTATTATTCTGACGACAGTGGCACTGTATCCGATCATTGTCTCTCTCAACAAAGATGTTATCAACTTTTCGACCCAATTACTCCATGCGAATATAGAAATGGCAGCAGCCCTGGGTGCGGCTGTTGCCATTCGCGATTCAAAGACCAACACCCACAATTACCGGGTGACCTTGTATGCCATCCACCTTGGCGAGATCGTAGGGTTGGTGCCTGAAGAAATGCGTCGCCTTATTCTCGGCGCTTTTCTCCACGATATCGGGAAAATCGGCATCAGTGACACTATCCTACTCAAACCCGGTCCCCTGGGGGAAGAGGAATGCATGATCATGCGCACCCATGTCGAGTTGGGATTGCAGATCATCCGCACCTCGGAGTGGTTGAGCGCCGGACAGGATGTGGTGGCCAACCATCATGAAATGTTTAACGGCAATGGCTATCCTCGCGGCCTTTACGGAACCGAGATTCCGCTGATTGCACGAATATTTTCCATTGTTGATGTCTTCGATGCCCTGAGTTCGGATCGTCCATACAAAAAAGCACTACCCTTGGCGCAATGCATAGCCATCCTCCACAAGGAAGCTGGCGGTCATTTCGAGCCTGAGCTAGTCGCCCGGTTCACTGAAATCGCTACCGACATCTACACCCGCTTATTGACCATGGATGAATCCGCCATGATGGACTGGCTGGGCAGGAAATCTCTGTTTTATTTTCTTCCCCATTCCCTGAAAGGTTTTGGGAGGGAGATATTTTCCCATCACAAGGATATACTTATGCATAATCGTATCGCCCAGTGAACGATTAATAGTGCGTTATGGTGACTTTGAAAAAACGTCAAAGAATATTCAAAGCTGCGCTAGAACTCATTACCGAGCATGGTGTTCGCTGCGCACCTGAGCAGGATGTGGAAACGGAGCTCAAAGCCACCGCGCCACATCTCCCAATGGCGACAATTCAAGTTCACGCTGAATTCATGGCGGCATCGACAACGAACCAAAGAGTTGCCAAAAAGAGTACAGCTTTCCCCGAATGCCTGGAAAATTATTTCCACATTGGCTGAGGCAGATAACAAAACAATCTCCTCATATATCGTCGACCGTCTCGGAGCCGAGTACAGCATGTTGATCAACGACAGGAAATAACGAGAAAGAGGTTTGGAGGGTGGTATGGCTGGTATTTGGTGGGCGATACAGGATTTGAACCTGTGACTTCCACCGTGTGAAGGTGGCACTCTCCCACTGAGTTAATCGCCCTGAACGTGTTGAATGCTGAGATATTCAAAAATTGCTTTTATGCACGCTCACTTTCCTGGCCCAAGATAATAAGTCCAAAGTAAATTTGATTCATTTTCAAAGGATAATGCCGCAGTGCAGTTTATTCTGCAGTCACCTTTTTCTTTGTTCGGGCAACTATCGCTTTTTTCAAGTTGTCTGGTATGCCTCTTTCTTTGCCGGATGCAGAACGTTTTTCAGAGAGAGCTTTTGCACAGAGCGGTTGCCGAGCAGACATACCGTATTTTTTCCGATATTATTTTGAAGTGAGGTTGTGAGAATTCAAATGCTTCGGGGACAGCATTTTGAACTCCTGCCCACATTCAATACAGACAATCTTATTTTTCTGGATCGATTTCTTGGGATCTATCATTGAAGCTGTTGCATCCATGTCAGCTTCAACAGTACCAGTCCCGCCTGCTTCGGAATCTTGAAGTGCTTTCAGCGCTTGAAAGGTGTCGTTGAGAGCTGCTTTGATTTCTTCAGTGGACATTTGTTTGCTGGAGATTTGTGATTGGATGATTTCAGCGGTCATTTGTACAAGTGTTTTGCTCATGATGTTCCTGTATTTTAGTTATTTTAAACGTTCATATCTTCTCGTAGCTGTCGACTTGGGCGGAATGTAATCATTTGACGCTCAGAAATCATCATAGAGTCTCCTGTTTGTGGATTTCTTCCTCCACGTGGTAATTTTTTATGAACAATGAAGCTGCCAGAATGAACCAATTTGATAGATTCACCTTTTATCAAGGTGCTTTTCAAGGTCAAAAAAATGGAATCAACAATTGCAGCTGCGCTTCTTTGGGAAATACCCAGCTTTTCAGTGACCGACATGGCCAATTCTTTTCGTGTTACGTTATCTTTCTTCATTTTCAAAATTGACAACTTAACCCTTTGAGGGCGCTGAGTTCATCGCCAAATAAGATGGTTTCTATAGACCTTCCTTTCTCAAGAACCATTATGATTTCACCGTTTTTTGTTTGAAATTCCAAGTAAGAATTGGGGTTTTCAGCTAGTTCTAATAGTTTCTTGATACCAGATCGGGCTTTTTCTGAAATCACAATTTGCTCGTCCTTTGGTTGATGATGACTAATCAATTGCATGGATAAATCATCTTGTGCGCCATGAGATATGGATTGATAGAGATCGATCGGATTCGATCTTGTTTTTTGCAATAGTTCTTTCTGGATATGTGCCATTGATTTTTCAAGAAACATGTTCCTTGAACGAAGTTGATCAATATACGCTTTTGTTTTCAGATCTAAGTCGGCACAGGGATATTGTTGATGAACGAGCTCTGAGTCCCTTTTTTTTATTTTTGGAAGGTCATATTCATATTCTTGTTTGCGTAAATCAATGTAAAGACGCAATGTTTTGCTGTTCATTATTGTTTGTTTTTTTGGGCCGCCAAAATGATTTTCTGTGTACTGGGCAATTCTTGAATAATTTATTATTCCCTTCATCTCTTCTATCGTATCACATGCATTTTTGACGCACTCAAGTGAATGATGAAATTTTTTACTTTTACTTTCCTTTAAAAATCGCTTGAAAGCTACCGCTGAATGTTCTGGTTCTAAATTCATGGATCCAATCTCACTGAATCGAAATTTATGTTTGATGATCTTGACTCATTTTTACTGCCATAATTTGCAATAATATTATTGGCTAACGTTTGCAGGTCCTTATTCTTTAGCACTGACAAGGGGAGAGGAATCCGTTGGTCGATGCATTGTTGTATGGTTTTGTCGTTTTCTTCACCAAGAGTATCATGAAGCCAACCTGCTAGGACAGAAGCGGCGTGAGTCGCATATTCTTGATCAGGGATTTGCAATAATAAATTTTGAGGAGAGTTTTCCGAGAGAATAATATTCATAAATTCTCTTAGCATTCTACTCGCATCCTCTGGTAGCGGTATACCTTGTCTCTTAACTAATCGAGCTTGTTCAATAATGGTCCTGACCAACCCGAAATCAGTAGATTCTTGCGTTTCTATAGCGAAATCGTCAACTGTCAGGTGTGTTCCCCCAAGTAAAATTAGTCTTCGATCCTCCTGCCCAATATCCTGCTCCAGGAGAAGATCGAAAGACGCAAGCAGCATTTCATATCGATTGAACCATTCGATGCATTGTGAAGATAATGATTCCTCGAATGAGTTAATGCGCTCAGATAATAATTTTTTTTCTCTCTCTAACCGTTGTGCGCGAAGAGCCGCCTTTGGTGTGAGGTGATGTAACTCATGTTTCATCTCATCGAGTTGCAGGTATACTTGCTTCTCTTCTCTCCCTAAAGCGCGCATTTTGAGCATCAAATGATTGCAAGCGAAGAGTTGCTCGATAATGAAATCCGGGCCGGTAAGAAAAAAACGACAGTTGCCACATCCACCTTGTACATGAGTATGTCTAACTTCACTGCTTGAATTATTTTCGTCATTCTGTTCTTGGATCCCGCCTTGTGAGCACATGCTTCCTTTGCCACCCATGGGGCACAATCCACCCTCGACCGGTGCAAAGGATGTGAAATCATCGGGTAACAGGTCGAAAATATCTGTATTCCTTTTTTGAGCAACCAACAATCGCTCAGCATCAATTCGTGACCTGTACCGCTTTTCTATGGCTTCGAATCCTCCTGATGTCTCGCCATTGAGTGCTGCTTGCAATAATTTCTCTCTGGCATCTACCGGTTGAAACTTGAGATAGTGGATCGTCATCAGGGCAGTGGCATGACCAGCAACGTATTCCGCAATAATGTGCGCGGGTACGCCCATCTCAAACAGGCGGGATATCCAAGTCACACGTAGGGAGTGCAAATCAAATTTACAGCGTGGCCGTACATTGTCCTTGTCAGGAGGTTTCAGGAGAGAGATTCCATAGCCAGTTTTCTTCTTGAACTGTTTTTCAGTTTCAACGGCCAGTAGATAATATAAATGATCAATCTTTGATCGTGAGACAGGAGTGCTTGATCGGAAAGGAATTCCCAGGTGTGAATCCGTGACAAATTTAGCCAAGGATAAATCGCGAAATAGAGGAACAAACCAAGGCATATTGCTTTCAACTTCGGCAAGATCCGTTACCCGCTTTTGATCTTCTCTGGACTGGAAAAAGGAAAGCGGGTGTGGATTGGGGTCATAACGGTTCATCCATGTCATTTGTGACTCGATAACACGATAGACCCTTGCCAGCCATTTGCCCTTTTCCCGCAGTGCCGGTTCGTTGGACGCGAGCAGCTGAGAACCGTCGGGCCATGGTACCTTGTACCCAGTTCTTCTGAGCCCATTCCATAACTGTGTCTTATTGGTGTTGACGTAAATACAAAGGGCTCGCTCCCTGCTTAATAGGTCAGATGAAAACTGAAGCACCCCCGAAGGGTTGCCATACTGTTCCTCATGACTCTTGCCGTTTTTATAGGTAAAATTTCTCAAAATGTGTTGATTCGGCACCATGCTTTTGGTGGAGAAATCGTAACATTCATTGTCCATCAAACCTTGATCCAGCCACCGGGCTTGCACCACTCGAAAGGGTGTGAGCAGTAATATAGCCAGGCATGCTGCTCGTGAGGGGCTCCAAATGGTGATTTCTTTTGTTGGATTTTCTGGATCCGGAACTTTCACGATGTCAAGACCAGCATCTTCCGAAATTTGTCGAACCCATGAATATGCTGGAGTCCCATCTTGATCGGGGGAGAGTAATATCTCAATCATCATTTCATGGATCGTTGGCAGCAAGCTGGATCTCGGCGTTTTGTTTAATCTTGGCTGAGATTTGGAAAATGGATTATTAATTGAGGCAAAAGGATCTTTGATGGGACCTTGGATTAAACAGGGCGCATCCGGTAGTTGTGCGAGCTGGTATACAATTCTGCACAACGTCGCGCTGTTACTCCAGCGCGATGATTTGTCGACAATGTTTCTGTTCTTTAAAAAGTACTGGAAGGTACCTTTGAACGAGGGGCGATGAGGATTGCGCAGATCTTCTGGTTTGATATCCCACGGTGACGAAAATGATCGATCTTCCCAGGCCCATTCGAGATAACATCTCAATGTCGCGATTTTACTGCTGTCCGTAACAGCATGCTGCCACCAGAGGTAGGCAAAATCATACCATTCCTCATTGCAGTTCGTTTTTATCCATTTTAACGTCCATTTACCTTCATATTGACGGTGTTTCTGATTAAGCAACTGCAGTTTGTCGATAGGGAAGACATGACGTCCTTTTTCAATAGCGGGATGCTTGAGCCATTGAGCCAGGTGATTGTAAAATCCCGACTTGAAATTATCAGCGCCGTAAAGATCGAGTAGATTTTGAGGGATATCATCAACGCTTTCTGACGTTGATGAAGTTATGAAATTGAAAAGGCCTCCTTGAATAGCATTTCGAGCTTCATAGCCGTTTAATATTTTGCTCGGCCAAACTGAAAAATCCGTCAACCAGGAATGAACGTTTTCAAGATGGAGGGGGAGGACGAGAATCTGCCGCGTCCGGAACCAGGCAAGGAGGGCCGCAGCCGCATGAATTGAGCACCTAACCCCATGGAAATAGGATTTCTCATCGGAGGCGTGGGAAAGAAAAGGTAAGGCCCACTGAACGAGACTGCGTTCTTCAGCGGATAAGTTTGCTAAAAAGAATCGAGTTTTTTCTGCGGATTTTATTCTTGAAATGTTGGGGGATGCGGATTGCTCCACTCGGGTACTCAACTGGGATAGTTTGCATATTCTCGCAATAAAATGCTCCTCAGTATTCCTAGCAAGCGAAGACCAGTCTACAAGGAGTACTGAGAGGGTATTCGGTATTCTATGAAGTTTTGATGTGTCGATTCCTTCTTGTGGTTTATTCTTATGGTGTTGCCACCATATCTCAGCAAGATGTTTGCTTATTTTTCCTTTGTTATATTTTTTAGACTGCAATTGATCTTGAAATTGAGGCCAATTTATGCCTTGTTGGTTGAAAACTGCATCTAATCTAAGAGGGCCGAGATAACTTTTCCCTAACCATTTTTGAAAACACGATTGCAGGTGGATCTTCGTGACACTTTCCAATGCAGCTGAAATTTCTTCAAGTAGATCGGCATTATTTTTATCCTGCAGGAGAATGATCTGATCATGGGTAAGGTTACAAAAAACTCTTTGCTCGGACCAGTATCCAGTTGTTTGCTTGAGTTTGTTCGTTTCTTTGGAAACGTGGAAGTCCTTCATTGATCAGCTCTCCTGCAACAACCTTCCCCATTCATTTTCGATTCGCCCTTCAAGTGCAGCAGCTTTAGATATGATGTCACGTACGACTGAGCTCTCCAGGGTGTAGTAAACCTGAGTGGAATGTACACTCGCGTGACGCATAAGCATCTGCGTCGTTTCAATCGGAATGCGAAGTATATTCGCACAATAATATCCATACATATGCCTGAGCGAATGCATGCCTAATCCTGAATTTTCCAAACCTATCCGTTTCAAAGCCCTTTTCCATGCCTGCTTAAGTGCTGGCATGGTCAGCGGCATGCCATAATCCAGGGTATTGGTGCAGATCAGCAACCAAGGGTGCCATGGCCATCCTTTGGGATTATGTCGCCCCGTGAAACGGTTCTTCCACAAATATTCCCTTTGGTATTCCTCGAAAATCGACCAGAAATGTTGACCAAAGTATTTGTTCACCCAGAGGATAGAGTGCTCTTCATACGGTCGATTGTCAGGGGAGATTGTCATTTTCTTCAGGCTGTCAGTGAGGCCAAAAGTCATTCCCTTGAAGCCAGAATGGAGTCCGGAATTGCGCTTTCCATACAAAGTTCTGGGTTGCAGGTTACAGAGTGGGTGTTCGAGCGGGAAATGTAGATTTTTGTAGTTTCGTGCGAGAAACTCTTTTCGCGATGCGTGGCATTGCCTGTTATTTTCATCCGTCCAAGTGACGTAACCGTCTTCTGGGTCTGCCAATAAAACCTGGGCATCACCGTCTTTGGGGGCCACTCCAGCGACATCGGAAAGAAATAAATGAAGTGTCTCGCTGCTTCGCAAAGACCCCGCGCCCATTAACAGCCACAGCAGCCTATCGCGGGGATTTTTTGATTCATTTATGAGGTCAATAAAACAGTCGACCGGAAAAGCTTTAGGGGCTTTCCTATTGATAAGTTCTGTTTTGAATCGACTGTGCGAGTATTTCCCATGAACCGATGTCTGGTAATCTCGCTTCGTATGCTGCCGGGTTGCGTGCAAATGAATAAACGGATCCC
Organism: Desulfobulbus sp.; assembly: GCA_028684915.1. The sequence goes on from JAQUEZ010000069.1 coordinate 25,158, forward strand.
AATCCACCCTTTGTTGGAAATCGCGATATATCTCCCAGGCCGTCATGAGGCGTTCGTCATAAGGGTTAAGGGGGGCACTGTTATGAAAGGTAACTTGCCACTCATCGAATTTATTTATTGCATTCAGATACAAAGCTATGGTGTTTGTGCGTTTTGCGAGGGGCTTCCAGTATAGCCCGAGGGAGTGGAGCCAGTTGTATCTCTCGTCGGTTGCTATGCAGTAAGAATCAGTACCGAACTTTTTTGCGTTTATGAAATCAGCAAGTAATCCCTCTGTCTTTTTTGGGTCAAGTGGTTGAGGGTAGCGTACCATTACAAAATCATAAAGATGACAGAGGGCACGAACATACATTTCCAGCCTGGATGGTGTAATTTGTTCATCAAGCAAATACACAATCCACTGATTGATGATGTAACCAGGACGCCCGTTGGCAAGCAAAACAAGAGGGACCGCTCTGCCAGGGAATTCCTTAGTGTATACCCAGATGATGTGATAATTGTGCGATTTTACCATGAGGGAAAAGTAATAAGTAGTAGTATCCTTTTCTAGAATTTCACACGGAAAATTACTCTTCACCAATAATAATTCCACTAAAAAATGGGCTGAATAAGCGTCTATCGGTAACTAAAGTATACTCTCCCTAAAATCAGACTTTGGCCGGGATCGAAGCGTTCGGTCTGGTAGCCGCCGCCGTCGAGGAGAATGTTTTTGCCGTCAGGCAGGTGCAGCAGGGTGGACGCCCCTTGGCCGACATCAAGAAAATCGACCGCCAGTTCCTTGCTGGTCTGCGGCCGCCAGAGAGAAAGGGTGAATGAAAACGCCAATGCGCCAGCCATAAATCCGGCCAGGCCAAGTCGGCGCAGGGTAAGCCGCGGGCGCAGCAACACAAGCAGCACCCCGAAGAACAGGCCGATTTCCAGGAGAGATGGCGTGATGGTCCAGATTGAGGCGTACGGGAAGCCGCGCATGGCTTCGGCCAGCCAGATTGTCAACCGGATGCCCAATCCGCCGAAATCAAACAAAAGGCTTGCCGCATCCGGCGCAATCCAGATCAAGGGAATCGCCAGCAGCCCGCATGGCAAGGCCCAGAGGCAGAGCAGCGGTTCGATGAGCAGATTCATCACCGGGCCGATCAGCGAGAAGCGGTTGAAATGATACAGGAGGATGGGCAGGGAGCCGGCGGTGGCCGCCAGGGAAACATACAGCATCGATTGCACGGTGCTGATTCCGGTGAGAAGATGATCCCGCCAACCCTGGCGCGGGGTTTTCGGTTTGTTCGCCAGAAGAGGCAGCCGGGGATAGATGAGGTTGATTGCGAGCACTGCGGCAAAGGACAGCTGGAACGACGCGGAGGCCAGGGACAGCGGGCTGATCGCCAAGACGACCAGCGCGGCGGCGGCGATGAGATGGATCATCGAGCGCTGTCGTCGCGCCGCCACGGCAAACAGCGCCAGCAGGGCGGTGAGCAGCGCCCGAACAGCCGGAACGTTCATGCCGGCGATAAAGGCGTACAGCAGCAGAAACGGAGCGGTCAACGCCAGGGCCAGAGTGGGCGCATGGGTGTGGAGCAGCAGCCATTGGCTGCGTTTGAGCAGCCAGATGAACAACCCAGCCGCGAACAGACCGAGCATGCTGAAATGCAGACCGGAAATGGAAAGGGCGTGAAAACAGCCGTTTTCTTTGAACGCTTCCATGATTTGCGGCGAGATGTTCACTGTTTGGCCGATCAAGAGGGCCTGATAGAGACCGGCCAGTTCCGGCGTCAGGCGTCTGTCGAGCGTCTGTGCGATTCGTTGCCGCGTCCTTTCGGGGAGATAACGCAGGTCCCGCCAGACGGACGCGTCCTGGTCGCGCACGGGCAGCATCTCGTCTGCGGACTGTATCCACCCGGAGCAGGTGATCGATTTGGCCGCCATCAGCAGGCGATAATCAAAGGCGCCGGGCGTCTGATAGTTGCGGATGCGGTCGACCGTTGCCATGGCCATGATGTTGACGCCAGGTGCGAAACGCGGGTCAAGGGCGTTGGCCACGGAGAGTTGGATGAGGCCGCGCGCCGGTTGAAAAGACGCGTTCCTCTCCGGCGTGTGAATGAGCAATGATTCCATTGCCAGGTCAAACCGGGTCTTCTCGCCGTCGAATTCGGGCATGGTCTGGATGCGGCCGACCAGGGTGATTTTTGTTTTGCCGTCGATCAGGCGGGAAATGTGGTGCGGGTCGCTGCTGGGTTGCAGGGCAAGGTGGGTGTGGAGCAGGCCGACGAGGAGCAGGAAGGGCAGGGCGGCCAGCGGCCGCCGCCGCCGGTCGAGGAATAGTGCCGAGGCGGCGGCAACTGCCGACAAGGGAACGACAATGGACACAACCGGCAGCTGCGCCAAGGCGCGCGCGCAAACAAAGGCAACGCTTGCCCCGGCAATGAAGCAGACTGCGGCGCAGACCAGCAGGTTGTCGACACAGCGCTGCGCAAGCCCCCTCATGCCGAGAACGTCAGGGGCCGGGTTGCGCCCCGGCGAGCAGGGTGTTGACGGCGGCGAGATGTCGACCGACAACGCCGCGGTTGGCGCGGACGCAGGCGGAAGCGGCTTCCGCAGCCAGACCGCGGGCCACGGGATCGGTCAGCAGCCGCAGCAGTTCCTCTGCCAGCGCTTCGGCCGCGTCGATCCGGCGCGCCCCGCCGCACTCGATTAATTCGTCGGCAATCTCGGCGAAATCCTCCATGTGCGGGCCAAAAAGCACCGGAACCCCTGCGGCCGCCGGTTCAATGGGATTATGACCGCCTTGCGGCACGAGGCTGCCGCCGACAAAGACCGCCTCGGCCATGGCGTAGCATCCCGCCAGTTCGCCGATGGTGTCAAGAATGAGCGCCGGCCCTGCGGTTTTGCCGTCGGTCCGACGTCGGCAGGCGCATTGATGGCTCGCGCCCAAGGCGGCAATCTCCCCGGCGCGTTCAATGTTTCGCGGCGCAATCAGCAGTTGCAGGTCCGGGAGCGTGGTCAGCAGGCGGCGGTGGACGCGGAAGATCAACTCCTCCTCGCCTCGATGGGTCGAGCCGCAGATCCAGAGCGGCGCTAGCGCCGAAAATCCGTAGCGCTCCTTGTTCAGGCCAGGGGCGGCGGGGTTGGTTTGCTGGTCCGCGACCTGGCTGGTGTCAAATTTAAGATTGCCGAGCGTGAGCACCCGCCGTTCCTCAACGCCCAAGGCAATCATCTTGGCGGCATCCGCCCTGGTTTGCATCGAGAGCAGGGAAAAGGAGCGGAACATCGGGCGAAAGAAACCGGAAAAGCGTTGGTAGAGAACAAAGGAGCGCGCCGAGATGCGGCCGTTGACCAGCAGCGTTGGCACGCGCCGTTGTTTGAGGCAGTGGAGCCAGTGGGGCCAGAAATCGGTTTCCACCAGGATGAACAGGTCTGGCCGGATGGTGCGCGCAAAGAACGGTACAACCGGTCCCAGGTCCAAAGGGGCGGCGATCAGGGCGTCAACGTGCGGCGACAGCAGTTTTTCCGCCACCTCGCCGCCGGAGCGGGTGGCGGCGGAAAAAACGATTCGGGCTTCGGGAAAGGCCTCGCGCAGGCCGCGCGCCAGCGGCAGGGCAGAGGTGACCTCGCCCACGGAAAGGGCGTGCATCCAGAATGTGGGCGACGATTCGGAGGCGCGCGGCGGCAACTGGCGGGCAAGGCCCCAACCCAAGCGCCGACCGATCCGCTTCCGGTATTTCTTTTTGCCAAGAATAAACGGCAGCAGCGGCAACAGCGGCAGAACGAAAAAAGCTGAGAGAATATTGTAGAGCAACGACATCACAAATCGTGATCCTCGGTTAAGGGCGGGGTGGATAACGGTTCCTTGATACCAGGAATCTTTTGGCCTGTGCAAGGGGAAGCATTGGCCCGCCGGGCACGGTAAGTTGTGTTTTTGTTCTGTGTAATCGACTTTTAGGCGAATAAATGGATTATTGTTAATGGCAATGTTGAATATATTTATAAAAAATGATCTTTTTGCTGAATTTTATTCTTGAACGCCGGATTTGCTTGCGGTACGGTCTTTTTCATATGCGGTTGGCGGTTCCTTTTTACCGTGGTGATGCGGATGCTTGACGAGATCAGTCTGAAAATATTGAAAATTTTGCAGGAAAAGGCCCGCATTCCCAATATCGAGGTGGCGCGTCAGGTGGAAATGGCGCCCTCGGCGGTGCTGGAGCGAAT
>JAQUEZ010000298.1 GCA_028684915.1 Desulfobulbus sp.
CCAACGGCTGCTTGAAGCCCTCCGCCTGGCCATCCCCTACGATTCTGCCGCCCTGCTCCGTCTGGAGAATGACATCTTGGCGCCCATTGCCGCTCAGGGGTTGCAACCCAGGGTCATGGCCACCGATTTTCGCCGCAAGGACCATCCACGGCTCGACATCATCTGTAGTTCCACCGAACCAACCTTATTCTCCAGCGACAGCAAACTGCCCGACCCGTTTGACGGCTTGCTGGTTCTTGATCTGGATTCCGTTGATCACATCCATGCCTGTCTTGGCTGCCCGTTGCTGATGAGAGATCAACTGGTTGGCGTGCTGGTGTTCGATGCGATCGATCCGGCCGCCTTCAGCCACTTGCCCAAACAGTACATCCAGGTGATCGCCTCGCTCACCAGCGCTCAGATGCAGACCGTCGACCTGTTGTCGACGCTTGAGAAAGAAGCGGAACGGCAGGGACTCTTGGCCAATGATCTGATGCAGGATATCCAGCAACACAGAGGTCGGGAAATGCTCGGCGCCAGTGCCCAGATCAGGCGACTGCGCCAGGAGATTGAGTTGGTCGCCAAATCCAAGTTCACTATCCTGATTGTGGGAGAGACCGGGGTCGGCAAGGAGTTGGTGGCTCGGTCCGTGCATAACCATTCCCGGCGGCGGGATCAACCGATGCTCTATCTGAATTGCGCCGCCCTTCCCACCGCCCTTGCCGAGAGCGAGCTGTTTGGGCACGTCAAGGGTGCCTTTACCGGCGCCATCGCCGACCGAATCGGCAAGTTTGAACTGGCCGATGGCGGCACCCTGTTTTTGGATGAAATCGGGGAATTACCGCTGGAGATCCAGGCAAAGCTGCTGAGAACAATCCAGGAAGGGGAGATTCAGCGTGTTGGTTCCGAGAAGCTGCAGCATGTGGATGTCCGCCTGATTACCGCGACCAACCGGAATCTGGAGCAGGAGGTGGCCGCCGGTACCTTTCGGGCCGATCTCTATCATCGCCTGAATGTTTACCCGATCACCGTGCCTCCCTTGCGGGATCGACTTGAAGACATCCCGGTGCTGGCGGATTTTTTTATCGAGAAGGCTCGCGTCAATCTTGGCCTGCGACGGGTGCAGATCAGCTCGGAGGCCGTGAACCTGCTTATGCGCTACAATTGGCCTGGCAATGTCCGCGAGCTGGATAATGTGATTTCCAGGTCGGTGCTCAAGGCATCCGCCTATCTGCTCGGCGGTCGGGAGGCGGTCGTCACCCCGGCATGCCTGAGCGGCGATCTCGCTGCGGTGGCGCCGGAACCCCAGAACCTTCTCGACAAGACACCGGCCCAGAGTCAAGGGGTCCTTTCGTACCGTGCCGAGGTCAAGGCCTTTGAAATCAAACTCATTCAGAACACCTTGGAGAGGAATCAGGGCAATTGGGCGGCCGCAGCCCGGGAACTCGATATGAACCGAAGTAACCTGCACAATCTGGCGACCCGGTTGGGAATCCGCCCAAAAAAGAACTGTTGACGACAATTGGCTCGAATTCTCTGATTTAGCAGTGTTGTATCAATAAATATCAGAGCCTTATAATTCGCATATCCCCTGCCCAGCTTGTACTGGGGATGTCTTGACCAAAGGTTCCGCCCCGTGTGATAATCGGGCAGGGTCGGCCCAGGGTTGCCAGGCTGACGCTCGACCGTTCCCGTGATGTTTTCTGTGATTGAGTGATCGGCGGCATTCTCTTGCTTAGCCTTTCGGATACGCTGACACAGCGAAAATTCCTGCTTTTTATTAATGAAATTGGAGGATAAGATGGCTCCGAGGTCCATTTCTGAATCGATGGTCACACCCGAACAGAAGACTCGAACCATACCCCTGTCGTCCTTTTTTATCCGTTTGATCTGGTGGTGCATTCTGCCGTTTGTCCTTCTCTCGCTATTTCTTGCCATTCAACACATCTCCTCCCTCAAAACGCTTGGCGACCAGAGAGCCGAGTATCAGGCCCGCAACGTTGCCTTCGCCATTGACCAGCACATCAAAGGGCATATCGCCGCATTAGAGGTAATGGCGGCTTCATCGCTGGCGGATGACCCATCGCGGTGGCATGAGTTTTACAATGAAGCGCAGGCTTTTCATCAAAGCTTTGGCGGTCATGTGATCCTCGCAGACCTCGCAATGCAAATGCGTTTCAATACCCGCGCACCTTTCGGGACAGCGCTGCCGCAATTGCCCAAACCAAAGGGAAAGAGTGCCGTTTCATCCGTTCTCGAAACCGGCAAACCTGCAGTCGGCGATATGTTTCCCGGACCGGTAGCAAAAGAACCGCTGGTTGCCGTGGCAGTTCCAATAATCCGCAACGGCCAAACGCTATTCCTGTTGCTCAACACTATCGAAACCCGCCAGCTGCAACAACACCTCGACGAATTGGCACTTACTTCTGAATGGTCCATAGCCGTACTCGACGGTAAAAACGAAGTGATGGCGCGCCGTTCGCCACCGAGTATGGAGTTTCGCCCGATAGCTGAAAATGTCCCGGAACGCTGGACGGTTAACTTTGCCCATGCGCCCTGGTCGGTGGTTCTCGACATTCCGAGCGAGACCTATCAGAGACCGTTCATCATCGCGGCTGGTGCATTGGTTTTGGCAATTCTTATTGCCACGTTGATTGGCGTCATCGCCGGACGTTTGGCTGGCCGGCGCTTGACCGGTTCGCTGGCCAATCTGGTTGATTCTTCCTTAGCCCCGACCACGCAACCGATCATTGCTGAGATCGAATCGGTACGTTGTCTCCTTGACAAAACAGCGGCTGCGCGGCAGGAAGCGGAGTCAACCCTGCGCGAGAGCGAACAGCAATTCCGCCTGGTCGTGGAGAATGCCCCGGATGCCATTTTCATCCAGACTGAAGGCCAATTCGCCTATCTCAACAGGGCTGCGGCCGATTTATTGGGTGCGCAGCAGCCTTCCGAATTGATTGGAACCCCGGTCATCGACCGGGTTCACCCGGATTTTCACCAAATAATTAGCGAGCGAATCCGACAGCTCAATCAGGAAAAAAAGATTGTCCCGCGCCAGCATGGGATACGCCTGCTGCGCCTGGACAATACCTTTGTAACTGTGGAAACCTCCGCTGTCCCCTTTGAGCACGGCGGCAAGAACGGCGCGCTCGTTTTCGTGCGCGACCTGACCGAATCCATCCAGGCGCAGGTTCGTCAGAAGGAATTGGAGGGTCAGCTGAACCAGGCCCAAAAGATGGAGGCCGTAGGCCGGCTGGCAGGAGGAGTTGCACATGATTACAATAACATGCTCAGCGTCATTGTCGGATACTCGGAACTGGCCCAGGAAAAAATTGCCCACGAAGATCCACTGTATGAATACATTCACGCAATCCATGATGCCGGAATCCGCTCCATCGACATCACTCGGCAACTCCTGGCCTTTGCCAGAAAGCAGACGATTGCCCCGGTAGCCCTGGACTTGAATAAAATTGTGGAAAGCATGCTCAGAATGCTGCGTCGGCTCATCGGTGAGGATATCGACTTGGCTTGGCGTCCCGGATCCGATCTCTGGCCTGTAGAGATGGATCCTTCTCAGGTCGACCAGATACTGGCCAATCTCTGTGTCAATGCTCGGGATGCCATTCACGGAGTGGGCCGTGTCACCATTGAAACCGGGATAACAACGTTCGACGCAGCCTATTGCGCCGATCATTTAGGTTTCATACCGGGTGACTACGTGCTCCTGGCCGTCAGTGACGACGGATGCGGCATGGACCGCGCAACAATCGAAAAAATATTCGAACCGTTTTTCACAACAAAGGGTATAGGCCAGGGCACGGGGCTTGGGCTTTCCACGGTCTACGGCATCGTTAAGCAGAACAACGGTTTCATTAACGTATACAGCGAACCCGGCAAGGGCAGCACCTTCAAGATATACCTTGCCCGTCACACTGAGCTGGCGGTCGAGTCTCCCCAAATCGCTCCCCTATGTCTTTCCCATGGCCAAGGCGAAACCATTCTCATCGTCGAAGATGAGGTCTCGATTTTGGAGTTGGCGAAGAGGATACTGGAAGGCCTGGGATATACCGTGTTGACCGCTAGGCTACCACGTCAGGCCTTGCGTCTTGCTGAAGAACATTCTGGAGAATTCCACCTGCTCATCACCGACGTAGTAATGCCGGAGATGAACGGCAAAGAGCTCTCCCATCGGCTGGGCGAGATGTACCCCACGCTGAGGACCCTGTTCATGTCCGGCTACACCGCCAATGTCATCGCCCACCGAGGAATCTTGGACCAGGGAATTCAGTTCATGCAGAAGCCGTTCTCCAAAGAGAGCATGGCCAAAAAAGTCAGGGAAGCGCTGGACAGCTGATTGCCCCTGGCTCCGACGGCAATTCAGGGCTCCATTAGGGCGATCAGTGACACCTATGATCGGTGTCCTTCGGCAACCTGTTTCTTCGTTTCTTCCATCACGCCGTTTTTTCTTTCTTAGCCGAAGGCCAGTTTCCTGGCTTTCTTGACCCGTTAAACCGGCTTAAAAGAAACGGCTGCCCAACCGTCATGGTTGGAGCAGCCGTTGGCGTTGCTGGGGTTTCTTCGTTTCTTGAGCGTTGTTTCCTATGCTGCCGCCGGCAGCGTTTCTTCCTGAACACCAACAATCCCGGCCTTGTCGAGGACAAAGTCGGCGGCTTGCTGGGCCTTGGCAGCGGCTGTGAAGATGGCTTTGTTGTCGCCCTGGAGGATCTGCAGCCAGTGGTGGATATACGCCGGATGGCGCATGTTCTCAAAAGGGATGCCGGTATGGGAGCCGAGGAAGGCCGCGCCGATCTCGGCCACCAACTCCTCGAAGGCATAGCCGAGATCACCGAACCGGGTGCCGAACACCCGGTTCAACCGGTTGGGATGCCCTGACCAGTGGCAGATCTCGTGGTAGCCAGTAGCATAGTAGAAATCACCATGCTCGAAGCTGGACCGATGCGGTAGAAGTACCATGTCTGGACCCGGCAGGTAGCAGGCCTTGTTGCCGCCATGCTTCAGGTTTGGCAAAGCCAGGATCTGCTCCGCCAGCTCGTTGCACTCGTTCACATCCGACGCCTCTTCTTCGACCAGCGGCGGTAGGTCCAACCCCTCGCACTGCTCCACGTTGAACACCGTGTAGCTACTGGCAAAGGGGATCAGCTTGCGCTCCTGTTCGTCGTCGGTCAGGGCATCGGGTGCCGCATCGCCGTCCCGGTCCCTTGCGGGCAGGAACTTCCAGAAAACAATTGACGCTCCTTTCTCGCCCTTGCGCACATGGCCGCCCAACTGCTCGGCATTGCGGAAGGTGAGCCAGCGGGGATCGACATGACCACTGGCCAGGGCCACAAGATTCAGCAACAGGACGTTCATCCCCCGGTAAGGCCGGTTGGTGAGCGCATTGCGGAAGGGTCCGTAATGGATCGTTTGCCAGGGCTTAGCCCAGGGATTGACGCCGTCTTCCATGGCGGTGATGATCTTGCCGGTAATTTCTTCGTAGATGGATAGTTTCTGATTATTCATGATTTCGCTCCTTGGGTGCAGGGATATTCCATCGGGTCATCCCCAATGGGTTTCATGCGCTGTGATGGCCGGTTTCAGCAAGAGAGACGACCTCATCCCCCACGATCAGATGATCGAGTACCCGAACATCGATCACCTTGAGGATCTCGGTCAGGGTGCGGGTGAGTTCCAGATCTTCCTTGCTGGGCTGGATGCCGCCGGAGGGGTGGTTATGGGCGATGATGACCGACGCTGCATTGAGCGCCAGCGCCTCCTTGACCACTTCACGGGGATGGACCGAGTTGCGGTTGATCGAGCCCCGGAACATCTCCCGCCAAGCCAACACCTGATGCCGGCTGTCGAGGAACAGACCGCCGAACACTTCATGCTCCAGGCCGGTGAGCTTGAGCCCGATGGTTTCTTTGGCGGCGGTGGGCGACAGGATGGCTGCCCCACGCCGAAACTGATAACCGCTCAACTTGCGGGCTGCGGAGAGGATAGTTTCCTTGGGTGCGGGCTGGTATATGCCGCAGAGATCTTTGATGTAGAGCATGTGTGCCTCCTGTGAACGAGGCACAACAGCCCATCGGGGCAGTGTGCCCCGTCTGGGATAGGTTTGAGTTCAAACAGTGGTCAAGCAGCTTGGCGGACCTCGGCCAAGACAAAATGGCCAAGATGGGGCGGCTTGTAGAGACGAATGGGTTTATGGTTGATCTCGCCATGACCTTGGCGGTCATAGCTGCCGATCCGGCGATCCTGCCAATAGATTACCCCAGCTTGCAGCTGGAAGCGGTTGCCGTCCACATAGGCCACAGCCGTATTACCCCGAAGATAGACCCGCCCTCTGATCACCAACTCGTGGCGGACCAGGGCGGTCTGCCCATCAGGGGAACTGATGGTGGTTGTGGTGGTCACCCGGGTTTCCTCGGCGGTGGTGATGGTTCCGGTCTCATCGAGATCGAGCACCGAAGCCAACTCCCGCTGGCGATACCGGCTCCAGGCGGTGGTGACATCCTCCACCGGCTGGTGACCGGTGAGGGCCTTGGCCAACTCGTAGAGCATGCTGTTCTCCGATTCGGAGAGGGCAGCCAACCCTTGCCCCGAGAGTTCGCCCTCAACTGCGAGCGAGGTCTCCATCTTTTGGGCCATGAGGCTGAGCGCCTTGTCCTGCATGGTTTCGGCATAGGCCAGGTAGAAGACCCGGACCGGCAGGTTCTGGCCGATCCGCCAGGAACGACGGCTGGCCTGCCTGAGGGTGAACACCGAATAGCCGCACTGGAAAAAGACGATGGTCGGGAAGTCGAGCAAATCCAGACCGGTCTTGACTAGGTTGGGGTTGCAGAGCAGACAGTCGTACTGGCCGGAAGCGAGGTTTTCTTTGAGCCAATCTTCCCGCTGTTCCGGTTTAACCGCCTGTCCTCGAAGGACCAAAGGGGTGAAACCATGGTGATGCAGCTTGTCCACCAGGGTGGGCACCAGGTCACGGGTGCCGGTGTGTTCGAGGAAGACCGCCACCTTGCGGCCCTGTTTGCGTTCGGTTGCCAGGATCTCCAACAGCCGCTTTTCCTTGGCCAGAAGGTTGATTTCCAGGGCCGGAGCCGAGGCGATCAGTTCCTCCACGCCACCGC
>JAQUEZ010000299.1 GCA_028684915.1 Desulfobulbus sp.
CTCCCTGATTAGCGGCATGATGACCCTGGTGGCCACGCCGCCCAACATTGCGGTCAACAACGTCCTGCGCGAACGTGGCCTGGAGCCGCTCTCTTTTTTCGACTTCACCCCCTTTGGCCTCATTTGCCTGCTCCTGGCGATCGGTTTCATTGTGATCGGTGGCCGCCACCTGCTTGCTCCACAAAAACGCAAGGAACAACACCGGCACGAACGCTCCATTGAGGACCTGATCTACCGTTATGGCCTTGATCAGCGCCTGTCCCTGCTGCAGATCACCACCAAATCCGATCTAATCGACCGCTCGGTGGCACGGATGCAGCTAGCCGCCCACCATCATCTCCACCTGATTGCCCTACATACGCCTGCCCATAGCGGCGGCATTACCGTCCCGGCTCGACCGGAAAGCGTATTTGAGAAGGCACAGATCTTGGTGATTATCGGGGCCATAAAGGACATCGAGCGTTTTGGCCACGAGTACCATCTCAAAAAAATGGAGATACCCGATGATCCGGTGCTGAAACGCCATTTTTTCGAGGTCATCGGCGCCGGTGAGGTCATGCTTACCCCGGATTCGAACCTGATCGGCAAATCGATCCGCGAGATTGGTTTTCATACCCAGTTTGAATGTTTGGCCCTGGCCATCCGTCGGAAAGGCGAGACCATCACCACAGACTTTGCCGATGAACCGCTGCTCTTCGGCGACGTGCTCCTCATCTGCGGCGCCTGGGAAGATATCCTTCGCCTGCAGCAGCACCGGGACCAATATATCCTCCTTACCCTGCCCCAGGACTTTCGCGCGGTGATACCTGCCCGCAATCATGCCCCCTTGGCCTTGGCTATCATCGGCACCATGGTCGGCCTGATCGTGTTTAATATTGTACCCACAGTGACCGCCATTATCGGTGCCACAGCGGCCTTGGTGCTCAGCCGTTGTGTCAAACCCGACACCTGGTTCAAGGCCGTGGATTGGCCAACAATCATTCTCGTGGCCGGGATCCTGCCCTTGGCGACAGCTTTGCAAAAGACCGGCGTCTCAGCCCTGGTCTCGCATACGCTCTTGGCTGAGTTTGGCCACAGCGGTCCGATTTTGGTGCTTGCCGTGCTTTTCCTGGTGACCGCCGGGATCGGTCTTTTCCTCTCCAACACGCCCACAGCCCTGTTGGCCGCGCCCATGGCCATCGACATCGGCCAGGCCATGGGCGTCTCGCCCCAGGCTTGTGCCATGACCGTGGCCATTGCCTGCTCTGCAGCCTTTATCTCGCCGCTGGGCTCACCGGTGACCATGATTGTGCGTGAGCCCGGAGGCTACCGGTTGGTGGATTTTGCCAAGGTCGGGGTGCCGCTGGTGCTCATTTGCATGGTGACCACGGTCTTTATGGCCTGGTTGATTTATTTGCGGTAGAGGGAAAACGAATTTCGGACGATGAACACAATTTCGCGACTGCCGCTTGGCAAGGAGATTTCTCCGGTTGGCAGAAAGGACAAAGACAATAGCCTCCCCTGCGGAATACGCTCGCACTTTGATGTCATCCCGAACGGATGTGAGGGATCTCCTCCAGTCGTCCAACCCATCACCTAAGCTTGCAAGATAAAAGGAGCACCTATGGCTGAAATCCAGATCACCTCCAACATCAGCATCGACAGCGCCGAGATCGATTTAAATAGTATCCGTGCCCAGGGATCGGGCGGCCAAAACGTCAACAAGGTATCAAACGCGGTGCATTTGCGTTTTGACATTGCCGCATCTTCTTTGCCCGAATCCTGCAAAACACATCTTCTCAATCTACGCGACCAGCGGCTCAGCAGCGACGGCGTATTGGTGATCAAGGCCCAGGAATTTCGCAGCCTGGAAAAAAACCGCGAGGCCGCCTTGGAACGATTAACCGCCATCATCCGTGCAGCCCTGGTGGTACCTCGCAAACGACGGCCCACCAAACCGACCAAGGCCTCGCGCAAACGGCGATTGGAGGGCAAACGCTGCCAAGCGAAAATAAAAGCGCTCCGGCGGAAACCCGAAGAATAACCCCGCCTCTTGCCGGTACGCAGTAAATGCGGTAGGCTGCCGTCAAATTAACCCATCGACCTCACCAATTATTATGTCGCCTGCCAATCCCGAACTCCACCTTGCCGAGGCCTTTGTCGAGCAGACCAACTGCACCCTCTTTCTCACCGGCAAAGCCGGCACCGGTAAAACCACCTTTCTCCGCCATATCCGCAACCAGACAGAAAAACGGCTGGTGATAACCGTTCCCACCGGGGTAGCGGCCATCAATGCCGGTGGCGTCACCCTGCACTCCTTTTTCCAGCTGCCGTTCGGCCCCTATGTTCCCGGTTCCGAATTCTCAGGCGGTCGCCACCGGATGAGCCGGGATAAACGCAACATCATCAACAGCCTAGATCTGTTGGTCATCGATGAGATCAGTATGGTCCGTGCGGATCTGCTCGACGGCGTCGACAGCGTCCTGCGCCGCTATCGCCGCTCCGAGCTTCCCTTCGGCGGTGTGCAACTGCTAATGATCGGCGACCTCCAACAGTTGGCGCCGGTGGCCAAAGAGGATGATTGGCTCATCCTCCAGAATTATTACCAAACCCCCTATTTCTTCAGTTCCAAGGCTCTCGCACAGCTGGAGTTAGTGACGATCGAGCTCAAACACATCTACCGCCAATCCGATCAACAGTTTATCGGCCTGCTGAACCAAGTCCGTGACAATCGGCTCGATCAGGCCGGAATGACCGCACTCAACTCACGCTACCAACCGGAATTCACGTCCAAGGAAGGCTACATCACCCTGTGTACCCACAACAGTGGGGCCGATACCATCAACCAGGCTCGGCTCGCGGAACTGCCGGGCAAGAGTCGCAGTTTTGAGGCCGGGGTTGATGGCGCCTTCCCTGAATACGCCTTCCCCACCGCTGCCAGCCTAGAGTTGAAGGTGGGTGCACAGGTGATGTTCGTTCGCAACGACACCTCACAGGAGCGGCGTTATTTTAACGGCAAAATTGGTACGGTGGCGGCCATGAGCCGGGAAAAGGTCCGGGTCGAGTGCGAGGATGGCGAGAGCATCGAGGTCGGACCGGTGACCTGGGAAAATATCGAATACACCGTGGACACCGAGACCTCGGAGATCTCGCAAAAGGTGGTGGGCAGTTTCAACCAGTACCCGCTGAAACCTGCCTGGGCTATCACTATTCACAAGAGCCAGGGGTTGACCTTTGACAAGGCGGTGATCGATGCTCAAGACGCCTTTGCCCACGGCCAGGTGTATGTAGCCCTGAGCCGTTGCCGCACCTTTGAAGGATTGGTGCTGCGCTCGCCGATCACCGCCCGGGCGATCAAAACCGACCCTGCGGTGCTCGATTTCATGGCCGCTTTACAGCAACGCATGCCCACCGAGACGGATCTGGCAGCAGCCAAAATACGCTACCAGCAGGAACTGTTGTATCAGTGCTTTGATTTTAGCAATTTTGCTCAATTGTTCGGGCGTCTGATCGGACTGATTCGCGGCAACGCCTCCATCATTCAAGTTATGGTGGGCGCTGATCTCTTTGATATCCACCAGCAGACCCTCTCCGCGATCTGCGCCGTGGGCGACAGCTTCCGCCGCCAGTTGCACTCCCTGTTCAAGCCGGACCTGGAACCCGCCCGCGACCCGGTGATCCTCGAACGGCTGGGGAAGTCGGCCACTTACTTTCAGGATAAGTTCGAGACCATCACCAAGCCCTGTCTCGACAGCCTGGACATCGAGTCCGACAACAAGGATATCCATAAACGAATCACCAACATGCTCAAGTACTGCCGCCAGGAATGCACCACCAAGCTGGCTGCGGTCAGTGCCTGCGATGGCCATTTCAACCCGGCCCGCTATACACGAGCCCTCTCCCACGCTGCCATGGAGGCGGAAAAAGCCACGACCAAGGTAAGCACCATCTACACCGAGGCCGATGTCGGCCATCCGGAGCTGTTCCAGCAACTACGCCAGTGGCGGACCGACTTGGCCGCGGAAAACGGCGTGGCCCCCTACCAAATTCTCCACCAGAAACCCCTGATCCAGATTGCGGTTCACCTACCGGATTCTATTCCCGCACTTATGGAGATCAAAGGGATCGGTAAACGGCTGGCCGAACGCTACGGTCGAGAAATCGTCACCATGGTTGCCAACTATCGCCGCAATAACGGGATCGAGTCGGTGGCTCTGCCCATACCGCTGGCACTTTCCATTGGCCCTACCGGCGAACGTAAACAGGCAACCAGCCGTGAAAACACCAAACAGGTCAGCCTGGATATGCTCCGCTCCGGGCTTTCCATCGAGGAGATCGCCAGTCAGCGCGTCCTCACCCGCCAGACCGTGGAAGGTCATCTGGCCTTTTTCATCAAGGCAGGTGAATTGGCAATTGATGGGTTGGTGCCGGAGGAGCGACGGCGTGCGCTTGAAGAGAAAATTCCCGCCCTTAATACCGGTTCACTCAAGGCGATCAAAGAGGCACTTGGTGACGAATACAGTTATGGCGAGATCAACCTGGTGCTGGCCCATTTGCAGCAAAACGCTGCAAATGGTTGACGCTCCCTTTATCCCGCAAAAAAGTTACAATATTCATTGACCTAAACAGCTCTCTCTCGTATTGAATGGCTCAGTAAACAAACAGTTCGGGGATAAATATCTGTTCATGAATAGATTATGAACAATACAACCTGCCGGGCTCGTTCTATTGAACCTCAACTGCATGGATGCAAAGGTCAAACACCCCCATGGATCACCTCGCCCGTACCGCCGGTCATTTCGCCCTTTCCGCCTGTCTCCTCGCCTCCCTCATCCTGCCAGGGACGACCTTGGCCGAAGAGACTGAGAACAATCCGCTCCGCTTTTACCAGAGCAGTAACGGTAAGAGCTATCTCCAGGCCACCCTGGGAGTCGACCTCGCCTTCTTCAGTCAGGATAATGCCTGGTATGGCAATGACCGGGGTGTAATGGGCGTTGACATTGACACCTGGTGGGAGTCGCTGATCCGGCCCGGCCTTGAAGGCAACATCGTCCTTCCCAACACCCAGACCCTCTATGGCCGCATTGATGCGGTGCAGGCCAATACCTTTGAAGGCTATGATGCGGCGGGAACCAATGTGGGGCTGGGTGATGTCAGCAGCTTACGGATCGACAAGGCCTATCTCGGTTGGCGTTCAGGCAATCTGTTTCGTTCCATGGGTGAGGATTTTCTCGACATTTCCTTTGGCCGCCAGATCTATACGGCGGGGACCCTCTTTCTCTTTGGCAGCGAGGGGGGCGCAGGATTTAACCGGGCTGCCTACTACCTGGGCGGTCGGCGTTCAGCAGATTTCACCGCCATTGCCAAATTCAAATCCGGCCCCTGGTCCGGCGACCTTTTCTTCTTTGACAACGACAGTCCCTTCCCGGCCAACACCCAGGCCACCGGCCTGACCCTGGATTATGCCTTCTCAAAAAACGCCTCCATCGGCGGCAGTTTGGCCACCCTGGAGTCAGACAACACCACCCGTGATGAGATGCGCCTCTACGATATTCGCGGCAGCATCAAACCCTTTGCTGTGGCTGGTGGCCCTGCCACGCTCCAGCCGCTGAAACTGGACGGAGAACTTGTGGTTGAAGATCGGGACGACGGCCAAGACAACGGCCTGGGCTGGTATGTGGCGGCAAGCTATCAGTGGGCGGATGTTGCTTGGAAACCGGAGCTGACCTACCGCTACTCCAGCTTTGACGAGAACTACGATGTACTCTTCTACAGTGCCACCGACTGGGGCTCCTGGTTCCAGGGCGAGATCACCGGCGAGTACGACATTTTCAACGAGAACCAGGATACCCACATGATTCGGCTCAAGGTACAGCCGGTGGACGCCCTGGCAGTGAGCTTGTTCTATTACGCCTTCAGCCTCCACAGCCCGGCAGCCCTGAGCGTTACCAGCGACGACTATGTCGACGAGTGGAATTTAACCGTGGACTGGACAGTCAACAATCACCTCTCCCTTTCCTGGGTCGGCGCCTACGCCATCCCGGATTCCGGTGCCAAACAGCGTTTCGGTGACGACGAAGATTGGAAAGCGATGATGTTTTGGGCAAGTATTCGCTATTAAAGAAAACGGGCGACTGAAAAACCGCCCTACCCTTGATTATTCAGGGAATTTTGCCGTACCCAGACTTGGAGAAAGCAATGAGCACTGGATACGATATCTTCACCAGTTACCGCCGAAGTGATGCGGGCGGGCATGCCGGTCGTCTGTACGACCGATTGCGCCACTGGTTCGATGAAAGCGTCATCTTTTTCGATCTGGACGCTATCGATATGGGTGACGTCTTTCCAGCTCGGATAGAGGCGGCCCTCGACACAGCTGCTGCCGTATTGGTGGTGGTCGGTCCCGAGTGGCTGGAGGAACTCGACCGGCGAACCAACGGAACCGAGATCGACTTTGTCCGGCGGGAGGTTGAACTGGCCCTGGACCGGCACCAGTGCGGTAACCTGCCGCTACTCCTGCCGGTACTGGTTGGCGGCTCGACCATGCCCGCCCCAGTGCGTCTCCTCCCGGACATTGCCGACCTAACAC
The DNA here is from genome assembly GCA_028684915.1 of Desulfobulbus sp. Next base: position 6,569 of record JAQUEZ010000299.1, read on the forward strand.
CATTCTGCACCCTAAACGCCCACACCTTCCACGGCACGCAGGCCGACTGGGACCAACAATTCGTCCGCCTGCGCGAGCGGTTGGCCCGGGTCCCCGGCATGCCCGAACCATGCTTCCACGCCCCGATGGGCATTAACCAACCCTTCCGGATTACCGGCCACTCGCTCAGCCCCCATTTCCAGGACCCGCAGAACCTCATGGGTCAGTTGCGGAGCCACTTGACGGCCAGTGGTGGCAAAGCCCTGGTTGCGCGAGCGGCTTTGTATGGCATGGGCGGGGTGGGCAAAACCCAGATGGCGCTCAAGTACAGCCTTAACTACCGCGATGCTTATGCCGGGATCTGGTGGTTTGCCGCCGAGAACGAAACAACGCTGCAATTGGATGCCCAGGTTGCCTGGCAAAAAGTCAGCGCCCCTGTGCAGCCCGGTAACACCCCGACCATGGCGCTCAACTGCTTGCTCGACCGGCAGCAGCACCACTGGCTGCTGGTCTATGATAACGCTGAAGACCCGGTAGCCCTGCGCCC
>JAQUEZ010000300.1 GCA_028684915.1 Desulfobulbus sp.
AGATCATTGAGGATCTCCATGATACCGACATTCTTTTGAAGGATAAAAAGGTGCTAGTGGTTGATGATGACATGCGAACGACCTTCACTGTCTCGCACCTTCTGGCTGAGCGCGGAATGAAGCCGATCAAGGCTGGAAACGGGGAAAAGGCGTTGCTGCAGCTGGAAGAACAACCGGACATAGATTTGGTGCTGATGGATATTATGATGCCAGTTATGGACGGTTACGAGACCATACGGCGGATTCGCAGCCAGGAGCGGTTCCGAAATCTGCCGATCATCGCCATCACCGCAAAAGCGATGCTTGAAGACCGGGAAAAATGCCTGGATGCAGGTGCAAACGATTATCTACCGAAGCCGCTTGACCAGAGCCGGTTATTTTCGATGATGCGAGTCTGGCTTTGCAGATGATAATGGCCCCATGACGAGCAAACGGGTTGAGGTGTCGCGGATATAAGCAGTGCAATTGACGGCAAATCAGCCAGCGCCATGCTTTTTTGATAACCACACGGTGAAAAGGTAGGATGGATTCGCCTGCGCAGTGCAAAGCAACCATTGAAAGTGTCGAGATCGATCTTCTGTTGGAAGCCATCTATCTTCGTTACGGCTACGACTTTCGGTCCTATGCCCGTGCCTCGATCGAACGCCGGATCAGGCAGTTTCTGTCAGGTTCAGGGTGCGTGCTGGTGTCCGAGATGATTCCAAAGGTTCTTCATGACCGGGATTTTTTTTCACGTCTGGCCCGCTATCTTTCCATTTCCGTGACCGAGTTATTTCGTGACCCTTGGGTGTACCGCACGGTGCGGGAAAAGGTGACGCCGATCCTCAGGACGTGGCCGCATATCAAGGTTTGGCATGCTGGATGCGCGACCGGCGAAGAGGTGTACTCTTTAGCGATCCTTCTCAAGGAGGAGAGACTCTACGACCACGCGACCATTTATGCCACCGACTTCAATGACGAATCCCTTGATCATGCCCGTTCGGGCATCTACGAAATGCAAAAAATCAAAGAAGCGACCAGAAAATATCAACAGACCGGCGGCAAAAAATCATTCTCGGAGTATTACCACGCCCGGTACGAATCAGTGGCCATGGATAACGCCCTCAAAGAACGGATCGTTTTCTCCAGCCACAACCTAGCCTCGGATAGCGTGTTTGGAGAAATGCATCTCGTTTTCTGTCGCAACGTGCTCATCTATTTCAATAGCGACCTGCAGAATAGGGTTCTGCGCCTTTTTTCGGAAAGCCTTGTGCATGGGGGGTTTCTCTGTCTCGGTCCCAAGGAAGATCTTCGGTTCACCAGTGAGTATGATCATTACGAGGTGGTGGATGACAAGGCCCGCATATATAAGAAAAAGGATACGGTGTGAAAATGAGCGATGCGTGCGGCACAGCCGAGCCTGAAGGTCACAAAGCCGTGGTGATAGGGGGATCGGCTGGTGGGCTTAAGGCGTTTGCTGCTATCCTTGCAGCGCTTCCAGCGGATTATGCCCTGCCGGTGCTCCTGGTCCAGCATCTCCACCCCAGTGATGATGGCGCTTTTGCCCGGAACTTGGCCAGCACCACGCATCTCTCGGTGATTGAAGCTGGTGACAAGCAACCCATTGAACGTGGCCACGTATATGTCGCCCCAGCCAACTATCATATGCTTATGGAGCGGAACGGGACAATAGCCCTTTCGCTGGAAGAGCGGGTCCATTGGTCACGGCCCTCTATTGACGTTCTTTTCGAGAGCGCTGCTCTGGTTTTGAAAGAAAAGCTGATTGCTGTCATTCTTTCAGGGGCAAGCGTAGACGGTGCCGCAGGTATACAGACGATCAAAGCTGTTGGCGGCTTGACCCTTGCTCAGGATCCATCAACGGCCGAATATCCGTTGATGCCACAAGCGGCTATCGATACGGGTGCAGTGGACGAGGTGTTGACCATTGCGCAGATGAGCAAACGATTGGTGGAGCTCGGTAGGCCGGTACGCGCGTAACCTCATGCGATGAAGCTGCGTTGATAGGCCCATAAGTGATAGGCTCGGAAAAAGTTCATCACAAGGAACAAATCGGAATCGACTATGTGTCCCAGACAAAAAATATTGATCGTGGATGACCGGAAGGAGAATCTTGTTGCTCTCAGGCAAGTTCTGTACGGCATCGAGGCAGAAATCATCGAAGCGATGAGCGGTAACGAAGCACTGGCCGCCACCCTTGATCACGATTTTGCGATGGCGATTCTTGACGTCATGATGCCGGGAATGAGCGGATTAGAACTGGCCGAACACCTGCGCAGGGACGAAAAAACCCGGTTGGTCCCGATTATCTTCGTTACTGCGAACTATCCAGATGAACAACATCTGTTCAGTGGTTACGAAGCAGGATGTGTTGACTACCTCATCAAGCCCTACGCACCAGAAGTCATTCTTGCCAAGGTCCGAATCTTCCTCGAAATGGACCAACAGAAACGAGCTTTACAAAAACACCAAGACGAGTTGGAGACGTTGGTTGCCGAGCGAACGGCAAAACTAGAAAATGAACTGGCCGAACGTAAGCGGACGGAAAAGGCGCTGCAGGAAAGCGAGCAACGATACCACAACCTTGCCGATTCCGGCCAGGCCCTTATCTGGACATCCGGCCAGGACAAGAAATGCGATTATTTCAACGTACCTTGGCTGGCGTTCACAGGCCGCTCTCTTGCGCAAGAACTCGGTGATGGATGGTTAGAGGGCGTGCATCCTGACGACTTCGAATCCTGCTTGCAGATCTATGTTGCGGCCTTTGACCAGCGTGAGCGGTTCAGCATGGAATATCGGCTGCGCCACGTCAGCGGCGAATACCGATGGATACAGGATGAAGGAACGCCCCGCTTTGACAATAAAGGTGTTTTTCTAGGATATATCGGGCATTGCCTGGATATCACTGAGCGCAAACGGGCCGCAGAAGACCAGGAAAAGTTGCAAATGCAGTTCACTCAAGCCCAGAAGTTGGAATCTGTCGCACGATTGGCAGGCGGGGTCGCCCATGATTTCAATAATATGCTTGGCGTGATACTCGGTTATGCGGAAATAGCCTTGGGCAAAATCGGTCCGTCCGATCCGTTACATCATGATCTTCAGGCAATTTATGATGCCGGCAAGCGTTCTTCTAATATTACCCGACAGTTGTTGGCTTTTGCCCGCAAACAAACTGTCGTCCCTCAAATACTCGACTTGAACGAGACAGTGGGAGGCATACTCAAGATGCTGCGGCGTCTCATCGGCGAGGATGTTGACTTGGCTTGGCTGCCTGGGAAAAGTATATATCCGGTCAAGGTCGACCCGTCGCAAATGGATCAACTTTTGGCAAACCTATGCGTGAATTCGCGTGATGCCATTGCGGGTGTGGGGAAGATTAGCATCGAAACGGACGCCGTGACCTTTGATGAAGCCTATTGTTCCGACCATGCTGGCTTTATCCCCGGTGAATTCATTCGATTAGTCGTGAGTGATGACGGCTGCGGCATGGGCCAAGAGACGTTAGATAAAATTTTCGAGCCTTTTTTCACCACCAAGGAAGAAGGGCAGGGCACTGGCTTGGGCTTGGCCACCGTCTACGGTATAGTCAAGCAGAACAACGGTTTTATTAACGTCTATAGTGAGCCAGATCAAGGGACGACATTTGCAATTTATCTACCGCGGTACCAGGACAGCGCCGGAGAAAAGAGAGCAACAGCATCGCCGGATATCTCCTTAGGTCATGGCGAAATCATCCTGGTGGTAGAGGACGAGATTACCATTTTAAAGTTGAGCAAAACAATGCTCGAAAAATTAGGGTACAGCGTGTTGACGGCGAGCACACCGAGCGAGGCACTGCGGTTGGTTGAAATGCATTCCGGCAGAATTCAACTGTTGCTTACCGATGTCATTATGCCCGAGATGAATGGTCGCGATTTAGCTGCTCGGCTCCACGCCTGTTTCCCAGATATTAAGACGTTGTTTATGTCTGGCTACACGGCGGATGTTATTTCCCATCGAGGCGTGCTGGACGAAAGTGTGTGTTTTATGCATAAACCGTTTTCCACCAAGGATCTTGCCACTAAGGTACGCGAGGCGTTAGAGCAAGATTAGGTGGCTGATTGAGGCTGGCAGTTTTGATGGCGTCGTAAATACTGCGTTCTCCTGCGTCGCAGCGTTTTTCTCGACACTCGACATACCTGATGTATGCCTCCGCAACAAAAAAACACTACTCCTTGTCTATCTGTATTTTTACTGAGCCATCTCTTAGAGTGTGATGGACCTTTTATGAGTCCATCTTCTCTGGAAAGGTCGAAATTAGAACAGAGGTAAAGATATAAACAAGTCATCAATTGCGAGATTGGCTATTGGAATGGGGCGGTGTCGGCCAGTAGCCGAGTGCGAGCACCGGCAGTCATAGAAAAATTTCAACACCTCAAATTTATGAGAAAAATAGCTTTTGGATACTCCACCCGCTGCAATATTAGATGTGCCCATTGCGTGGCCGCTGGGGCCGTGCCTGATTATAAAAAAATGGAGCTTGCAGAAGCGAAAAAAATCATCCGAGACCTGGCCGCTGTCGACGTTACCGGCATCAGCTTTACTGCAGGTGAGCCGTTTCTCTATTTTTCTGACCTCCTCGAATTGATCTCTCTTTGCCAGGAACTCCATATTTACACCCGGATCGTTACCAATAGTTTTTGGGCAAAGACACCTGAAGCGGCCCATCACATGCTCAGCATGCTCAAACAGAGCGGGCTTTCCCAGCTACGTATTAGCTCCAGCAGATGGCATCAAGAGCATGTTCCTTTCCGCAATGTGTTGAACGCGGCTCAGGGTTGCATGCAAACAGGAATTGATTACTTCATTTCTTTTGTGACTGATTTTTCAGAAGAAGATGATGCGCATGAACAATTCTTGCGAGACCATGGACTCAAATTTTTCCCAGAGCCGATCATCTATGCCGGGCGTGCCGATTCCTTGGGGCGAAAGGAACTCTTCACGGATTACCAGGATAACCGCTGTGCGATGAATCCTTATCTGGCTCCGGATTTGAACATGTATGCTTGTTGTGACGCAGGCAGTCACTTTGCCACGACTCATGTTTTCTTGCTCGGCAACCTCCAAGATCATTCCGTCGAGCAACTCTTTATAAGGAGCGAAACCAATCCTCTCTACAACTGCATCCGATCCCTGGGCATCAGCGCTATAGCCTCCTTTTCTGGACTCAAAGCCCGCGAAATAGTCACCTATCGCAAATGCGAGTTATGTAAAATATTGTTCGATACGCCGGAGACGCTGAAAAACCTTCAAGAAGCCGCCGGTACAAATATGAAGAGATGGGTAAGATGATGCCATGCATTTATGAAATTTTATTTAGTATAGAATTTGGCATTGAATCGAAATATTTTGAATTGCGTTCTTGTATTTTTTGACCAATCTGAGTCAGACAAACAAAAAGAATTATACTATTCCTATGCAAAAAATTGATCTTGCTACATATAAACGAAAAGGCTTGCTTGATGCCTTCAAGGATCGTGACATGCCTTTTTTTTCAACAACCAGTCATGTTAACATCTCAAATCTGAAGAAATTTATAGACAAAAACAAAAATGGATTTTTTCTGTCACTCAGTTTTTTAATAACCAAATCCGTCAACCTTGTGCCGGAATTGCGGCACAGGATAATTGATGGTGAATTGTTTGAATTGAGCAGAGTCGATCCTGGCTATACGGTATTGTTGGATGATGAAACTTTTTCATTTTGCGATTCTCGTTATCTGGATTCATTCAAAGAGTACCGAGAATATTCAGAAGTTAAAATCAAGGAGGTTAAGGAATGTCCGGATCAGGGGTTTAATGAAAAACACCATATGTTTTTCATCACCAATATACCTTGGTTTAGCTTTACATCGATAGTCCATCCATATGATAAAAAATATGGTTCTATTCCAGTTGTTGCGATTGGAAAATATTTCGAACAAGGAAATGAATTGTTAGTCCCTATAGGCATTCAAGTAAATCACGGATTGGTTGATGGGATTCATGTTGGTAAATTTTACCAGCATCTGTCGAGTATGTGTAATAATCCAGAAGTATGGTTAAAATAGAAAATTTATTTTCGATTGAATATATTTTTTACAACTGGAAAATTTAATAAGCAAAAACACTTCTTGCAATCCACCGGATCTGCCGGTGGTTTTTGTTCCAATACAAGAGCAGCCTCCTCTCAACTTAAAGGAAAGAGAATCAAATCTTGTCGAGGGCTCGCCTAAGGATGCGCGCCATTTCCCTTTTGGCAAACGGCTTGGTTGCAAATTCTTTGATGCCAAGTGCCCTTGCTTGGTCTTCATTGACTAAGGCGCTAAAGCCTGTGCAGAGGATAATCGGAAGGTTTGGTCGTATGAGCAGCATCTTACGCGCAAGATCAATCCCGATCATTTCAGGCATTGTCTGATCCGTTATCACCGCATCGAATATGTTGGGATTCCTGCGATACGCTTCAAACGCATCAGTGCTGCTTGAAAAGGCCGTTACCTGATAGCCAAGCCCCTCCAGCATGGTTTTCTCCATTTCCAGAAGCATCCGTTCATCATCCACGATGAGTATGTGTTCTCGACCCTTGGGTATGGCTTCTTCCTCAGGCCCAGGAGGGACAATTTCGCCCTCAATTGCAGGAAGAAAAACTCTAAAGACGGTCCCTTTACCCAATTCACTGTCGCATGTTATAAAACCTCCATATTCTGCAATTATTCCATGCGCGATTGATAATCCCATGCCGGTCCCTTTACCAGGCCCCTTGGTCGTGAAGAAAGGGTCAAACATTCGTTGCTGTATTTCTGGTGAAATACCCGCGCCAGTATCCGAGATGGAGATCACAACAAAATCTCCGGGTGCAATATTGGGTTGCGTGGCGAGATCAGACGGACCTAACGTTTGGTCGTGAAGAGAAACCTCAAGAATACCTCCATTTTGCTCCAGGGCATGGAAGGCATTGGTGCAGAGATTCATCAAAATTTGATTCAGTTGCGTAGGGTCAGCAAGTACAGGGCGAGTAGCGACTATCTGTTTGCGTATCGCGAT